>CAZLNR010000059.1:0-1533 GCA_964561035.1 uncultured Gammaproteobacteria bacterium | reverse complement strand
TAAATCACCCTCATCATTAAAATTGCACCAGTAAACAGATGTTTTATTTTCTGCTAATTCAACAGCCTTTTCACATCGTTCTTTAAAAGTTCCCTTTTGTTCCTCTCTTACCTCACTCATTGTTTTAGCTATGCCGTTAAACATCATTATTTGCCCGTCAATAACCCAATTCTTTTCATTCTTTACAAATACCTTATTCTCTATTAACTCCGGCAGCTTATATCGTTCATCTGAAAACCCTAAATCGGATGGCTTTTTAATTGATATACTCCATTGATTTAACCAACTAAAAAACTCATTTTTTGCGTGTGGCTTTAAATACCATTTTGTTCCAATATCTTGAGGGCGGACATTGTTTTCATTATTAGCAAAAAACTTTGTAAGCATATCCATATAAGGAAAATATCCTAATGCCTCACTACTTGTTCCAAATTCAATATAATCATTCGGAGCGGGTGTGGCAGTTGATAAAAATCTAAACGGTATCTTCTTGCAAAACTGTGTTACGTTCCATTTTATAGCCCCGTCAAAGTTTTTTAAAATAGAACTTTCATCTAATATAACCCCTACAAAATCTTCTGAATTAAAGTAGTGTAACCTTTCATAATTACAGATAACTATTTTCTTTGTGTGTTTCCCGTCTTTGGAATATTCAATGTCATCAATCCCTAATTTTTCAGCCTCTAAAATAAACTGAAATGCAACCGCTAAAGGAGTTAGAATAAGAACTTTTTTATTTGTGTGCTGAATTACATTTTTCGCAATCGCTAACTGAATTAAAGTTTTACCTAATCCAGTGTCAGCAAAAACGGCAATACGTCCTTTCCTTACTGCTTTCTCAATAATAAACTGTTGGAAGTCGAAAGCAATTTCAGGAATATAATTTGCCTCAAAACCTGAATTACCTATTGAGTGTTTCTTTTGTTCTAAAAATTGTGTGTAGTTCATAAAATAAAGTAACTCCCCGCAAATGGCGCGACCAAGCAGGACGCAGATAAGCGCGTCTTAACCATTCTTGGGGAGTATGTTTTTAAGTGTTTCATTAGCTTGGTCGCTGGGTGCAATAGTAATTAATTAATTGATAGCTGTGTAATTATTTTTCTTTTAATATTTTAATTTGTGCTTTGTAGTGTGCCGTCTTTGCTTTCAGTTCATCAATAGAAAACTTATTTGAAACACCTTTTTTATCCTGTAAAATTGAAAACCTTTCCCATCCTATTCGCTTCGGCAATCTGTTGGAATACTCAAGTAGATTTCCGTGTAAATGTTGGTTACATGGCACGCAAGCAAGGTGGCAATTATCTTCATTAAATCGCAGTTCAGGAGCAGAGCCAACAGAATAATAGTGTGATGCATCTCCTTTTCTACCTACCATATTACAGCCGCAACTGATACACCATTGGTCTTTATCCCGAAGCCGGATGAACGTATTAAAAACAACCTGTAATTCATTTAGATAATCTTTGTGCGTTTTAAGTTTCTCCATTATCTGCTTCCGTTCCTTATTCCATTCAACATTCGCTTTCTTCGTTG
>CAZLNR010000058.1:0-1589 GCA_964561035.1 uncultured Gammaproteobacteria bacterium | reverse complement strand
ACAATCTTAATTCACCCAAATATTTCATAATCTTGTTTTAAATTGGTTAAGGGGTTAGTACCCCAATAAAAAGTCTATTGCTTTATTAATGAAACAAGGCTCGATGCCCTCTCCTTGTTCTTTCTCTGTTAAATCCATTGACACATTATGTTTAAAAGCTCTATCGTTTTTTATATCTTCGATTTCATTAACTATTTTTGCAAGTCTTTTTTGCCTACGAAATTCTCTATTCATTGCTCTTATACTCATCTCATTTCCCCCTGCTCATTGTATAGTTATCTTCAATATTTCTATCGTTTGTTTCATCTTCGCTTTCAATATCAGTATCGGTATCAGTTGCACTCGGATTGTATTTAACAATCTGATATGTATTCTCAAAACCTTTTACATATTCCAAAGCCTCTGCATATTGAAATGCTCTCGCTTGTTCAATGTCATCTGTGGTATTTTCATCAATCATTACATATCCGTTATTGCCTTTTACTCTGATTACGTAAACTGATTGTACGTATTGCTCGGATAGTTTTTGTTTAGCTGTTTTCATTTGGATAATTCTCCTTTTGCAAATTCGATTGCTTCAAGAATAGTTTTCATTATTTCAATATCAACATCACAATTATTTGAACACAATAGGTCGTCTAATTTTATTAAATCTTTATTGCTTGCATCCCACAAAGTAACTTGGTATGTATTTGCCCTAAAATCAAGCTCAACATCAATTTCAAAATCTGCTACTTTGTAGATGTGGTTTTCTTGTACTTTTATTGCTGTGTTTTTCATTTTGATAGGTTAAGGGTTAAGAAATAGTTTAGTCGCAATCGTTAATATTTAATACCCATGCGATTTCTCGCATTTTTTCACGCACTCTTTTAAAATCTTCATACAAATCATTTCTGCCTTTTAACTCTTCGTATTGATTCTTTAAAAAATTGTAATGCTCTTGAATTTCTTTTTGACTTCTCATTTTTCTTTACTCTTAATTTTGAGTTATACAAATATAACATAAACCGTTTATGTTGTCAAGTCCTTTTATAAAATATTTTTATGCTTATAATTTGCCAACTGATTATTTTTCAATTTTACCAATGCAGATTTATAGTAATGATAACGACCGCCAACTTTTTTATAGTCTTTCCCCCTATGTAATTTCTTTCTTGTTACCTGCAATCTTTGTGCGGAATAGCCTAACTCTTTTAACAGGTCTTGTAATTCGATTTTATTTTTATCTTCCATAATTAAAGTTTTATTTGTAAATGCAATATGAATAAACTGTTTATAATAATCAATACAAAAAAGCCCTATCAAAATTAATTAACAGGGCTTTCCTTAGTGTTTTTATTTATCTCGAAATGTTTGCACTAAGTTAAATTCCTAAATCTGTTTTTTCTTTCTCTGATAAATTCTTAGTAAAGGAATATCTATGGGCAAAGTTTAAATCGTCTCTAAATTCAATCATAAAAGCTAAAAGGTATTTATGGTAAGTCATTATAGACAGCTTTGTATCGGTATCGTTTCCCTTATCTGCGTTCTTTAAATTTTGAATATCGCAAAAGCACCCCTCCATTTTTAGTTTGTTATCTTTAGCATAT
>CAZLNR010000057.1:0-1623 GCA_964561035.1 uncultured Gammaproteobacteria bacterium | reverse complement strand
CTGTCAATTCAGTTCGGAGACGAATATTTATTTTTTAAATTTTACTTAAACTAAATCATTATGATAAATGTAAATTCATTAAAAGACAAAAAGGAATATTTGATAGTTCAACTTCCGGTAGTTCTTGAAACAATAAAAGTATATGGCACATCAAAAGAATCTTTTTTTGCAATTATTAATTTTCTGCTTTGTGAGTTTTTTAAGGAAGATGAATTAAGAGAATTTGCAATGCTGATGAATGCATATTTCAATGAGGATGAATACATAAATGAAACCTGTGAAGGCATCATGCATTTTATGGAAAATAATAGGGTCGTATGCTTTGAAGAATACAAGGAAATGTTAAGAAAAAAGGTAGAGAGTTATTTAACTGATTCAAAATAATGTATTTACTTTTAAAAAGGATTGTGTTAAATTGAAAATAACAAAAAAGAAACTTGTGAACAGATTTCAAAATATAAGATTCCAAAATTCTAAGAATGATTATATCGAAAGGTATAGTCCTGCTTTCACAAGTTCGGCAGTGTTAGTTCTTAGAGTTTTGGAATTTTCTATTTAATAAAAATTATGTTTGATAAAACCTGTCATAAATGCGGAAGTTTTAATAACTACAAAACCATTATGAAAAATAATCAAAATACAGCATGGTGTAATGATTGTAATTCTTTTATGGGTAATGAACCATATTCAGAACAAAAGCCAGTGTTATATTTTGGTAAATACAAAGGAAAATTAATTGAGGATTTTGAAAGCCCGGAAGAAATAAAGTATTTACAGTGGGTAAAAAATACCCCGGATCTTTGGGATAATTTAAAGTCAAATGTTCAGGTTGCAATTGAAAGGAAAGTATATTAATGGCTAAACGATTAACCGACTCTGAAAAATGGAAAGATGAATGGTTTTTATCATTAGATAATGATTCAAGAATGATATGGATTTATATAGTTGATAATTGTACTCATGCCGGGCTGCTGAAAAAAAACCTTAAATTAATGAATTTTTGCTGTAACACAAATTACAAGGAAGAGGAAATCAATGAAATTTTCGGATCCCGTCTTTTAGATTTAGGAGATACTTATTTTATCCCTAAGTTCATTAAATTTCAATACAGTAACCTCACTTCAAACAAGCCTGTAATTGTATCAGTAATTAAAGAGTTATCATTTCGGAATGATTATGATATGATAAAAGAATCATTGTGTAATCATTGTGTAACGATTAAGAGTAAGAGTAAGGATAAGAGTAAGGATAAAGATATGTTCTTTAGAGATAGCAAATTTTTTATTTTTGAAGATTTCCGGGATGCCTTTATCTCAAATGACAAGTATAAGAAGTATGATGCGAATTATTATTACGAGGCTGTAAAAAATTGGAGTGAATCAACGGGGGCAAAAAAGAAAGACTGGATTGCAACTGCCCGGGGATTTGCAAATCGGGATGACAAAGAAAACAAAGCTAAATTAAAACCTATTTCATATAAATCTGATAACAATGGAAAACACAATCCAAGCACAGCACATTTATAATTTTGTTGAATATGCTGTTAATAAATACCGCAGCAACTTAGTTTACAATCTGAATGAGATTAAACAATCCGAGTATGAAGATAAAACTGATTGTTAT
>CAZLNR010000056.1:0-1709 GCA_964561035.1 uncultured Gammaproteobacteria bacterium | reverse complement strand
CACCACCGACACGCCCGAACTACTTAATGTTTAACAAAAATAACATGAAAACAAAAGAAACAAAACCAAAAAGACATCTTATAGACCGAATGTCAGAAGCTATGACAAAAGGCGGAATAAAGCATACCGTTGATGAATTAAACGATGGTAGCGGAATGTGGATAAGCATACGGCAAGGCAAATTAGACTTTGTCCTATCATTTGATGGCAAAGGGGATATTATTGACAGAGTTGGGCTGTGGGAGGATATTATTCAAGTCGTTGACCAGAAGGGTATATTTATAGTAAACGGAGATAAACCGACTTATAAAAAAACATGAAACTACTAATTTTCTCACTCGGAGCAGCCTGTGGTATTATCTACATGGGATTAACTACTGAACCCTGCGAGCCGGTACTTACGCCTAACAAAGAAGCCTGCTTTATTCTGGAGATGGTTTCACACGATAGTTTAATCCAACGCTACCTACTCGACTACGGTTACAGAGAACAGGTAAGGCATGAAGTAAAAACACTAACTAATAAAAAATGAAAACAGTAAACAGTTTGTCAGGCGGCAAAACAAGTTCTTATATGGCGGTTCATTATCCTGCTGATTATGAAATATTCGCTTTGGTTACGATTGACGATGTTAATTGTAAACCGAAAGATGAAGCATTTGTTAAGTATGTTTCTGATAAGATAGGCAAGGAATTTATTGCTACTGCGGAAAGTGATTTAACCTTAATGGCAGTAATTGAGTTAGAGCAGAAAATAGGAAAAGAAATAATCTGGGTGAATAATCTTTCCTTTGACAAGACAAATAAAAAGCGTGGCGCTTTACCTAATCAATCATGGCGTTTTTGCACAACTGAAATGAAAATGCGCCCTATATGGGATTGGTGGTATAAAAATATAGGCGAGAAAATAAGAATGGGAATAGGATTTCGGTATGATGAAATGGAACGAGCCGAAAGATTATCTACTTCTTTTAAAGGAGTTGTAGGAGCGAGGGGAACTCAAAACAAATGGGAAGAAATAGAATGGCGCGAAGGTTACTTTCCGTTAATTGAAAACAAGGTTATCCACTACGCTGTAAAGCAATGGGCTGATAAAAGCGGTATTAATTTTCCTGCTGATAGTAACTGTGTTGGATGCTTTCATAAATCACTTCAGCAACTACGCAAAAACTTTGAAAACGAACCCGAAAAAATGCAATGGTTTTCAGACCAAGAAAAAAAAGCACGTTGGAAAAAAGAAATGAAGTATTCGCAAATTAAGAAAATAGGATTGCAACAGGATTTTAACTTTGGCGAGGGAAGCGGTTGTAATGGTGGATTTTGTACCGATTAACATTCTCTCCCCCACCGAGCGCGAAAGAACCAAAGAAGCGAGAAAACAATTCGAGGAAAAACACGCTAAATAAATATGGAAACAAAAGAATTATATTATTTGCTTGTGGCAAAGTTAAAGTCTAAGGGACTTCGTTCGAATAAAAGACACGGAGATTATTATACACTGCCTGTTTTTGGTCCTTGGTACTTAGTCCTTGATACGTGGAATAAATCAATTTATGTTTATGAAGCAGGTAGTTACCGAGGCAGTTTAGGAATAGATTTTGGTGGCTTTAACTGCGACTTGCCCATGGTTAAATTTTGGTCTGCAATGATTAATCCTTAAACACCACCTAAAAAATAATTTGCACCCTTTTGTAAAAGTGAAGAATTAAA
>CAZLNR010000055.1:0-1710 GCA_964561035.1 uncultured Gammaproteobacteria bacterium | reverse complement strand
CGATTTCAAATTTGATAGTCGGATAACTTTGGTAGTTTAAAATTTTACTATCTTCGTACTTCCAGTCAAAAATTGAAGTGAAGTTATCTGTTTGAATGGTTGGCAGGGGGTATAGATTAGGGTCGCGAGAAAGCTGTTCTTTGGCGCCATCAATATGATTGACATAAATGTGAGTATCAGCCAAAAATCCAATCAGTTTACCTTCGGCAAAACCGCTTTCCTTGGCAAATAAATGTAAGAGCAGCGCGTAGCTGGCGATATTAAATGGCAGACCGAGCATAACATCTACAGATCGCTGGTTCCATAACAGGTTTAATTTGCCGTTGATAACGGTTATTTGAAAAGCGTAATGACAAGGAGGCAACCCCATTTCTGTAAGCATAAGCGGGTTCCAAGCGTTTACAATCATCCGTCTATCATGCGGATTTTTCTTTAATACTTCAACTACGGTTTTTATTTGATCAACCCCTTTGTCTAAAGAGCAGGTGTCGTGGCTCTCGTATTTTCCATTATAATTTCGCCATTGGTATCCGTAGATTGGCCCCAGGTCTCTTTCTTCGAACATTTTCTTTTTGGATTCTTCGTCATGGCCATAAGGGGCTTTTTTTGGGTGGGCCCATTCATCCCAAATATGATTGTTGCGTTCCTGGAGCCATTTTTTGTCTGTAATACCTTTGATAAAAAATTCTAACTCCGAAGCAACCAGTTTGAATGGTGTTTTTTTGGTGGTAAGCAACGGAAAACCTTTAGACATGTCGTGTTCAAACATGGCCCCAGCCACAGCAATGGTGTCGGTGCCAGTTCGGTTTGATTTTCGCTCGCCGGTTTCTAAAACTCGGCGAACTATGTCTAGGTAGGTCTGCATATTTTTTTATTGTTTCTATTTTTGAGGGCGAGTATTATTATTTTGATCGCCTTTTAATTTTGCTTTTATCCAGCCTAAGAACCCGCCCTGCTCTCGTTTTATTCTTAAGGCTTCAATAGCGGTTACAGGATCCCAATCTCCGTCTGCATGTTCTCCGGGTTTTAACTCTCTTAATCTTAATTCCTTTAAGGCTGCCTCATCTTCTATAAGAGGAGCGCGGTCTTCCTCTGCGATTCTTTCTTTAGTTGCTTTGATCGTTTTTTCCCATGCAGCATCTTCTATTTCAGATTTGCTAGCTGGTCTAGTTAAATCTTGGGCCCATTCTGTGTCTGGATTTCCTATGCCGCCAAAATTTTCTTTTCCTAGATTTGGGTCAACTGGTCTTCGTTCTGCATTTTTCATATATTTTAAATTAAAATAAATAAATTATTGTCCTGTACTGCCAAATCCGCCGCGGTTTGTGCTGGTCATGTCGGCGACTTCTTGCCAATCTCCCTGTTCTATCTTTACAAACACTCCCTGGCCAATGCGTTCGCCTTTGGTGATAGCCACTTCCTGATCGGAAAAGTTGTAGGCCTGAAATAAAATCTCGTCCTTTTCTCCGCAGTAGTCCTGATCAATTATACCAATCCCGTGCGGTACCAGCAAGCTCTTTTTTTTGGGTGTGCTGGAACGGCTGGCAACCATAAGCATATAGCCTTTTGGGGTTTCAATAATAAGATTTGTGGGAATAAGACCAAGAGATTTCGGTGCGATAGTCAAATCTATCCGGCTATACAAATCAAAAGCTACCGAGCCAGAAGTTTGGTATTCAGGCAGGGGCAGGGAAGTGTCTATGCGTTTTA
>CAZLNR010000054.1:0-1776 GCA_964561035.1 uncultured Gammaproteobacteria bacterium | reverse complement strand
AAGCCTCAAGATATAGGCTTTGCAATGGATGGTTATTCCCTTCCTGCTTTGAATTTAATTGATAAGCAAATTATAACACCAAAGAGAGATAACGGGCAACTGTTCAATGATGCGATAATTTCAGCTACTAATTTTAACAGCGAATTACGATTGACTAAAAAACAAAGATTGGATGAAGTTGTGAGTATCGTTAATTCAAGACCGGATGAAAATTTTATTATTTGGATTAAGCAAAATGAGGAAGGTGAAATACTTAAAAAACTATTACCAGAAGCTATTGAAGTAAAAGGTTCTGATAGTAACGAATGGAAAGAAAAATACCTTTTAGGATTTGCAGAAAACAAATTCAGAATATTAATCAGCAAGACTAAAATTGCATCATTTGGGATGAATTATCAGAACTGCCAAAATCAGATATTTGCTTCATTGGATTTTTCCTTTGAAGGATTATATCAGGCAATAAGAAGATCCTATCGTTTCGGGCAAAAGAACGAAGTAAATATTTACCTGATTACTACCGACACCATGAAAAACGTAAAACAATCAATAGACACTAAACAAAAACAATTTGAAACCATGCAAGACGAAATGAGCAAAGCGGTAAACGCTAATTTAAACGGGCAGTTAATGACTACCGCAAACTTTGATATTACAGAAGAAAACAATGAATGGTTTAAGATCAAACGGGGCGACTGTATTCAACTGATTACAGAAGTAGAAAATGAAAGTATAGGGCTTTCTGTATTCTCGCCACCTTTCGCTGAATTATACACCTATTCAAGCCACCTTGAGGATATGGGTAACAGCAAAGACTACAAAGAGTTTTTAATGCAGTTTGGGTTCTTAATTAAAGAACTTCACAGAGTATTAATATCCGGCAGAAATGTTGCGGTTCATTGTATGGATTTACCTATTCAAAAAGGCAAGGAAGGATTTATCGGACTTCGTGACTTTTCGGGAATGATTTTAAGGGCTTTTGAAGATGCAGGATTTGTTTATGCTTCGAGGGTTACTATATGGAAAGACCCAGTAATTGAAATGCAACGGACAAAGGCTTTAGGATTGCTTCATAAACAGATTAAAAAGGATAGCACTATGAGCAGGGTTGGTATTCCTGACTATGTTATGATTTTCCGTAAAGATGGAGAACGGAAAAACCCTGTTACAAATACTGATTTACCCGTTGATTTGTGGCAGAAATACGCTTCGCCTGTTTGGATGGATATTGACTACGGAAACACATTACAAGGGTACAGGAACGGGCGCGAAGATAATGATGAAAAACACATCTGCCCTTTGCAGTTAGACACCATTGAAAGATTAATACATCTTTACAGCAACAAAGGAGACACCGTATTTACTCCATTCATGGGTATAGGTAGCGAGGTTTTTCAGGCGGTTAAAATGGGACGCAAGGGAATAGGATTTGAATTAAAAGAAAGTTACTTCGACCTTGCAAAAAGAAACATTCAATCGGCTGTTTTAGAAAAGTCGCAATCACAACTATTCTAATGAAACTCATATCATTCTTTCTCGGAGCAGCCTGTGGTATTATCTTAATGGGATTAACTACTGAACCCTGCGAACCGGTAATGACCGCTAACAAAGAAGCCTGCTTTATTCTGGAGATGGTTGAAGGGGATGAATTTTTGCAGCGTTACATACTATCCCCCACCGAGCGCGAAAGAACCAAAGAAGCGAGAAAACAATTCGAGGGAAATAATAATTTGCACCCTTTTGTAAAAGTGAAGAATTAAATGATTAGATTTGCCAACG
>CAZLNR010000053.1:507-2049 GCA_964561035.1 uncultured Gammaproteobacteria bacterium | reverse complement strand
TTTAAATCCTATGGAATTAAAGATTGGCTCGTATTCTTAGAGAAGTTTGCAACGCCAATGGTAATAGGTAAATACACCGCTTTAAATCAACACGATAAGAATAGTTTATTTTCCGCTATACAGAATTTAAAAAATAATGCAAGTGCTGTAATTCCCAAAGACTGCGATGTTGAATTTCGTGGAGATGATAACAAGGGAGACGGTTCTCAAATGTATCATAGTAATATTGATTTTTGGAATACAGAAATATCAATCAGAGTATTAGGGCAAAATTTAACAACTGAAGGCGGGAGTACAGGCTCTTATGCACAGGCTAAAGTTCACGATACAGTAAGGCAAGATGTAGCGACTGCGGATTTAATGCTCATAGAAAATACTATGAATAAACTTATTCAGAAAATAGTTGATATGAATTTCAATGATGTTAAGGAATACCCTAAGTTTTGTTTTGATGACGTTAAGACTGCCGAAGCTCAAAAAACAGAGGCTGAAACGCAAAAGATTAAAGGGGAAACTGTGAAAGAATTAAAAGAGGCGGGATTTACTTTCAAGGATAGTGAAAAACTAAACGAATATATGGGAATAGAATTAGTACCGATTGAAGTTGTTGAACCTGTTGAAACTGAAACTGATAAGCCAATTGAACCAACTTTGGAAGACATCAACCCCGATACAAACCTGCCTTATACGCAAGAGGAATTAGATAAATTAAAAATTAAACCAACAGAGGAATAAAAAATGGCTTTGAAAATTTACCTTCCAACTAACAAAGGAGACTTTGAACTTTACGAGGTTAAGCAAAAGCAAAATGAAATTCGTTTAGGATACGAGAAAGAGCAAGAAGATAAAGCAAAAAATTTAGATTACAAAAAACTTAATAACTCAAATAATGGCATACACAAATAAAGCATATTTCCTCACAAAGATTAATGTAGAGGAATTAAATAAGCTCACAAATAACACAGATAGCAACTTAACAGAGGCTATTGCAAGCGCAGATTCATTAATTGATTCATACCTTACCAATATAGTAGTAAAAGGCTCTCTGCCCTTAGTAAGCCCGCCAATAGTCGTTAAACAGGCTTCGTATGATTTAGGAATATATTTTTTGCATGATAGAATACAATACGATGAAATACCGCAATGGGTAAAAGATAAATATACGGCTTGTATAGATACGCTTACTAAAATTGCAAAGGGAGTTATTGGATTAGATATTAATACGGAAGATGCAGGAGAAGATGACTATTCAGAGCCGGACGATAATGTTCTAAGCAGTGGAAATTATTTGAGAATGGATAGAGGGGCGTTTTAATTATTTTACCAATGTTAAATTACTTGCAGGGTACAATTCAATTTCAATAAAGCCGTTAAAAAACGTAGGGAGTGAAAGTGTTTTTACTCCCGGCTTAACTTCACTTAAAACCTTTTTACAGTAATCGTCAAACCAATTAGGATTGTTAGCATAGACCATAGGCATATTTCGAGATAACATTTCTCTTTGCAAATCAGACTGAAACGCTTCGTAGTTGTAGTTCAGTT
>CAZLNR010000053.1:0-497 GCA_964561035.1 uncultured Gammaproteobacteria bacterium | reverse complement strand
GAGGGGCGTTTGAGGGTTTACTAATGGAGTAAAGCACTAACAATATTAGTATGCAAAGTATTAACATTGTTAGTGTATACCCGCCGTCAAATCTTTTCATTTCAAAGTCTCCCTAAATAATTTCAAAATCCTTTCTTTCTCTTTCAATTAAAAAAGCCGTAACTTGCGAAACGGCTTTTATTATGCAGAAAGAAAGTTTCATTTATTTTATGTTATGAAAAATTGTTTGTTGTTAAAAACCCTGCAAGAACTATTTTCCCTATGAATTTAAAACTTGCAGGGAGAGTAATGGAATTAAAATTATAGTATTCTAAATTCATTCAAATACCATTTTGAAAGTCCGTCAGAAATAAACACTCCGAAATCTCCAACTGTACTCATTATGAACGGAGGATATTCAGAAGTACCAACTATTGAATCCCCTGAAACCATATCAACAACACAATGACTTTCCGCACCTTTGCAAATTACTCTGATTGATTTCCCCTCACATAAAT
>CAZLNR010000052.1:0-2063 GCA_964561035.1 uncultured Gammaproteobacteria bacterium | reverse complement strand
AATTTTCAATTATCTCTATACCGTAACCTTGATTCTTTATAGCGAACTTAGTAAATTCTAAATCACCCGTTAAATGTCTTGCTTTATAATTCCCTTTATCATTTTTGACGTAAACGGATTCGTTACCCTTACCACCACCTTCCATTACGATGCCGAAATTCAGTAATAATTTATCTGCTGACACGGGATTTGTTGTTTTGATTGTTATCTCTTTCATTTTTTATTTTTTATTTATTTTAAAAATCAATTAAAATTCCTGAATCAGTTTCAGATTTTTCTATCTGAAAATTTTCTTTAAGTCTGAACTCAAGTTTGTATTGCGAATCGAACCAAAGTTTATTCCGTATCCCGCCAATCAGTTCATTCAAGGCCGTTTCATAATTTACTTCGGACCTGCCGGTTAAATTATACTTAGGACTTTTCGCAAGATAAAATTCCTTGTATCGCTTGTAAGTTACTTCAAGTTCACAGATAAGATTTATATGATTTGTGTTCATAATTATTTAATTAATCCTAACCTCATTGTTTCAGGCATTTCAAATTTACATATTTGAAATTTCCCACAATTATTACAATAAATTTCTTTTCCTATTAAACTTTTTCCGATTTCATAAGGCACATTATCAGAATCATAATCTTTTAAATTGCAGTCACCTGCTTTTGATTGAGTATTTAAAAGCTCTTCACACTTTGGACATCTAAAATATACTGTGTCGTATAATCCCATTTTAGTTTAAGTTAAATTTTAAAATCCTTGAAAGCTGAATAACCTCTGCTTAAACAATGCATAGCTTCCTCACTTAATTTTAATGTATTTACTTCAATTTTTTTATTTCTTAGAATTTTAAATTCAACGAAATAATGATCTTCTTCTTTGATTGCCAGTATACGTCGGTTTTTCATTTTCACATTAAAACCGTTTTTGTAAGTTGTGATTATTGGTTGTGTGTTCATAATTATTTAAACTCCAGCATAATTATTGCCACAATAATTAATATTGCTATAAAAAATATCCATTCGGGTAATGTGATTTTCATAGTTATTCTGATTTTAAAGTTTCTTTTAATATTACCTCATTTGGTTTCGTTTGATAATTATCTAAACAGGCAATCGTTAAAGCATATTCAACTTTCTTTCTAATTTCCTTTGTCAAAAGTCTTTCAAGGGATTCACGGCTGAATGATTTTTCAAATATTTCGTTTGTAAGTTCTGAAATTTTCATAATGTTTGTTTTTAGTTATAATTCGTAAAGATTAAATTTAATAGTATTTTTAATGCATCGTTCAATTGGAAAATTATTCATGTCAAATGTAAAATTATTATTCCTACAAAATAATATGACCTGAGCTTCCGTATTTTCATAATCTTTTGCGGTATTTACCGTAAAAGCTAACCCGTAATTATAACCCATATATGTAACTCTTGCAATCATACCTTCCCATTGAGCATCGTAAATCGGATAAATCGAATGTGAATACAAATCGCATCCATTATCTTTGAAGTAATCTTTGAGCTTATTTTCTGAACTAAACCAATCATTTATTTTAGTTTTCTTTTTCATAATGATTGTTTTTAAATTTTAAAGTATCTTTTCAATTTTTCAATGAAAGTTTCTTTGCTAAATTCAATAATTGTATTTTTTAAAGTGCATTGATCAAATTCTATGTTTTTTGTTGTAATTATCAACTTTACACCCTCAAGATTCATATTTTCAATTTTAAAGCCCTGTGGCGTCGTTTTAACTTTGAAATAATCCTTATAAAACCCCTTCCCGTTCATAGTGCTTTTCTTTATTTTTCGTTTAAAATTAAAACTTTCAATACTGATTTTGTTAATATTTTTAAAATTGAGTCGATGTCGGATACATTTTCTGAATTATCTCATTGCCTGGAAGACTTAAACCGCATACATCGTTTAAATTTTCGATAGTTTGTTTCAACTTTGCCAAAACTCCTCAATTGTCATTATATTTATCCCCTCTGAATTTGACTGCATAAATACCAAATCTATAAATTCAGCCATTCGCTTTGAGTTCATTTTAGATGTTTCTTCGTAAACTATAA
>CAZLNR010000051.1:0-2074 GCA_964561035.1 uncultured Gammaproteobacteria bacterium | reverse complement strand
TAAAAAACCGCTATAAAGGCGGTTTTTTATTGCATATTGATTGTTTATAAAATCCTTGGTATATTTTTGATATGATTGAGTATAAAAAAATTGTTATTCTTCCAAATATTCGCAGCGGTCACAATGTGGGCGCGATTTTTCGTACTGCCGATGGCGCAGGTATTGATAAATTGTATCTTACCGGATATACACCATGTCCGCCGCATGTGCAGGTTGATAAGGTATCGCTTGGTGCAGAAAAATGGGTGCCGTGGGAATATAGAAAACAAACTGGCAGATTGCTTAGCGAATTAAAAAAAATGGGGTATAATATAGTTGCGCTGGAGCAAACAAAAAACAGCCAAGATATATTTACCTGGAAACCAAAATCTCCTGTGGCGCTAGTGCTCGGTAATGAAAAGACAGGTGTGCCACGATCGCTGTTGCGTTATTGCGACATGGCAGTTGAAATACCAATGTTTGGTAAAAAAAATAGTCTCAACGTAAGTGTGGCCGCGGGTGTAGCCATGTATCATATCAGCCATAATATTTAACTCCATGCAATCAACTTTGCAATTATTTCATCTTTTATATAATCATGTACCGCCTCTAGTGCCGGAGCGTATTGTGCTGGCTATGGAAAAAGAAGTGGCTCGATTGGAGCAAAACCCCGATACCACATTGTCAGAAATAGAACGTTCCATGGTTGTGTTTGGGTATCAAATGTGGCCGTGGAATCAAGCGTATGCGCATTTTTTACGTTTAGCTGAGCATTCACTTGGTGATCATTTTTTAATACCAAAGATGAGCGAAGGGTTGCAATTAAAATATGATTCTTTTAAAGAGTTTGGCGGTACTTTGGGAGATGTCTATTCTGGCCGGCCAGCTTCATTTTTTTCTATAGAAGAAAGAGAAGAGCTAGGAAGGGCTTTGGTAGAAATGAGAGTAGAAATAAAAGAATATGTACGCCGCGAGTTAATGGGAATGGGTAAGCAAGGGTATTTGCAAAAAGTAGGCGAGTACGAAGCTTTGTTAGAAAAAATTAAAATGAGCATGGAGTCGTTGCGTGACTTCTTAAAGCAAGAAGAAGCAGGTTCGCCGCTAGCTGTAGAAATTGAAGCTAAAATTCAAGATTTTGAACACGGGCTATGTTTATTAGGGCGAGAGTTGGATTATGATGCGGTGTGCCAAGCGCAAGAGTTTTTTTCTGGACGAAAAGCAGAGCTAAACAGAATGAGAGGCATCAATATTCCGATGCAAATAGATTTTTATAACTCAACTGAAAATCTTTTTTAAGAAATTAGAGAAGGTTTTATAGAAGAAAATTGAGAAATGATGTCTGTCATTTCTTTTTTGTTGATACGGGATTGAGCGGTGTGTGGGGTAGAAATAATATGTGAACTGCAGCCAATACCCCAAATCAAGGCAGTTTCAATCGGTTGGTCGTGCAAGCGAGCGGCCAAGTATCCAGCTGAAAATGCGTCGCCAGCACCGGTTTTGGAAACAACAGTTATAGGGAAACCGGGACAATGCCATGTCTGAGCGCTATTTCCCGCCCACGCGCCTTTATGGCTATCTGTAATAACCACTTCTTTGGCTCCTAAAGTTATGAGCTCAGAGATGAGAGTTTCAGGTTTAAGATTTGGAGAATTTTTTTTGTTTAGAATAATCAAAGCTTCTTCTACATTAACAATAAGAATATCGGTGTGGGTAATTATTTCTTTTACCTTGTCTAGATTTTGCAACTGTAAAGATCCCGGATTATATGCTAAACGCGTATTTTTATGCTTGCCTAAAAAACTAATAAATTCATGCTGCATGCTTTCGTATCCTTCGCTAAGACTGGTGTAGTAAATCCATTGAGTTGTTGGAATTCGTTTAGGAAGTCGGTAGTTTCGTTTTTGGTGGTAAGAAAGAATTGTGCGTTCTTGTTTGAAATTGAGCACAACGGCATAGCGCGTAGGGGTAGAAGCATCAACATGAAGCAGTTTGGTCTGCACTTTTTGTTTTTTTAGTTCTGCTTTTACCATCTGTCCGTTAGCATCTTTGCCAGTAGAAGCAATAATGGCTGTAGAAAGACCTAAGTTTCGAGCTG
>CAZLNR010000050.1:0-2303 GCA_964561035.1 uncultured Gammaproteobacteria bacterium | reverse complement strand
CAAGAAATTTTAGATAGTTATTGCAAAAAAGATTTTTTAGTATTAGATGATATATTCAGTTCAAGTGATAATGATTTTTCCCGGAGGAACATTTTGTATATCTTGGATGAAAGACTTGAATGGAAAAATAAAGCTACAGTGGTAACTTCCAATTACGATTTTGAGGCATTGAAAAAAATAGATAGTCGTATTGCCTCACGAATGAACTTAAAAAATGGTTTTTATGCAATTGTTTCAGAACAGACGGACATAAGGAGCTTATGAAAAACCCTATCCCCGAACTTATATCAGATGAAGTATTTAAAACCCTTTTAGACAACAAAATATTAAGATTTGTTTTTATCCGAAACTATGCCATAAGAAAAGAATACAAGGAACTAAGACGGACTACTGATAATACTATGGCAGAAAACATTTTAATTTTAAGAGATAAGTATTTTTTAGGTGAAGGCACTTTAAGAAATATAATCACTAATCAATTTTTAAATCAGAATAATTCCAAAAGATACCACGATAAATATAAAAATAAATTATGAGCTACATTTATCTTCAAATAAAAAACGATACTACTAAGCAAGTTATCCGGCGGAAAGATGTAACTGATAAATCAGAAAACTTCACACGATTTTTAATGAATAGCTGGAGAGCAGAATTTGACGACAAATTTAATCTTGAAAATTCAATAGGGGTAATTAAATCAATAGAACTATTACCGATTATTGATGACAGAATACAAGAATATCATTAACCACCAAACAGCAAACTTTTAAACTAAAAAAAGAAAATGGACTACAAAGGATTTACATTTATGATTTCGGGCGGTTCATACGGAGGGTTTTATATTAAATTCAGAAAGACATCATGGCGAATATGTTTAGGTTGGGTAGCCTTTACTTTAATTTTTATGGACTTTGAAAGTTTAGCCTGCGATGTAATCGCAGATACAAAAGAAGTTTTAAGATTTAGAAAACCTTAAAAAATAATATGAACCACTACCTTGAATCCTATTCCGGCAAAACATTAATCTCAAGACGGAAACTTGAAAACATGAGTAAACCAATGAGATTAGATTTATTGGAATCGGAAAAATTAAAAGACAGAAGTAAGACCTTTAAGCTCAAAAGAAGTAAAAAAGAATTGAAAGAAATAATAACCCTTAACCAAACCAAAAATGGATAAAACAATGAAACTTTGGAATTGAGTTGGAGAGGTGGGGCTAATAGTATTGAATTTCAAAAACTAACATTCATTAATTTAAACTAAAAAGGGATATGGAGATAAAAGACAACACAAAGGTAGCAGAGTTTGAATTATGGAAAGCCCAAAATGAACTTTGGTTTAGAAAAGAGTTTTTAGGAGAAAAGAAAATAAAAGACTTAAAAATAAAATATAAGAAAAACGGTAGTTTTAAAATTATAAGAAAATCACTATGAGCAACATTAAAGCCACAAGAAATAAAGAGGGTGTAGTAGAAATTGGAATTGAAGAAAGCGGTTACCATTTTATAGATTTTAGCGATGACGGAAAATACTTGTTTATTAAAAAATGGCAAGAGGTAGAGTTTGAAAAAATACTAATTAGTAATCTTGAATATTATAATCCTAACGAGCCGATTTATTTTCAGTGGGGAAACGTACCTGTAAAAAGAATATTTATAAGAAACGAATCTAAAATCACAGGGCAGAAAGTGGAGAAGTATGTGCCGAGTCCTGGGGAATTATTGGAAATGGGGTTTGTGCCAATAGAAAAACAATTTAGTAGTTATACTTTTAAAAAGGTTATTGGGATTGAACAAAGTATAAACTATACAATGTCAAATAATAATTTATGGCATCAATTTAATCCGTCTATCCCTTTCCACACAAAAGAGGATTTTATGCGTTGTATCGGAGCTTACGATAAAGATAAGGTTAGAAAACACATTGAAGAAGCAGAGGAATTTGTTAGACCTGCGTATGAGCCAACTATAACCTACATTCCAAGTGAAAAAGTATTGCAGGAATTGGGGTTTGAAGTGTGCCGAGACGGAATGAAAATACAGCTAAACAATTTTAGAAGTATTTGGTGGTTAAAAAAAGAAAAGGAATTTGTAGATACAAACGGAGTTAATTTGTTTATCCACTCCGATTCAGAATTGAAAATGTTAGTGGATATATTGGGGAGGGAGTCAAAGTGAAAATATTCATCGAAGCACTAACAATATTTTTATTGCTTATTCCAAAAGCACTAACGCATTACTTTAGTAATGTTAAAAACGATATTCAATGGTATAACAAAATGTATGAGTTGAGAGGAAAACAAAA
>CAZLNR010000049.1:0-2310 GCA_964561035.1 uncultured Gammaproteobacteria bacterium | reverse complement strand
ATCTGAAGTCCTGCCATTTCTGTTTTCTTGTGCGTTTTCTTATGCGGCGTTTCATAAAAAAGCAACCTCTACGATATGTTTGCATTTCGAACATTGATAAATCTTTCTTCCAAACTTCAAAGGAATTACCTCTAATCCGTTATCACCGTACTGCAAAAGTTTACCAATCAGATTAGCATCCTCAGGGATATACTCAACTTTGATTTTATCACCGTTCACAGTTTCAATTAACGGCATTTCTTTATTACACTTTTTACAAATTGGTTTTTCCATTTCAAAAGTCAATTAAAATTTCTGATTCTGTTTCTGTTTTTTCTATCTGAAAATTTTCTTTAAGTCTGAACTCAAGCCTGTATTGTGAATCAAGCCAGAGTTTATTACGGATCTGATCAAACAGGTTATTCAAAGCTGTTTCATAGTTTACTTCGGATCTTCCCGTCAGGTTATACTTCGGACTTTTAGCAAGATAAAATTCCTTGTACCGCTTGTATACAATTTCAAGTTCGCAGATAAGATTTATGTTGACGGCTGTCATATCAACTTTATAAATCTTACCCTTTCGGAATAATAGCCATTTGAAGTGCCGTACCATTTGATTGTTACGTTGCCTTTTATTGTCGCTATTTCATAAAATGTCCACGTGAAAGATTCATCATACTTCGGGTCTTTTGCATTATCGTCGCTTGTTCGTTCATCCGCAGTCAAAATCTCACTTCCGATTAAGTCGGATAAGTCCCCGCATATTTCATCTATATAAACGTGTTCACAACAATCCTGTTCGTGATACATCATATATCTTTGCCCCGTCATTGTTTCAAACAACGCTGATTCTTTTGAATCATCTATGGTTATTGATTTTAAAATTTTTCCTTTTATTTCTTTAATCATTATAAAGCTCCTTTTATTTTAAGTTAATATTATAAATAACACAAAATGTATCACTGCAAAAAATATCCATTCGGGTAATGTGATTTTCATAATTTTAATAATGATTTAATTTTTTTAAAATATTTGTCATACCATTTAGTCGGAATGAATTCAATTTGAACACCATCCAAAGTACAATCTTCAAAATATACCGAGTATGTAGTTAAAATTATTTTACTATTTTCTATTCTAACATTTTTAATTTTTATTTCGCCATCAGGAATTTTCATTTCTTCACCCTCCTCTTCAAATGCACCCACTTGGTAAATTCCGCCTGTTCAAATATCTTATTCGTACTAACATCATTCATGTACTCGGTAATTTCTTCGATTGTATAAACGTGTTTGCTGAGTAATTCGCAGAAACTTGACCGGGTAAAAGTCCCGTCAAATAGCTTGTTGCTTAAGTCTGTTAAGTTCATAATGTTGTATGATTAAGTTGAAAATTATTATACTTAAATAATTTTATTTAAATTTATTTCTATCTGCGTAGCTCTTTTGGTTACTTGTTCCAAGTCATTTTCAATCTTTGTCAGACAGTCATAGAAACTCATTGGAATAAATGCGGGTTCTTTTGGTTGCAAATCAGCTCTCAATTTATCTTCTCCAACCGTAACATTTTCTTTGTAAAGATTGTCTGACTTTGTTCTGATTGTATTAATTTGGAAACTTAATTCTCCTATCAAGCTTGAAACTCGATTATACCAAGAATCAAATTTTTTACTTTCCTCTGTAGGTGGTACCTCTTGACTACCTGTACTTTTATAACCTGTTTCTGCTGTCATAATGTTTGTTTTTGGTTTAAAAATAATGTTTTTGCTGATATTCTTAAAAAACGGCTTCCATATCTCAATTCTAAGCGTCTTTTATCTGAAAATGTATAATACTCCATACCCCCCATATTTTTTCAACCTACCCCTGTTTCCGTTTGAAATTCGTATGTTGTAATTCAAGTCTGTAATATTCCAAAATCAACTTTCATAATATTCCTGTGGACTCATTACCGAAATCCCCTCAGAATTTGACTGCATAAAAACCAAATCAATAAATTCAGCCATTCGCTTTGAGTTCATTTTAGATGTTTCTTCGTAAACTATAACAGATTTCCCGCCGATTGTCTTTTCAGAATAAAACCCGTGTTCATATTTCAGATAGCATTTTTCTTCTTCAAATGTATTGCCGGTATGCTTTGCTCTTAATCCTATCATAAAGTGCAAAAAACGATTCTGCTGGTTTGACCGCTTTGTCAGTTCATTTGGAAATCCGCATTTTGAACAGATGTAAATCATTAGTAATAAATATTAAATTCTTGATATTTTCCGTTTACACATCCGAACGAATACCCGCCTATTTCATAAACCTCTTGGCTCACATACCAAACGTA
>CAZLNR010000048.1:0-2450 GCA_964561035.1 uncultured Gammaproteobacteria bacterium | reverse complement strand
TTTTTTTATAAACGGCGGCTTTCGGGTTTATGAAGATTTCGGGGTCGAAACTTTCATACGCTACCCGTGATTCATTCACGCCCGATTTATCAATTTCGGGAAAATCTTTTTTTAGGGCGGCAAAGTGAAGACGATGTTTTGCGCCGTCTGCAATTTTTACGAGCATCTTTAAGCCGTTACCCGATGGACTTACCCAAACAGCATAGCAATATTCACTAGCGGAAAGTGCGCATTTTGCTTCTTGCAAATCTTCGATGTGGTCAAAGTCAAGGCAGATAAAACCCGAATGAGAAATGATGGTAGCATCCTTTCGTTCCCCTGTGAACTTACCCGAAAAACAAACACTTGGTAGGTTTTGTTTCAAAGTATTTGCCCGTTCACGGTCGATTTGTGTACGGATTTCTAGCACCCGTTCCTTGCTTTTAGATCCTGTTTTGATTCGCTCCAAAGCCGTATCAACAGCGATGTAATGAGGTTCTTTGCTGAAAATATTGGAGAATATTGTGATGGGGTTTACCATTGGTTATTTGATTCGTCGATTTGCATTGTTGGTCTTTGGCGTTGCGTTAATACATCATTCCATCTTTCGCCGTTCAGGTAGGTTAGTGGATTGCATCTAAACTGAATGTCTTTGTATGCCTGAACATACAACGGGACATTGATTAAAATTTTTTCATGCTCTTGTTCGTTTAGCCTCATCCATTTTTTTAAGCAGTCCGAGCGTTGAATTTTTTTTCCGTACAATTCCCAAAAGGATTCAAAGGATTTATTCTTATCTTCATTTTTATCCTTATTGTTATTTACATCCTTATTCTTATCCTTATTGCCTTCGGTTTGGCTTCCCTTTCGCTTCGGTTTGGCTTCCTGTTCGCTTCCTGTTCGCTTACGTTTGGGTTTTGTTCCATTTTGATAGTTCTTTATATTTGCCTGAATTATAGGCTTTAACAACATAAAAATAGTTCTAGAAACGCCTTCAAGTTGCGGTTCTTTCATATCAAAAGACATATCAAAAACAGCTCTAAACATTGCATTTTGTTCGCTTTCGGGTAACGTCGATATTGCATCATAAAACGACCGATAGAATATACAAGTATCTCTCATCGGCCTTGATTTTTTAGTAAGTTAATGCGAGAAACAAGGGCTTGTTTCTGATGCTCTTTTAGCTTGTCAACGTTCTCATACATCCATTCCATGTACGGTACATCAGTAAGTTCGTTAATGTCTTTGCCTTTGTATTTACCAAAGTAAATAATGGTATTGGGTGCGTAGGGAATATTTTTAATAAACGCCTCACATCCGTTGCAATAAGCACATTGATTGTTAGCCTTCTTTTCAATGCGATAGTCATTAATGCCGCCGCAGTTTTTACAAATAACATCTGTTGCCATAGTTCTTAGTGGTATAAAATAAAATATCCCGCAATCAAAAAAGCCGCTGTTGGGACACTAAGTAACCCAAGCCTTTCCGATATACGGGATATATTATAATTTCTTTTCATTAGTGTAATTTCAGCGATGCAATAATAATAAACTACTTTGATACTAGCAAATAATTAGCGGGTGAGTTTTCAACAATCAAAATTTCTCCATCACATTACTCCCAACACCCCGCCCTTTCTTCGGCTTTCGCTGTATCAGTCGGCTTAACGCTTCCTGTTTAGCATCCCATTCCGGATCGGTTAGCAGCATCATGTCACGAACGCCTGTATAGTAGTTGTCACAGAGGCCGAGAATTGTTTTGGTTTCGAGGTAATTGTCGTAGTGGTTCATGGGGTTAAAATTTGACTCCTAATGATTCAATCTGATTAATGTATGATTCTCTGATTCGTTTGCGCTCCGAAACAAGGATAGACAAGATTTGATAACAAGCAACATCAGATAGTTCACGATTTGAAATAGTGTCGGGTTTTTTGATGGTTTTTTTAATAATTCCCCCGCAATCAAACGAGGGTGTAGGATTAAAATAAAGCCTGTGTATTCTTTCAGTAATGCTTTCTTCGATTTGACATTCATCCACCTCTTCTTTCTTTACAGGTAAATTAACGGACAAATCAAATTGCATCTTTGCGTCTTCTTGTCCAATTTTTTCAGCAAACTTTTCGATTTCGACTATCTCTAAATCTAATTCATTAATTCGCTGCATAGCTTTTTTTACTTTTTCAAATTCTTTTAGTGTCATTGGTTTTGGTTTTAGGGTTTAAATAACCGAGCCGCCCACACAAGCGACTCGGCTTCACTATACACACATTGCACTTAACTAAACACACTATATCATCAACCGTTGTTGCCCATTAGGCAATCGGTATTGAGTTACGGTAATCCCGTTTCTATTCATAACCTTGTCACCCTTCACCAATACCCCTCTATTAAACAGATTCGTTAATGCCCTTGCAACCGATTTCTCATTGACTTCGTGACCGAAATAATCAAAGAGTGCAATCGCAGAAATTT
>CAZLNR010000047.1:800-2468 GCA_964561035.1 uncultured Gammaproteobacteria bacterium | reverse complement strand
AGGAAGATAAAAAATATAAAATGGGAACGATTAACGGATACTTGAGATATGTTAGCGAAGAAATTTTTAATAAATATTATGTTTTAATTCAGTAGGGTTTTAGTTATATTTGTAAACCGTCAAGCAAACAAAAGTGTTTTTAAAATACCTTGTTTCAAAATTTTGCTTGACGGTGAAAACGAAACAAGGTATTTTTATTTAATCAAAATTTAAACTTATGCCGTCAAGCAAAGAGTATTTAAAGTTTTTAGAAAGTAAAAAACATTCAGCGAGTGAGTTTGGAATAAAGCCAAGTTTCATTCCCGATAAGATGTTTGACTTTCAAAAATATACAGCAGAGCATTTAATTTTAAAAGGTCGTGGAGCTGGATTTTTAGATACAGGATTGGGAAAAACAATCATTGAAATTACCAAAGCATTAAACTTCATAAGACATACTAACAAACCCGCTTTAATATTAACACCACTTGCCGTAGCTTTTCAATTCTTAACAGAAGCCGAAAAATTCCATATTGACGATATTGAATATTGCAAAGACGGAAACTATAAAAAGAAATTAGTAATAACAAATTTTGAAAGACTTCATTATTTTAATCCGAATGACTTTTGCTGTGTTATAGTTGATGAAAGCGGAATATTAAAAAACTTTGAAGGTGCGACAAGAAATGCTATTAATCAGTTTATAAGAAAGATTGAATATAGAGGATTGTTTTCTGCAACACCAAGCCCGAACGATTATATCGAATTAGGAAATAGCAGTGAGGCTTTAGGATATTTAGGATATACCGATATGCTAACAAAGTTTTTTAAAAATAATAGTAGTTCAATTGATATAAGGCACGCAGGATGTGAATGGTATTTAAAGCCACACGCAGAGCAAGACTTTTGGAGATGGGTTTCAAGTTGGAGTATCTCAATGAGAAAGCCAAGCGACTTAGGATTTTCAGATGAAAAATTTATCTTGCCGGAGTTAATAGAAAATGAAACGATTGTAAAAAATATTAATCCTTTAGACATTGACGGTCAAGTTCAATTGTTTAATCTTCCTGCAATTGGATTTCGTGAAATAAAAGCAGAGGTAAGAGCTACAATAGATTTACGCTGTGAAATGGCAGTAGAGAAAGCAAGTAAACATGACAAGACTGTTTATTGGGTAAACTTAAATGATGAAGCAAAGAGAATAAAAGAATTAGATAAATATGCTTATGAAGTAAAAGGTGATATGGATATTGATAAAAAAGAGGAAATTCTTTTAGCATTTTCACAGGGGCAAATTGATAAACTAATTACTAAAAGTTCAATCACTGCGTTTGGTTTAAATTGGCAACATTGCAATCACACGACTTACTTCCCTACATACTCATTTGAGCAATACTACCAAGCAATAAGACGGTTTTGGAGATTTGGGCAAAAGAGAAAAGTTTATTGTGATTTAGTTTTATCAGACGGACAAACACGAATTATGGAAAGCCTTAAAATTAAAAAAGATAAGGCAATAAGTATGTTTGAAAATCTTTCTAAAAATGTAAATCAAACTTATAAAATAACTAACAAAGAATTTAACAAAAAAATAACCTTACCAAAATTCCTATGAAAGTAAAAGACCAATTAATTAAAGAAAGATATTCCCTGTATAATGGGGATTGTATGGAAGTAATTTCATCTATG
>CAZLNR010000047.1:0-790 GCA_964561035.1 uncultured Gammaproteobacteria bacterium | reverse complement strand
ATAACTGTATTGACTTAGCAATTTACAGTCCGCCATTTGCAGGGCTTTATAACTATTCCAGCTCCGATAAAGATTTTTCAAACTGCGATAGTAAAGAACAATTTTTAGAGCAATACGAATTTTTAATAAAAGAACAAGCAAGAGTAACAAAGCCGGGCAGAATTAACGCAGTACATTGCACAGATGTATTTGATAACCGTTCTTTCCTTTGGGATTTCCCGCATGAAATAATTCGCATACACCAAAAGTACGGTTTTCATTATCGTAACCGTATTACGGTATGGAAAGAGCCTTTAAAAGTTCGTATGAGAACAATGGTACAATCTTTAATGCACAAATTTATAGTTGAAGATGCTACAAAATGTTTTACCGCAATGCCGGATTACGTTTTAATATTTACCAAGAATGGAGATAGTGAAACCCCTGTAACACATGAAAACGGTTTTACGGAATACTTTGGTGAAACGCCATTACTCGAAGCCCACAAAGAAAAATATATTTCACTTGAGGAACTTCAAAAGAAATATAAAAATCACAAAGATACTAAGACTAATAAATTATCTCATATTATTTGGCAGAGATATGCCTCAAGTGTTTGGGATGACATTCGCATTGATAATGTTTTACCGTTCCGAGATACCAAAGAAGAAGATGACGAAAAGCACGTACACCCATTACAATTAGATGTTATTGATAGATTAGTTGAATTATATTCTAATATTGGTGAAGTAATTTTAACACCATTTGACGGAGTCGGTAGCGAAGTTTACAGCCCTGTTTCGTTGGGTAG
>CAZLNR010000046.1:0-2472 GCA_964561035.1 uncultured Gammaproteobacteria bacterium | reverse complement strand
GTCTTATTCCTTTCGTCAGGTGTAAAGCTGTCATTGAATTTAAAAGATAGTCGAGGCGTGTAGATGAACATTCATCAATAAAAATCGGTGCGCCTATAAGGTGGTGAAGTTTATGAGTTAGCCCTCCGATTGCCTCAAGTTCAATTTTGCCAGTCAGCATTCTTTTAGAACTTATTTCGGTTTCCTGTGACATTAATCGGGCTGTTAATTGGCGGCAACTCATTTCGTATGAATAAACACCAACGGGAACTTTTTTTAATCCTGCTGTTCGCGCAAACTGCAAAGCAAGTGAAGTTTTGCCCTGCGAAGTATCTCCTGCAACTATTACTAAGTCTCCACCCTGCCACCCCGAAGTAAAAAGATTAAGCATATAAAGCCCTGTATCAACTCCAGTTAATCCTACTTGCGTTCTGTTTTCGTCAATAACTTTAAAAACATCTAAGATATGGTCTTTTATTATTTTTGGCTCTACAACATTTACCTGACTAAGTGAGGCAAGTTCTGACTGCATTACCTTTATCACATCGTCAATCTCTCCTTTAACCAATGAAGCCTTTGTGAGTATTCCGTTTAGCTTTCGCTCTTTCCATTTATCGGTTAGCATACTTAGCCAACCCGAAAAAGAAACATCGTAGTTAATCTCTGAAATAATTTTCAGAAGAGTTAAACGACTTTCGTCTGTTGCAGAAAGATTAACCGCATCAGGTGTGCGCCCCTCTTTAATTCGCTTTACATAAGAAACAAACACTTCGCGCATATCACCTTCTGTAAACAAGTCCTCAGATAACCGCACAGAATTAACCATGTAGTTTTTAGGCTCGTCTATCAGGTGCGCTATGGTTTGTATTTCTATTTCGCGGTTCATTGGTTTTCGGCTATTATTTCGGCTTGTGTTTTGTATAGGCTTTTAGGTGTCGAGGTTTGTATAGGGTATTCGTTAGGTTTTTCGTTTCTCTTCCACGTTCCCATTCTTCTACTTATATCAAAAGCGTCTTGCTTTTCCCACCTCATCTTTTTTGCATTAGGCGAATGCTCAGACCAGTAGTCTGTGAAAGATTTTAGTCGTTCCTTATTTTCGGTAGGTAGGGTTTCATTCACTAAAAGTAAAAAGTCTGCTTTGCGTTGTTCTATTGTTTTATTTGTTTCCTTGTTTAACTGTTTATATAAGGTATCATCACCTTCACCACTACCTTTACTACCACCTTTAACAGTACCATGTGCAGTACCTTTATCACTACCTTTACCAAATATGCACATAGTTACTTTGCTGCCAATTAACGGATTAAATGATGGTTTGTATTTTATGTATCCTAATTCATCTAACATCTTTAACGACTTTGTATAGGTATTTGCATTTCCAATTTTAGCCAACTTCATTACATCATTCCTGTTGATTGAAAGTTCCGTATCAAAACCACATTCATTCCAAATCATAAACAAAGCCATGTAAAGGGAAACGTGAATTGAGGTCAAAGTATTATCTTCTGACAGTTTAAAATAAACGGCTCTTTGGTGTTCTATGTAATTCACTGCTTGACGCATTGAATAAAATATCTGGAGTAGGGTGGTATAAATAGGCAAGCGACTGCCTTGTTAAACATTACTGCTTAACACACCCTCTCCAAATTTTTTTAAATTGTAAATTCATTTTCGCTTTTATAGGAATTATACGTTGGCAAATCTAATCATTTAATTCTTCACTTTTACAAAAGGGTGCAAATTATTTTTTCCCAAAGGAAATTATAATCTCATTTAACACTTGAATTTTGTGAGTGCATTCATTTATCCGCGCAATATCATCGTCCGCACCGATGCCGTCAATATCCATTGTGTACTGAATAGATTTAATCTCTTCCTTTAGAGATTGTATTTTAAGTTGAATGTGTGTGATTAAATTTTTATTCATGTTATTTGTTTTTAGTGTGTTTTTCCCTCGAATTGTTTTCTCGCTTCTTTGGTTCTTTCGCGCTCGGTGGGGCGTGTTATTTTAAAAGTTCAGGGTTTTCGTAAATGTTTCCAATGATTTCGCCACCGACTAAAGACCTTAGCGCAAGTTCTGTTGGGTTCTGCGGTCTGCCTACCATTTGATGACAGAAACACCCGCGATTAAAAACTACCACCCATCTTGCCACGATATTAGATAAAACATCCCCCTCAAAAATCTCTTTTCCATTTTTGTCGGTCAATCCTGTGAACTGCATTAGAGCGCAGTCTATTGGATAAAACCCTGTTTCTTCATAGGTTTCACCACCACCCTCTTTCCACTTAGTTCCTTCAGCAAGTATAACTATATCGCCATTGCCGTTAAATTGCCAAATATGTTCGCCATCACTATTGCTATCAGGCATTAACATTTTTTCGGTTTCTTTATCCCATGCTCTAAATTTAATTTCTCTCATTGTCTTTATTTTTATTGTTTAGTGTTTTTACTTCATGCCTTACCTGTTCTCTGTAACCGTAGTCGAGTAGGTA
>CAZLNR010000045.1:0-2732 GCA_964561035.1 uncultured Gammaproteobacteria bacterium | reverse complement strand
TTCCCTCTTGAATAAAGAAGTGGAAAGGGGAAAATTAGTATTGAAAGAATAAGTAAAAATAATTATATTGTAGGGTAGTAAATTCATACGGCAAAAAAGATTTTATATAAGGGTAGTTTTAGAAGCCCCTGTTTACAACCACATACTTTGCCGTATGAAGTAAGCAGGGGTTTTCTTTTTTAAATAAATAATTTCACAGATGGCAAGACCACTGAAAGACGGCTTAGACTATTTCAATCACGATGTAGAAATGAGCAATGATATAAAAATCAAAAAACTTGAAAGTAAATTTGGACTAATGGGCTACGCCATTTATAATAAAATTCTTGAGCAAGTTTATAAATACAACGGCGATTTTTCTTTAATAGCAAAAGAGGATTTAATGCTTTATAGTAAAGATTGGAATATAGAAATTAAGCAATTAAAAAAAATAATTTCATACTCAATTGAAATAAAACTCTTTGAAAATCAAAATCTTTCCTCCAATTCTATCCGAAAACGTCTCCAAAAGATACAAGATGATAGAAAATATAAGAGAGAATATGCAGAGAGAAAAAAAGAAGAGAACGAAAAAAACAAGAAGTTAGGCGGAGTTATAGAAAATAAAACTACATCTAATAGAGGTGTTTTAGAAGACAAAGAAAAGAATAGTATAGAAAAGAATAGAATAGCATTAACAACAGAAGAGCAAGGAGAATACTTTAGAAGTATCTTTGCAGAAATTCCTAAAGACAAGCAAAGAGGGGAAGGGGTTTGTTATAACTATTTTTCTGATGCCGTACAATACCAAGACCAATGGGAAACCTTTAAAAATACTTTTCACAGCTACAAATCCTCGTTAAGTGATTTAAACTATTTCCCTATTTCAAGTAACTATTTTAGAGATTGGATAAAATATATTCCGTCTCAACCAAAACAAAAAGAAGGAGTAATTTATCTTGACAAAGATTGACGAGGAATTAGACATTGAATTTTGGAACTTAGCAGATGAGCATACCAAGATTACAGAAAGAAGCAAAGAAATAGCAGATAGAATGATTAACATTTTTGAAGTAAGACATCCGGGAATAAAGCAAGTTGATATAGGCAAAGAAATAAGTAAACTCGATAAAATTCTGCAAATTAAAAACTTTAAAAACTCATTTTAAAAATCCCTATGAATGAAATAGAAAAATTTGAACAGTTACTTGAAAAGCATAAGAACTTTAAATTTGAAACGGTATTCACAAAAAAGAGAATGTATGAAACTTATCTTGAATACTCAAAAACAATTCAAGACCGTAAACTTAACATTGGATTTTCAGAGATTGATAATTGCTTAGGCGGGATTAGACCGAGTGAAATAATAACCGTTGTAGCTCCTACAAACATAGGTAAATCCGCTTTTGCTATGAATGTAGCTTATAACATAGCAGAGCAAACAAAGTATAACATTATTCTATTCAGTCTTGAAATGTCAGAGATAGATATTTTTGAAAGATTTTTACAAATGCAAACAGGGAATAATTCATATAGTCTTGAAAACCTATTTAAAAAAAATGATGAGGAATTTCTAAAGAAAGTCAAAGAGGCTGTTATAAAATTTAACAATGTTATTTCAGTTGTAAAAAGAATTCATATTAACGAAATTCTAACTTACTGTTTAGCGATTAAAGAATTAACGGAAAGGGAAAATGCTTTAATCATTCTTGACTATGTAGGATTAATTGAAAATGGAGTGAATAAAAATGATTATCAGAATATCACTGACATTATGAGAAAGTTAAAAGAAATAGCATTACATATAAAAATACCGATTATGCTTTTATCTCAAACCGATAGAGTTAATTCAAAAGAGGGAAATTTAGGATTACATTCGGGGAAAGGTAGCGGTGAAGTTGAAAACACTTCAAATATCTTGTTTACTCTTGAAAGACTTGAGGAAATACCCGCCGAACAAATAGACGGTCAAACAATCGAAATGGTTACAGGTGAACATAAAACGCACAATTTACTTTTACTGACTAACCACAAAAAGAAAAGAGGAACTATTCCAAAGCCTACATATATTTTATTTAATCGCAGTACTTTACGAATGGAGGAATATTTGACCGTAAAACAACAGGCGGATAGATTAGACCAAGCAAGATTTTTAAAACAATCACATCAACAAACAGCAAACTTTTAAACTAAAAAAAGAAGATGGGATGTGCAATTGTAAAACTTGCCAAAAAATAAGAAGTATTTACGCAGTAATAAAAAAATTAGATGAACCCGACAAAAAAACTATTGAGGGGCTTTTAATGGATTTAGTGTATACAGAAGAAGATTATTCGTTGTACCGCACCTTATACCCCGATGTTTCTTGTGCTTTTTTATGCGAACTACAAACGAGAGACTTACTGAAAGATTTTCAAAAAGACATTAATGATTTATTCGAGAAATATAAAAAACAATTTTAAACCCTTAAACATAAAACATTATGCCAGAAATAACGGAATACAAAGGAAATGAGGTAGGAATTTTAAAAATAGTTCATAACCCAATTTCAGAAACAATATGGATTGTAGAAAATAACCAGTTAGGCATTGAAAATAACATTACATTCCCGCAATCAGATATTCCAGAGATAATAAAAGTTTTAGAAAAAATTAACCAAGACATTCAAAACACTTAAAAATATAAAATGCCAACAATAACAGAATTTAAAGGTAATCAAAATATATTGAAAATAAAAAATAATCATATTATAT
>CAZLNR010000044.1:0-2797 GCA_964561035.1 uncultured Gammaproteobacteria bacterium | reverse complement strand
CTGCCTCATTTGTTATTCCTTTGCCTTTTACATTAAGACTAAGGTATTTACTTGCAATTAATATTATCGTTGCTGTAATCGCTTTAAAATCGCTTTGTTTGTCAATAGAACTTGAAAGTATTTCACGTATTGACTTTTGTGGCTTCATTTCTTCAACCGTCGTGACTTGTGCCGGTATGTATTTTGTTAGTTCCATGTGTTATTTATTTAAAACATTTTGTATTGCTGAAAATGCAGCGTTTTTAATTTTATTTTCTTGTGTTTCCTGAACTGTTTTTCCGTTGTACTCTTTTTTTAATTCGTAAATAGATGCCCAATTATTCATTGTTGACTGGTTAAGAATTTTAACAGCTAAATCCATATCATTGCCGGATAATTCTTTTAACCTTGTTTTGATCATTTCTTCTGCTCTTTTAGTTAAAGGTTTTCGTGATGCTTTCCGCATTTCTTTAAAATTTTCAAAAGCAATTTCAAGTTCATTTTTTTCAATTACAGTTTCAGATTTATATTTAGTTTCATTTTCATTTTCAATTCTATATAGTTCAAACATTTGTTTAAACACTTGTTTAATCACTTGTTCATCTTTTGTATCAATATTAACGTCAATTCTTTCATTAACAAAATTATAAATAGCCTTTGTTTTGTATTCTTTTGTAAAATTTTTCGCAAAATATTTCATTAAATAAGATTTCTTTCCTGCTTCCGACCTTTTATCTTTGAAAGTTTCCCGACTTCTTAAAATAGTTTGTGTTTTTTCATTACTGATTCTTTCACCGTCAATAATTTGGAATTTTTTGTTTAACACTTGTTCAAACACTTGTTTAAAACGTTCAAATTCCGAAAACTTTACACCAGCCAAAACCGCTAATTTTTCAATACATTTCGGTAAACTTCCTTTGTCGTAGTTATGTAAAATTAGGTTTAAATACCATCCACGACAATCAGAATCCATTTCACCGGTAGATGTCAACCAATCAGATATAAAAAACAAAACTGCCGGATCCTTCATTTTTAAGTATAAAAAAAGCCGCTCAAGTGGAAGTTTGAACGGCTATATTGTGAGTTAATAACATCACATTTGTTTTTTAATGCTTCCACTTCACTAAAAAACAATTTCGCACAAAGATAATCAATTATTCTGAATTATAAAACTTTTACATTTTTCTTAAAAAGCCGCCAGACTTCGGCATCCAGCGGCTCTGTCTCAAAATAAAACTATCATTCTCAAATTACTCTTAAAATGGGGTCAATCCTTCGACCAACCCCATAACAAAAACAAACAAAATTTAATTTTCTGAATTATCTTGTTCTACAAATTCGCTGTCTGCTTCCCATGCTTTTGAAAACTCTTTATTTGCAAAAAGTGAGGACAAGCCTGTTATTTGCTTCATCCTCAATAATTCATCTTTACTCATTCCTACGTGTTTACATATCCATGCATCACCCTTTCCCATTTCTACTAATTCAGATACAATTGTACTCATTAATTCTACATTATGAGACCCTCTTGCTCTGTTGTGCCTAATAGTTGAAGCCATACGGTCCGACCTGCCTTGTTTCCATTCATTAATGTTTACAACTGGAAGCCTTCCGTATATTCTGTCTTTAACTTCTTGAATTTCTTTTCCTACCCTGTTTCTATGAAAACCATCAATAACAGTTATAAATTCGTCTTCTTTATAAGAAACAATTGGTTGAGTATATCCATCCTCCATTATTGATTGCCTTAATAATTCCATTTCGGGAGGTGCAACTGAATTAGGATTGTAATCATTTGCTCTTACAATGTCATTTTTAACCCATAATACACAATCAACCGGTTCGTTTTTCATTGGACTAATTTCATGTAGTGCTATTTTCATTTCATTAATCAAATCAATTTTTTCATCAATTGATAATGTTTCGTATTCTGGTATTATTGATAATATTTTGTCTTTCATTATATGTTATTTAAGATTTCACAAACTTTTTCTATTTCAGTGTAAATGTCTTTTGAACTTTTAACTGCTTTGATTATTTTTTTCGCCTTCTCTATTTGGTATAATGATTTTGGATAAAATCCATTTTTATCGTGTGACTCATTACCTAATAATGGAGGGTTAAAAATACTTATTAAGATAGTTTCTTCATTAGCAAAAAATTCATGCGGTGTGTCAAAAGGAACGGTATAAGCTATTCCTGAACGTATTTCATAAACTTCACCTGTGTTTAAGTTTTTTAATGTTCCATTTCCATAAACACAATAGCAAACTTCTTTGTGATGAGGATAATGCCATTTGTAAGCCCCTCCTTTGTCAATTTCAGTTCTCATTGCGGCAAAACCAAAATTATCTTCTTTGGTTATAAATCTGTAAGAATTTCCTCCTGTAAACTTGACAGGATTAATTAAATTTGTGTCTACTACTTTCATGCTTTTATTTGTTTTAAATTTTTGAATATTTCTTTTTAATGTACTTCATTCTTTCTATTTGTTCTTTTGTAGGTGCAAGTCCAAGATACTTGCACGTATGATCATTTTTAAGAATTGTTATTGCAAGTCTTTTCCAACTTGCTACTTCTGAATTATGAGAAGATAACATATCTAAATGATCAGGCAATGACTTTATTACTACTCTTTCTTTATCTTTATTTCCATGAGGAGTTAATCCATTTACTTTAAAATCAATGTCATGTTTCAATAATTCATTAATTGTTTTTTGAGGCAATCCACGCCCTACTCTGCCCCAATAAAGAATTGATTGAATAAAGCGTTGCTGAAAATTTATCGCTGCCTTTTCTGGTAAGGTATCTAATAAAA
>CAZLNR010000043.1:0-2972 GCA_964561035.1 uncultured Gammaproteobacteria bacterium | reverse complement strand
AAATACGGGCTGTTTTTTGGTTGACAGTGCGGGTTTTTTAGAGTAAATTATCAATAAATTTATTCATTATATAAGCACCATTATGCTGAATTTTAAAGAGATGTACGAGCTGGGTATTCGGATGGGAAAAGAGGCGGATCCGCGCGGGGCAAAACGGGTAAAAGAGTACTTGGATAGAGTAAAAAAAGACTATGAAAATTTAAAGCTGGCAGATAAGGCATATTTTGAAGATGAACGATTGGTAAATCCTTACTTTGATGATTGCCGTATGCATACAGGTGATCCAAAAGCACCTATAAAGCGAATTTTGGCCGGTATAGACGCAGATGCTGGCGAGGTGTTGCTTGCCACTCAGCTCAATGAGCGTGGTAAGAAAATTGATGCGGTTGTTGTCCACCACCCTGTGGGTGGTAGTTTAGCAACGCTAAATGGTGTGATGGATATGGTGGTAGAAGTATATGAAGAATTGGGTGTACCTGTGCATTTGGCGGAAAAATATATGGAAGAACGAATTACGGAAGTAGGCCGCGGTATCCATCCGTATAATCATTATCAGGTAATAGATATGGCACGATTGCTCGGTGTGAATTTAATGAATATGCATACGCCAACAGATAATTTGGTTAATGTATTTTTAACTGATTTCTTAAATAAACGAAAACCAAAAACAGTTGGCGATGTTATGGATGCCCTCATGGAAATACCTGAATATCAAGAGGCAAAAAGACGAGGTAATGGCCCGGTAATTTTCGCTGGCAGTCCAAAAAATAAGGTCGGTAAGTTTGTTCTGGAAATGACTGGCGGCACCGAACCGTCCAGTAAAATATACAGCGAGCTTTCCCGCAGTGGTATTAGTACCGTGATTGGTATGCATATGCAAAAAGATGCGCGAGAAAAAGCTAATGAGCACAGCTTGAATGTTGTGGTTGCTGGACATATGTCTTCGGACTCTCTGGGTATGAATTTATATTTGGATGAACTGGAAAAGAAAGGCGTGGAAATTGTGCCGTGCGGCGGTTTAATTCGCGTAAGCAGAACAAAGAAAAATAATATATGATCTCAATGCTTGCGGGTACAATTATTGAACAGCAAGAAAATACGGTTACTATATTAACCTCTGGCGGAGTTGGTTATGAAGTAATGGTAAATTCTCGTCCTGGGGCCGTATCATGGACGGTAGGCGCGCAAGTCAAAGTCCTTACATATTTGGCGGTTCGTGAAAATGCTATGGAGTTGTATGGTTTCGCGAATGCGCAGGAAAAACAGTTATTTGAAAAATTTTTATTAGTTAGCGGTATTGGGCCAAAAACAGCCCTGCATTTGCTTTCTTTGGGCACGGTGCAAGAAATTTCCACGGCTATTAGCCGAGGCGATCTGGCCTATCTTACAAACGTAAGTGGAATTGGTAAAAAGACCGCCGAACGTATTTTGGTAGAGCTCAAAAATAAAATGGGCGCAGGCGATGGTGTGGGGGCGGAGTTTGATGGTGTTTTGGCAGATGTGGTGGCAGGTTTGGGAGCGCTCGGATACTCCATTGCTGAAGTACGCAATGCTATTAAAGATTTAGATATTCTTGGCAAAACCAGCGAGCAGCTTCTTAAAGAAGCGTTGCAGCGCATTAAATAATTTGTGTTAATTCTTTAAATTAAATATATGGATCTAGGATTTTTATTGCCAGTGGCATTGGTGATTATTATCGCCGGTTTTAAAGTAGTGCAGCAGTATCAAAAAGGTGTGGTGTTTCGTTTTGGTAAAATTGTGGGGATAAAAGAACCTGGTTTAAACTGGATTATTCCGCTTATTGATAAAGTGCGAACTGTAGATTTTCGCACTATTACATTGCCGGTGCCGACTCAAAAAATTATTACCCGTGATAATGTTTCGGTGGATGTGTCTGCGGTAGCGTATTATAAAATTGTTGATCCGATTAAAAGTATTGTGGCTATAGAAAATGTGATGAGCGCCATCAATCAAATTGCACAGACTTCTATTAGAAATATTGTGGGTAAATTTCAGTTAGATGAAATCTTAAGCGAGCGCGAACAGATAAATAAAAGTATTGCTTCAGTGCTTGATGCGCATACGGAAAGCTGGGGTGTGGTGGTAACCGTAGTTGAAATTAAAGATATTGAATTGCCAGAGGGCATGCAGCGCGCTATGGCTAAACAAGCTGAGGCTGAGCGTGAAAAGCGTGCAAAAATTATTGCTGCTGAAGGCGAATTTTTGTCTTCTCAGAAATTGGCAGAAACCGCCGATGTAATGGCTGCTCATCCAATTGCCCTACAACTGCGCAATTTGCAAACTATGGCTGAAATTAGTGTGGAGAAAAACTCTACCATTATTTTCCCGGCTCAGTTTATGAGTACGATTTCGGAAGTTAAAAAATTTATGGAACTTGAAGGGAAAAAATAAATATTATGACCAGCGATAATTTAGTTTTTTACGAAAAACAGAAATTGACAGGTAATATATCTGTTTTAGGTGTGCCTTTAGATTTAGGCAAGGATACCGTTGGCACATATTTGGCTCCAGAGTATATTAGAAATTGCGGCTTGAGAACGATGTGTGAAAATATTGGCTTGCTGTATAAAGATTTAGGAGATATAGAATGTGTGGAAAAAGTTAAAGCCGAGATGGGGGATATCAAAGTAAAATATTTGGATGAAATAAGCCGGGTGGTGGAAAAAACCGCCATGATTGTCCGAGATGAGATAAAAATGGGAAATAAAATGTTAGTACTTGGCGGTGATCATGCTTTGTCTATTGGTACGATATCCGGGGCATCTGTGGCTTGTGAAGGAGATTTAGGGTTAATCTGGATAGACGCTCACGGTGATATAAATACGGATGAAACATCAGTGTCCGGCAATATACATGGTATGCCGGTATCGGCTGTGCTTGGTATGGGGCATCATCGATTAACAGGGGTGTTGCGTCCAGGGGCAAAAATCAAAAGTGAAAATATTATCTAT
>CAZLNR010000042.1:0-3035 GCA_964561035.1 uncultured Gammaproteobacteria bacterium | reverse complement strand
TTTGATTGAATTGATTAAAAGTTTATGGCAGAGGCGGAATGCGTTGGTAACTTTTTCATACCCCGCTTATGCCGTCAATCCCCTGCCATATACAAAAATAACAATTTTATTTCGTAAAAGAAAATGCCTAACATTACTTATATCACTTTGAATCGCACAAGCAATGCGAATATTATTAGTATTACGCTTAATATTAAATATTCTTTATCGAATTTTGACATACTATTTTATTTAAATTATTTTTACCCATACTGCCTACGTCTATCCTGTGGAATATTACTCCTTTCACTCTTAACAGGAATTAAATCATTGCTCTTTTGTAATCCATAATCTCCTGCATCTGATAAGTGAGTTCTATCGCTATCCGATTTATCTATCTTAAATTGTTCCGCCCCTTTTTTCCATACTACCATTTCACGGTCTTTAATCGAATGAACACAATTACTGCAAATTAAATATAATCCTTTATCTAATAAATTATTAACCATATTTATTCTTTCGCGTACAGGCTTTTTACCTTTAGGAATAGACATATAATATTTTAAACCACTATTTCCCATATCATTTGAAAATCCCGCTTCATCAAAACACTTTGCTATAATCTGATAATCTGAAATATTATTTCTTGTATCACCGTCATCACCACTGCTATCACCTGTTACGATTACAGAAATATTTGAATTATATTTTTCCTTTATATTGCTTATTGCTTGCTCACATACATCTGCCGTTTTACTATTCGGCACTCGATATTCCATTACCTGCGTTCTTATTCCTGTTTCAATATCCGTAATGATTTCAACGGCTGACATTGGATTTATATTGAAGTCAAAGGATAGAATTACTTCACGTACATTTTGATAGTCGGTATATTCGGGAATGACATTTTTAGTACGGTCAAAAGCGTAATAGGCAAGGTCAGCATCAATATTAACAAACTCGCCGTTCATATATTGCAGAATTAATTTTTCATCAAATTGGTCTTTTAAGTTTTCAATAAAGTCATTCGGCAAAAAGATATTATCAGAAGTTTTCGCGCGGATTAATCTGAAATTCTTTTTTGGTTTATCCCATAATTCATATGTTAATTTAAATCCTTCCGGTGTTGTTGTTACTCCGCAAGTCCCGTATTCAGATTTCCTTGTTCTTGTAATACAGTTATTCCAAATCTGTTTTTGCTTTCTATACGGCACTAAGTCAAATTCATCAATTATTACATCCGTTAAATTTTTTCCAACTAAACTTGAGGGCTTATCTGCACTACGTAATAAGGCATTATACCAAACTCCATTCCAAGAAATAGAATAAATTCTTTTATGTTCTAAATATTTATGTTCAATATTATGCCTATCAAAATATTCATTGAAAGTTGGCACAAGAATATCCCTTACCATTTCAACAGTTGGTTCAACAAACATCATTATACATTTTCGCTTTTGTTCTTTTAGTCTCCATTGAATAAGTCTAAGCCAACGCAAAGGGATTGCTTCTGTTTTCCCGCTTCCAAATCCGCCAACAATGGCAGGATGCTTAAAATCTATCGGGCTTGTATAAGCGAATTTATATTGATGTGGTAGTGTATTTTTCGGTGTGATTATCAAAAGAGAAAGACTTAGTTTGTATCTTCAAATCCTTCTGCTTCTAAGGTTTGTTCTTTAGGAGAAACGTTTACAACTTTATCTTCCATTGAAGTACAATTTATTGCAACGAACTTTGCAAAACCTGAATTATAATATCCTCTTAATCCGTTTTGAACTAACATTTCTTCCTGCATTTCTTTAGCCCTGCTTAAAGCGTTAAAAAAGTCTTTGTTTTCAGAAGCCCAATTTAAAACAGTTTGCCTTGTAACTCCGATTTTTATTGCGAATCCTGTAATGGTCGGTAGTTTTTTCCCTAAAGCTGTTTCATGTATTGTTTCTTTACCGTCTGAACTTTTTGTTCTTTTTTCTACGATTTCAGTATAGTCTTCAACAAAAAAGAAGTCAATTATATCTTTGCAGTATTGCTCTTTGTATTCGGTCGGTCTTCCAAAAACATATCCCTCTGGCTTATCACTCATAAACTCCTCTCGTTTATTTCTTTTCTACCATTTTTAAAGCACTTTCCGTTGTCTTGAAAGTCTTAGCTTTCTTGCCGGAGTTTAATTCACATTTTGGATTTGAGCATTTACGATAACGGAGCGTAGAGCTTTTTAACTGTACTGTATCTGCTACTTTACTTTGTGGGTGTTTGCAATAAGGACAAATCATATTGAGAAATGGTTTTTTACAAAAATACAAACATTTTATATAAAATCAAACTTAAATGCAAATGTCAACTTTCTCTTGAAAGAATATCTACCAACATTTTTAATTCTGAATCGGAGTGGAGAAATAAAGCGTTGCCGTCTTCATCTTCAAATTCATTATCGGCAATAGTATAACCAATGTATCTTAATTCTGTAAAGAATTTTTTATCCCAACCTGTTAAATTTCTTGTAAACCCCAAATCAACCAAAGTTTTTTCACTTGGAATGTAAGTTATTTTGAAATCGGAAACGTTAGGAATAAAAACCCTTGAAGTACTTTCCTTTTCATCTTCAATCGGAATAGTAAATCTATTTTCTGCTTGTGAAACTATCAAAGCATTTCCATTTTGTGCAAAATCAAAATAGTAATACTTAGTTACTTCCAACCCGCTTACAGTTATTATACTCTCTTTATTTCTTTTTGCTGAAATCAAAATCTCTTTCCTCCTACTCTCATTTTGTGAAAGTGTTTTTTCTTTTTACCAAATGGTTTATTAAAAGCCCATTCACAATTTAAAATAAACTTTCTTAAGTGCATTTCTGATTTATCGAAACTTAAAGCTACATCTAAAAGACTTTCTACTGTGGCATTAGTCGATTGAGTTTCACCCATTTTGTAATTCATATCCTCTGCCATTTCTGTTAATCTTTTTATCTGAATATCATTCAATCCTAACTTTTCGGCTTTGGCTTTTATTCCGTTTTCCACTTCACTCTCCTTTCTTTGTTTTTGAAAATAGTTATTTAA
>CAZLNR010000041.1:0-3542 GCA_964561035.1 uncultured Gammaproteobacteria bacterium | reverse complement strand
TTTTTAATCTCTGTGCGAATATATCTGCTTCCTTAGAACTCTTGCCGAATACTTCTATCGCACCATTGAGATTGTCTTTAGCCTCTTTAACTGACCTGTTAAGTTGTGTTAAAGTTTGCGCTCCCTCTGCCTTTATTCGTAATATTAAATCTTCTATTGTTACTGACATTGTTAATTATTCTTAGTCAAACTTTTTACAAAATTAAGCTTTATTTCTTTATTGATTCCGAAAGCTCTGCGACCTGCCCTAAAATTATATTTAACTGCATCGGCTCTATTTGGGGCTGTAGTAATCTCATATTCGTATGCCGATATTTTCCTTTTTATCGTTGTACTATTTTTTACTAAAATACCTTTATCTTTAAAAATAACATCGCTCCGCTTTCTATTGATTGTGCTTAGCGCCAATGGCTTTAAGGTTGAACCGTCAAAACTTTTCGGAGTGTTGTAATTCTCTACAATCCCTTTTCTTACTTCTTCAACAAATTCAGGTAAGTTCTTTTCGATAGCTATAATATATTTATCTATCTTTTGCTCTAATCCTTTAAATACATTGTTAGCCTCTATTTGCAAAAATGCCATAATAAAAATTCCTTTAAACTAAAAAGGCAATAAACAAACTGAATTATTTATTGCCCTCGCTTTGAAACCATTCTGAAAAATTCTCAATTTCTTTCTGTATTAAAAATATTCCCGCCTCACTTACTTTTAATTTCTTTGCTTGTTCATACTTTGTAAAATCACCGCCGGATATTTTGTATAGAATATCTTCAAAGGTATTTTTTAAGAATCCGATTTCGTACTTTCTGCAATAGGCTCTGAAGACGAGGACTTTTGGCTCAATATCTCTGTACCCGCTACGTTCCTTAAAGCTCTCAATAAGTCGAGTGCTATAGGATTTAAAATAAAAAAATCGGTAATAACCTCTTTTAATTCAGAGTTTTTTAACTTGGAAAAACTTTTAATCTTCGCTTCATCTTCAATACCGAATATGATTGATAAGAATTTTTCAATCAATTTGTTTTCAGAAAGTAACTTTATTAAATCCGCAATAGTGATATTTTGAATATCAGAAAGATTGGCAGACTTTATTAAATCCATTACCTTATAATCTTGCTCTAATGTTAATTCATCTTGAGTACATTCTAAGTCGTTACTGAATTTGTATTTCTTTTTTGTATCTTCCATTGAATTATTTTTTGGTTGAATTAATAAAAATATTTTTTATGCTGTTATCGAAGTACCGTCAACCCACGTTGTAGTGCTATCATACCTCGTAGCCCCTACCAATGCTTTAAACTCACTCTTTGTATCGAATGTTGTATCTAAAGTTGCAGATGTTAAATTTGCACCTCTGAAATCTGCCGTTGCTATTGTTGCACTTGTGAATACTGTGCTTGTTAAATTTGCATTACGGAATGAAGCTGTGTTACAATTTGCAGAAGTGAAATCAGAACCCGTTAAATTACTGCCTTCAAAATTAGATGCTCCAAGTGTTATGCTTGTAAAGTCCGCCGATGTTAATGTAGAGTATGGAGCTAATACAGGGGCATCAACACCTGTAAAGGTAACGTCTACAAGGCTTGTCAATACTGCACCGCTTAAAGCTCTTAGCAATACTGCTTTACTAATATATAATTCTGATTCTTGAAATAATCTTGAATAGCCTTCAAGTTCGTATGTATTTGTTTGTAAGCCTGTTACACCGTCATTTGCATAAGCGACCTCTGAATAAGTCGCTACTACCAATGCAGACGATATATTCCCTAAATTCATAAACCATGCAGTAGTTGTGTTAGCTTGGAACTTAGTCGCTAATGGATAACCTGATAATGCCATATAATTATAAAATTAAAATTGTTTTTATTTTTGTTGTAAGTCTTATTTTATAAGCTGTCTGCACTTGCTTCAAAATCTGTTTTCAAGTCTGATACACTTGCATTTACAGAAGCAGAGGGGAATTTTATATTCGGGAAACCTGCTAATTCATATTCAAGTGTTTCTGTTGCTGTGCCGGGCGTTGAACTTTCAACTGTTTTCGTAAATGTTCTTGTAACCGCCGCTTCAATCGGAGCATTATTGTAAATCGAATACGCTGTTGCTCCTACTTGTATTGCGCTTGCTGTTGGTTTATTGGTTAAAGCCATATTATTAAAATTATTTTAGTTATTAAGATAGTGGATTAAAAACTTTGAACTCTAAATATTGCCCGATTAAAATATCATCATCTAAAGTGTTTGCATTATCGTAAGTCTTTATTGTAATTACCGTTGCAGATGTTCTTATTATTTCGATTACATATTGTAAAGTTCCTGCCGTATTATAATATGGAAATATTCCCATTCCTGTTGTTGTAGCCTCTGGGAACTCTGTCAAACTTGCAGAGGTAATTGTGTAAACCCCTGTAGAGCTTCGTGCATAAGTTAAGCTGCCTTTATTCTCTGCCGTTAAAAATGTTAATGACGGAGCATCAGTCCCTGCTTGTTCAATGAAAAATCCAAATAATCTATACCTGTTTAATAATTTCCAATCCAAAGCATCGTCATCGCCAACAGAAACGTAGGCTAATTTTAGTCCTGTGTTTACATAAATATTCCCTGCTTTGGCGGGAGTTACCGCAGGAGCAATTGTATCTGAAACATTTACAGGGCTTGTCGCTGTCTTTGCTGTAGTCTGCAATAGATTTTCCGCGCTCATTTTATAAGTAGTACCACCGCTTACAATAGGTACGTAATCACCTGCCGTGAATGTGCTTCGTTCCGTTAATTCCGTTATCTTCTTACTTGACATTCAATCAGTTATTATGAAATTGTTTGCTCGTAAATGCAGTAATAATTATTCAACGATGTTATCGTTACAGGTGCAGAATCTTCGAGACTTGGCAATGGCGTTGTACCAATTATCACTTGTACTGGTGTAGCCTGTTTTTCCAAAGTCCCCTCTAACATCAAACTAATTGGTGAATCAGGAAACTTCAAAGACATTTTTGGTATAACGTTTAATGCAGGAGCGTAAAAATACTGCCTCTTTCTTACACCTGCTTTCACAACTTCACCGCAATCTAAATGCAATGGATATTTTCCGTATCTTAAAACATCTACTAAATCCAAAACTTCTTTATCTGTCTGTGCCAAAGATTGAGCGACCTTTACTTTTCTCTTTCCGTCAATATCAACACTATCACCGTCTGCGAATGTTATCTCTTGCGAATCAGTAATATCTTCAATCGTAGCCGTTAAGATATTGCCAAATGATTTCCAACCGCCTCCATAATAAATCTGTGAATCGTTCCCGCCGTTTACTCTTACGCCGTTTACATCTTTTGTTATTGCCATAATAAATTATTATTAAAATTTGTTAGTTACTTGTTATTAAAAAGGCGGGGCGAATTAATTAAAACTCACACCGCCCTTTTTTAATTCAACCAAAGGAAATGAAGAAGAAGAAAATTGTTTTAGGTTGAAAGTATTAAGTTTTTTTATTGCTCTCCTGTAGCCCAAAATCTGTACTTAGTGGTCGTTCTGCCTTCGCCTGTTATCACA
>CAZLNR010000040.1:0-3723 GCA_964561035.1 uncultured Gammaproteobacteria bacterium | reverse complement strand
TTGGGGTTGCAAACTTTTCTAAAAATACGTGCCAGTCTTTTATGCCATAGGATTTAAAGAAGTATGCCAATATTAAACTATCTATACAGCCATTTAAAAAGCCGTTAGGATTATCGCCGTCAAAACTTTCAACTGTTAATAATTTTTCATCTGGAATATCTAATTGTGGAATGACTTTTAAATTAACTCTGTCTTGAGAGTTTCCGGCTGTACTTATTCTTAAATTAGTTGCACTCATTTTCATAGCATCAAAAACCACATAAGAATTATTTAAGTCATCATAACCTATTAAATGATTTTGTACCCTCTTAACGCTTTGAATACAAATCATGTTATCCATTACAGAATAATTTATTTCAAAGACTGATAAGCCTTGTATAGAGGTTTCAATTATATCTGTAAAGAAGTTTGCAATATTATCAATCTTTTCTAAACATTCATGGGTAAACTCTCTTATAATTTCATCTTCGCAATCAATATTGTAAGATCTTCCGAGTACCGCAATCTTTCTTGTTTGACAAACGGCACTGATTCTTAAATCAACTCTACGGATATATTCAAATAGTAATGACTTCCAAAAGTTTAAACCCTTTCTTGAGCTTTCGAGCCAAAACTTTAAATTATTTACATCTAAGTTTGCAAACTGATTTGTGTATAAAGAATATATTTGCGTTACATTGTTTGACGGAATGGATTTTGAAGATTTGGAAGTATTTAAATTACTCTGCCCGCTTTCAGCAAGTTTTGCCAGTCTTCTTTTTTCTCTTTCCTCGTTAGTTATGTTAGCCATTAAATTAAAAATTAATTTTTATTATTGAATTTTAAGTGGCAATATATAAGCTCTTGCCGATTTCTGCTTATTGAATTTTCTAAGTGGTTGTACTGAAATTGTGTAAGAATTGCCTGAAACATTAATATTTGCATTATTCAGCCTATCGAATAAACTTTGTGTAATATCTAAGCCTAAAGTATTTTTAACGCCAACATATAAACTCCAATTAGAGTAAGGTTTAATGCTCATATTGTTTGAGGCTTTTATATCGGGATTCAATTCTTCAAAGTCAATTAAGATACAAGGGAATGTAGGATTCCAATCAACATTATTTTCAAATTGCCCTATGTAATCATCGAAAGTATAAGACGGATATTCTGTTTTTATGAGTTGTTCTATTTCATTGTAAATATCTAAAACATTGTGAGCCATAAGTTAAAATTGTTTATCAAAAATAAGAAATAAAAATTAATTAAAATTAATCTTATTAGTACAGATACTATTTTATAGACTGCAAAAACCTGTCATTAGTATATGTACTATTCTAAAATTTGCATTATCAAAATAATTATGCAATTTTTGTAATAATCACTTATGAACAATCCAACAGAAAAATTTTTCAAAGTATTTATAGCAGGTAAATATCCTCAAGGGGAAATTACAGAAGCGGATTTAAAAGAGATTGCAAAGAATTATAATGCAGACTTTCACCCCGCCCCATTAACAAAAGACCACGAAAGAACAGGCGAAGCAGTAGGTAGAGTTGGAAAACTTGAAGCAAGAGGGAAAGAGTTATTTGCACAATTCAGCAAAATTACACCTGAAGCAATGAAGTTGGTAAGAGAGGGAAAATATTCAAGACCGTCAATTGAAATTGCAGAATATAGTGGTGAAGATGAATTTGCAGGAATACAAGGGAAGTATTGCAGAGCAATAACACTTACAAACTTTCCACAAGTAAAGGGACTTCCCGATTTTGCATTCAACGATGAAAAAGGACACCCGACAATTTATTTCAGTGAAGATATTTCAAAAGATATACCGGACTTTAACAAAGAAGATTTTAAAACAGAAATTATAAAAGACAACAAAACAATTATGAAATCAAACGCAATTACATTCGCAGATAAGTATTTTAATATTACTTTCTCCGAAAAAACAGAATACGAAGAAGCATTTGACAAGGTTATTCCAAAGGTCGAAGCAATGGCAGAAAAGTTGAAAAATAAAGAAAGCGAAATTGCTGAACTTGAAAGAAAATTTGCAGAAGCCGAAACAAAGCTCGGTGAAGTTCAAAAAGCCAAAGTTAATGATTTGGTAAACAGAGCATTTTCAGACGGTAAAATTTTACCTGCACAGAAAGCAGATTACGTTTCTATGGCTACAAAAGATTATGAGTTTACAGAAACCGTTATTAAAAATCTTCCTGTAAATCCGGCTTTAAAGCGAAATATGGTAAATAATGCAAATGGAGGTATTGAAGTTGATTCAAAATTCTTGAAACCTGATGGTACAGAGTGGAAATATTCAGAGTTGTTGAAACCCGAAAACTTGCATTTGTTTAGCAACTACAGCACAGAGGAAAAAGAACAGTTAAGGAATAAACAATTTGGCATAACAGCTTAATCAAAAAATTTAAAACAATTTAATAAATAATTATATGGCTTTTACAAACAATGTTACTCTTGCCGATTATGTAGTTCAAAGACTTATTGAAAATAAGGGTATCTACAATAAATGCAATAGGGCTTTTGATTCAATGGTTAAGCCCGGTGCAACCGCAATTCTTGTTAATCAACTTGCTATACCTGTTTTGAAAACAGCGGGCACAACTTCAACTCACGCAGACAGAAAGAACGCTCACGCAGATACTACAATGGTAACTATTCCGTTAGCTGCCTCTGCCGTTCCGTTAGCTACAGAAGTAATCGCAGACTATGAGGGTGGTGGTGCATTGCCAGCCGAATACCTTGAAAGTGCAAGAGCAGTTATTGCTCAAGGTTTTGATACAAACGTATTAACAGAGGCACAAACAACAACAGATGTCGATACATTCGCAGGTTCAGTTTTGTCATGGGCAGATATAACAGGAATAAGAAAGCAATTCATTGATAACAAAGTACCAGATGATAAATTAGTATTGGCGATTGATTCAGATTTGTTTGAGCAATTTATGGATATTGATGTTGTTAAAAATGCAACTTCATGGAAGGGTACTTACATGGAAACAGGTGAGTTTCCTAAGATTTTAGGAATGGACGTTATCGTATCTTCTTTAGTTCCTAAAGTTGGTGGTAAAGCTACCTTAACTGCTTTCAGTGGTTACGGCTTATCATTTGTTCTTAACAGAATGGGAGAGATTAAAGAAAGATATGATGAAGTAAACTTAAAAGATGTTGTTGATATGCTTGCACATAGTGGTCAAAAACTATTTGCAGATGCTTTTGCAGTAGTAAGAACAGCTCAATAAGAATAAAAAACTTTAAACAAATTTTCATAATGAAAAAATATTTATATCCATTAATAGTAGTACTTGCTGTTTGTTTAGGTGTGGCAGGTGGAGATTATTATTACAATATCGAAACATCAAAAGGTGACATTCAGAATCTTGCACAGTCACAGATTTATATTATCAACAAATATAATACGGCAGATACGCTTTACAATTTCGGAAATCAGCCGATAGGTAAGTTCAAAGATATTTACTGTGAAGTACAATGTTTATCGGATAGTTCAAGGACAGTTTTAATACAAACTATCTCAAAGATTTCTCCCGATACTTGTATAAATGTGAATCTCATAGATTTAACAGCCGGAACATCAACGACTACAGCCGTAACAGGTGCGCAAACACTAACAACAGGTTTAAGAAAAATTTATAAGGTCGTTGGTAACTATGATAATTTTGTGATAACAGGCGAAGGCAGAACGACCACTAAGTACAGATTTTG
>CAZLNR010000039.1:0-3885 GCA_964561035.1 uncultured Gammaproteobacteria bacterium | reverse complement strand
GATAAACGCTGAAAGCATATAAGCGTGAAGCCGTCTTCAAGATTAACATTCGTTATAGACCCCTTGTAGACTACAAGGTTGATAGGCTCTAAGTGTAAGTGCTGTAAGGCATTGAGCTGAGGAGTACTAATCGGTCAAGCGCACGAAAGAAGCACTAAGATGTGCTTTGAATTTAGAAATCTTCGTCTGATTTCTAAATTAAACTCTGTTATTTTACTTGTTTTGATCAATTGAATTTCACAATATACAACTGAGTATATTGTCTAGGTACTATGAGCGATTGGGTCACACCTGTTCCCATCCCGAACACAGAAGTTAAGCTCCTCAGCGCCGATGATAGCAGTAATGCAAAAGTAGGCCGGTGCCTGGACAATATACTCAGTTTTTTTGTACCTAAAATTTGTTGACAAGGTTTGTGCTTGTAATATAAAGTAATAAGCACCCATTTTACAAAGGAGAGCTTTATGGCTCAAGGAACATATTTGGTGGCAGTGCATCCTTCGGATGCTGAACTGCGGCAAGTTGTTTCGGAGATGGTTGACCAAGGAAAGGCGTGTGGCCTGACTGTAGACCAGATCATGGTAGATACAGGCAACACGCACGCCTGTGCATTGAAGGATCTGGCGCGAGCGAAGTGGTATCAGACCCAAGAGGGTCGAATTGCGGCTGAGCGTCGTAGAGAGCAAGACGATGAAGACAGGCAATCCAAAGAAGCTAGGCGTAGGAGAGAAAAGACAAGGTAAGCGGTGAGTCCAAAAAGTAGGATGTGGATTAGTTCTTTAGTCTGTGCTCGCAAGGGTCAGAAAGTTCGTCCGGTACGGTTCCGTAGCTATGTGGAACCGACCAAGCATCTAGCTTGTAACTATGGTTGCAACATGGATATTTGGTAAAAATGAGCGTTCAACCTGGTTTGACGCTCATTTTTTTGTATGTTAATCTTAAGTATAATTAAGATTGAATTTTGTTATTTTTTAGCATAGAAATTATGATTAGCTATAAGAAATTGGGCTTTGTAAATACTCGCCTTCTATTTAAAAAAGCGTTGGCTGGCGGATATGCAATTCCGGCATACAACTTTAACAACATGGAACAACTGCAAGCCATTACGCTTGCCTGTCTAGAAACTCAATCTCCGGTTATTTTACAAGTAAGCAAAGGCGCGCGCGAATATGCCGACCCAACCATGCTGCGCCATATGGCAGTTGGCGCCTATGAAATGATGAGACGCGTGGCTAAAGAAAAAAAATTAAAACCAATTCCGATGGTTTTGCATTTAGATCACGGCGCTGATTTTGCAATTTGCAAAGCAGCTATAGATAGCGGCTTTTCTTCAGTTATGATTGATGCATCTTCGTTCCCGTATGAAGAAAATATTAAGTTGACCAAAAAAGTTGTTCAATATGCGCGCAAACATAATGTTACTGTAGAAGCCGAATTAGGCGCGCTTAAAGGTATAGAAGATGATGTAAATGTTTCCGAAGCTCACTATACCAAACCAGAAGATGTGCAAGATTTTATTACGCGTACCGGAGTTGATTCGTTAGCTGTGTCTGTAGGTACATCACATGGAGTATATAAGTATCAAGCTGGCGTTAAACCGCATATCAGGTTAGATATTTTACGCGCCATAGAAAAAGAGGTTCCTAATTTTCCGCTGGTCATGCACGGTTCTTCATCTATCCCGCAAGAATATGTGGCAGAGATAAATAAAAACGGTGGTAATTTGGCAGAAGCAAGCGGTGTGCCAGAATCAGAGTTGCGGCAAGCAGCCAAAGGCCAAGTTTGCAAAATAAATGTTGATAGCGATGGCCGGCTGGTGGTTACTGCTTCGGTGCGCAAAGCGCTCAGTGAGGATGTAAAAGTAGTTGACCCGCGTGTGTATTTAGGCAAAGCCCGCGAAGAATTAAAAAAATATTTAATGCAAAAAAATAAACAAGTGATGGGCAGTATAAATCAGGTATAAAAGACAAATATGTTTATTATTGATCTTGATGATACGCTTCTGGATACTCAGTCATTTAAACAAGCAAGAATTAGCGCTTTGGCACAGATAGGCGTTTCAGAAGATCAGTATAAAAAAAGTTATACCCAAGCATATATAAATGCTTCAGGCGCTAATACCTACAATGACACAGTGCATGCAGAGATTCTGGCCAAATATGGTTTTGCAGAAGAGATGGTGCAAAAACGTCTAGAAGACACAACCGCACAATTAAAAACATTTTTATTTCCAGACGCTATAGATTTTTTGAAATTCTTAAAAGCAAAAAATCAGATGTTAATTTTGCTTAGCTTGGGAGAGAAGCAGTTTCAGGAAAATAAGATACAGTACATAGAGATTGATTCGTATTTTAATGAAATTTTCACAGTGGATAGCACAAAAGAAGCGGTTCTTGGTAAAATAATTGAAAAATATAAACATGAATCACAATTTTGGTTTATAAATGACAAGCCAAAAGAAACGGTGCATGCCGCTAGCATGTTTCCGCAGTTACAACCTGTGCTAAAGGTATCGCCAATTTTTACAGAAGACGAATACTCTGTTACACGGTTGCCATACTTTAAAACTCTAACTGAAATTAAACAATATGTTGAACAGCAAATTAAGTAAAGTTGGTGTAGTTATTCTTGCGGCTGGTAAAGGAACCAGATTAAATTGCACTGACAAGCCAAAGGTGATGTTGGAAATTGGTGGTAAACCGATTATTGGTTATAGCGTGGAAACCTTAAAAAAACTTGGCTTTACCAAGAAGCAGATAGTTTTGGTGGTTGGTTTTAAAAGAGAACAGGTTATGGATTATTTTAAAGATGAAGTCAGTTATGCTATACAAGAAGATCAGCTAGGTACCGGACACGCAGCGTATACCGGTATAAAAAGTTTGCCAAATAATATAGAACATGCTCTGGTAATGGGTGGAGATGACGGAGCATTTTATAAGCCAGAGACCATCTCTAGTTTTATAGCACAGCATTTGCAGAATAATTGCGCCGTAAGCCTAGTAAGTGCTGTAGTTAATGATCCTGCAAGTTTTGGTCGGATTGTTCGAGATAAAGACAGGGTAGAGATAATAGAAAAGGAATATATAAATGAAGATCAGAAAAAGATACATGAAATCAATACTGCTACTTACATTTTTGATCGAAAATGGTTTGAGAATATGTTCCCAAATATGCCAAAGATGACAAAATTGGGCGAGTATGGAATTAATCCTGCATTGAGCATTGCTCAAGACGAGGGTAAAAAGATACAAGTATTCCAGTTGTCTGACAGTAGCGAATGGTTCGGTATTAATACTTTATCTGAGCTAGAAGAAGCCGATAGACGAAAAAGCAATCAGTAATTATTTATGTTCTGAATTCTACCTTTATTTATGTGCGGAATTGTTGCCGATCTTGGGCCAAAACAGGCGCAGTCCAAAGTACGTGCTTTGATGAGTCGGACAAAAAATAAAAATTCAGACGACGCAGAGAGTTATTTTAGAGATGATTATGTTGAAGAGTTTGTAGGACTGTTTTTATTTTTAGAAACTCTAAAGAAAAGTATAGAGCAGAACCTGGAGATGGTAAAATTTAAAACCTGGTATAAAGATACAAAAAAATTTAAAGGGCAAATCGTTTTGCCATTTAGTAAAAAGTATAGTAATTTATTTTTGCCACTACGCTATAAAAAAGAAGTTAACAAAACTGATGAATTAGTGCGTAAAATTAACATCAGAATTGATGATCTGTATAAGGTGCAAACAGTTAAGAATGTTGATATAGTCCTAAGCCTTATCCGACAAGTTAACGTTATATTAAAATCGATATCAAATAAAAAATAACATTACGCTTATGTGCGGAATTGTTGCCTATCTTGGAATAAAACAAGCGCAACCCATATTAGTA
>CAZLNR010000038.1:0-4254 GCA_964561035.1 uncultured Gammaproteobacteria bacterium | reverse complement strand
ATTAACAGGGGTGTTGCGTCCAGGGGCAAAAATCAAAAGTGAAAATATTATCTATGTTGGCATAAAAGATTTGGATCAGGCTGAAATAGATATTATGCGAAAAGAAAACATAACCGTGTTTACGATTATGGATTTGATGCGCGGTGGAATTGAACCTTTGGCACAAAGCCTGTCTGAATTGCAAAAACGAGTTGGGCATGTGTGGGTGAGTTTAGATGTTGACTCTATAGATTCGGCCTACGCGCCTGCCACCCCGATGGCTTCGCCAGATGGATTAACCAGAAGAGAAGCCTCAGTTATTACAAAGTTGATAGGCAAGTTGCCGGTGGTAGGAATGGATATTGTAGAGCTTGCGCCAGATCTGGATGAGAATAAAAAAACAGGTAATTTGGTAGTGGAGTTAGCGGCAAATTTACTTGGTTCAGAGTATAATTGGTATACGAATTATATGGATTTGGAAGTTCAGAAACAGACAGCGCGAGGTCAGAACGCATAATACGAAAAATAAAAAATTCCAGAGAACCTGGAATTTTTTATTTTATTTATTTTATTTTTTCGCGGAGCAGTTTTTCAGCCACGGCTGGATCTGCTGATCCTTCTGTAGCTTTCATCACCATGCCCTTTAGAAATTGCAGTATAGCTTCTTTGCCATTTTTAAACTGTTCTACTTGAGCTGGATGGCTTTTTATTACTTCCTCTACCACTAAGGAAAGCGCGCCCTCATCACTTATCTGTCCATAACCTTTTTCTTCCATGACATGAGTTGGGTCTAGGTCAACACCAGAATCTAGCATTTCAACTAGAATTTTTTGGGCGTTGGTTGAGTTTACTTTATTGGTATAAATAAGCGCGATTAGTTCGGCAAAATTTTCTGGTTTTAATTTGAGTGTTCGTATATCAATAGAGCGTTCGGCCATAGCTCCAACCAGTTTGCTAGTAAGCCAGCCTCCTGCTAGACGAGCAATTTGTTGTTGTTTATTTTTTATAATTTCGTCGGTATCGGTTTTGTGCTCGCTTAAACTGTGCAGCCAAGAAATAAGCTCGCTCATGACTTGTTCTGCATAGGCAGACCAATGAAGGTCGTTTGTTAACATCTCTGCATCTGCGTATGAGAAGCCATATTCATCTCTAAAGCGCGCGCGTTTGGCCTGTGGAAGTTCTGGCAAAGATACATGCTCGGCTAAGGCGTTTGGGTTAAATGGGGGAATATCGGGTTCAGGGAAATAACGATAGTCGGCGGCTGTTTCCTTTTCTCTCTGCATTACAGTTTCGCCTTTGGAGTCATCCCATCCTCGTGTTTGCTGTTTCCAGGATTCACCGCGCGCCAGCATATCTGTCTGCCGTTTAATTTCAAATTCTATGGCTTTTTCTACAGCGCGAAATGAATTGATGTTTTTTACTTCCACTTTTGGATTGAGCGTATATCCGTCTACAGGCTTAATTACTCCATGGTCGTTGATAAATTTACCGGTTTCTTGTATGGAAATATTAGCTTCGCAGCGCATATTGCCTTTTTCCATATCGGCATCACTTACACCCAGATAACGAAAAATGGTTTGCATTTCTTGACAGTATGCTTTGGCTTCAGCCGAACTGGTTACATCTGGTTCAGATACAATCTCCACCAGCGGTACGCCGGCGCGATTGAAATCCACCAGGGTGTTATGGGCCGAGTCATGAGCGAGTTTGGCAGTATCTTCTTCCATGTGCACACGAGTAACCCCGATATGGGCTTTTTCTCGGTAGTTTTTATTTGGTAAAAATTCTAAATCAATATAACCATGCTCGCCAATTGGCTGGTCATACTGGGATATCTGATAAGCTTTTGGCAGGTCGGGATAAAAATAATGCTTGCGATCAAATTTACTGGAAATGCTAATAGTGCAGTTAAGCGCCTGAGCAATTTTAACAGCCCATTCTAAGGCTGTTTGATTTGGTACTGGCAAGGTTCCGGGGTGAGCCAGGCAAATTGGGCAGATGTTGGTATTTGGCGCTGAAGTAAACGGGTCGTTTTTGCACGCGCAAAACATCTTGCTTTTAGTTTTGAGCTCTACATGGATTTCCATGCCGATAATAGGAGTATAATTAGCCATAGAAAAAAATAATGCTATGGTGTAAGAATATCATTTTTACATAGTAATTGCAACCAGGATAAAATGGCTGTGCTGTAACAAAAAACCCCGATTTTTCGGGGCTTTAAGCTTCGGGAATTTATTGAAGAGTTGAGGGTGTTTGTTCGGATGAGGTAACCGGATTTTGTTTGGCGCTTTGGTAGAGAATAATAGCGGCTAGAGATAAAAGTGGTGCCATAATGCTGCTGATGAGCGAAGTGGTGAGGTTGAAAAAAATAGATTCTAAAAATTTTGGCAGATGCACTAGGCCGATAAGTGAGAGAGGAATAAAAGTGATTACAATATAAATTACCACAAATAACAAGGCTGGTAAGAATAGACGTATAATGATTGTCCACCACCGTCCCACAACCAATGCCTTACTTGCTTTTAAAGCTGCAAAACCGCGCTGGTTTTCAAATGCTACGGCGAAAAAATAAAAGCTGTACCAAACCATGAAAATAATGCCCGGTATTACAAAGAGGAGGGCGCCACCCAATACAATGAAAAATGCGAGTATGGAGGATGAGAAGATGGGGCCGATAAGGTTTAGAGAAACAGAAAATGATTCCTTCCAAGGCAGGATTTGACCATTGGTGAGCGCATAAAGTGTTTTAGCCAGCGCAATGGAAGTCCAGATGCTAAGTACTGCCACAGCTGTAGCAATAAGCAATATAATCACATTATTTACCATAAATGAGCTGGGTAAGAAAGTTTCGAGGTATAAAAATAAAGTGCCCATTACTGGCATTATCAAATTTTTTGGCACAAATAGAATAATCATGAATGGTATTAAAGTTTTCCAATTTTTTTTATATACGCTCCAACTTTCGTGTATAATTTCCGATGAATTTTTAAGCATAATATGAATTATGTAAGTTTAAGACAATTTGAAAGCAGGCTGGTAGCCGCCTGTTTCATTGTATCAATTTCAACGTCAGTATTCAAGTAAACCACTTGCGTACCGCGATTGGTAAACAAATCTGTAAATTCCTTTGCTTTATATCGTGCTGCGGCTTTTTGCTGAAAATCCATTTTATCAAAGATTGCATCATCTTGTTTATCGTAGCGGGTAGTCAGTCTTTTCTGGGCAGTTTCGGGGCTCATATCGGTAAGCACCAGATAATCCGGTCGATGTTGCAAGGCAAGGGTATTTCCAGGCAGGCCTGCTAGCATGTCGGAAGTAAGATTACCGCTTAAAGCCTGGTAGCATAGAGAGGTAGAGACCCCTCTGTCTTGGATAATAATTTTTCCATCCAAAATTGCTGGAATAATAATTTTCGTATACATAACCAACCGATCTAGAGAGTAGGCGTGGGCAATAGCTGTTTCGGGGTAGGCAGTGCCGTTTTTTATCAGTTCTTCGCGAATTATTTTACCAATGCCAAAATAGGTTGGTTCAGCTGTGCAAATTACGTCGTATGGTTGTATGGCGCTATAGTCTGGTATAGAACCTGTTTCTTGGCAGTATTTTTTTAAATCAAAAATCGTTTTACCAGTTCCAAGTAAAAACTGTTTCCATGTCTCCATAATAGTGCTTTTTCCGCCTCCCTCTATACCATCTATCATGATAAACATAATGTAGAATACAAATTAAGAAGTATGATCTTTAGTGTATGTAACAAAAGCAAAACCGTCATGATCTTCGCGCCAAGTTTCTTTCCAAATAGCAGGGTTAATGGCAGGGAAGAACACATCACCGTCTGGTTCTTGGTCTATCCAGGTAATGTATAGCGTATCCACACGATCAAGTGTTTGTTTGTAAATGCTGGCACCGCCGCAGATAAATACATCTTCATTTTTCAGCGCTTCCCAAGCGTCATCTAGAGAATAAAAAACTCGTACGCCTTCGGGCGGTTTGAATGTGGTATCAAGAGTAATAACAACGGTTTGGCGGCCTGGTAATGGTTTTCCTAAATATCCCAAAATAGACTCAAACGTTTTTTGTCCCATCAGGCATGTTTTACCCAGGGTTGTTTTTTTAAAATATTGAAAATCCTCGGGAACATTCCAAGGTATTTTGTTATTTTTTCCAATGCAGTTGTTTTTTGCCACTGCGGCAATAAGAGAAAAAGGCATGCTAGACAGCGATTTCAAATTTGATAGTCGGATAACTTTGGTAGTTTAAAATTTTACTATCTTC
>CAZLNR010000037.1:0-4693 GCA_964561035.1 uncultured Gammaproteobacteria bacterium | reverse complement strand
CGCGCTTTATCCTCGGCTGCAAACCGAGGGCCGCGGGTTGGTTCGCGATGCGAAATCCATTCTTCGCATTTAGTGACCGCAAAATGATGTTTAGCAAGCATTTTCATATACCATTGCAACGGACGATGAAACGAAACGGTTTTTTCAGATTGTTTTTTTCCCGGATGCATATCTATTTCTGTCTGCACTTCCGACAAATACTCATCCATGCGGCGATATTGAACTTTGGCCGCCTCATCCCATCCCCAACTGGAAATTTTTGGGCCTCTAAACGCTGGATGGTTGAGCACGATTGCCAATCTCCCCCGCTCCGCAAGTACTCGAGCGCATTCTTTAAATACACCATCCACATTTTTTATATTCTGCAGCGCCAAAACAATTACTGCCGCGTCAACTGAATGATCTGCGCAAAAACGCAAATCATCGGCAGACGAAACATGGTACGCAACTTTTTTAGTATTATGTTTTTGCGCCAAACCAATCAATTCGGAAGATATGTCGCAGCCGATTACCGCTTTGGCTTTAGCTGCAAAAATTCTGGAAAAAAAACCTTGTCCGCAGGCAATGTCTAATACTGTTTCGCTTGGACGCAGATCAAGCAACCTAGTCAAATGAGGTAAAATAACATTCTGCTGAAAAGAATCTGAATCTTTTTCCAGCAATGAGTCATACCACTTTGCCACACCACCCCACGATGTATTTTTTTTCATATAGATAAAATAACATGAGTATTTTAGCTAAAATTACCCATTTGGTCAAACAACCATTCTTGCGAAAAACCCATATCTATGGTATTGTTTTGCCATGACTACTATTATAGACGGCAAAGCAATTGCCGCAAAAATTGAAAAAAAGGTTGCCCAGGAAGCAACCAAACTCAAAACACGCGGAATTACCCCTACTCTGGCCGTGGTTTTAGTTGGCAACCACAAGCCTTCACGCTTATATATTAAACGAAAAAAAGAAGCTGCCGAGCGCGCTGGCATCAATTTTGCCTTATATGAATTCCCTACCAATATTGCCAAAGATGTTTTGGTTAGTGAAATTAAAAATATACAAAAAGATACGCGTATTACCGGTCTTATCATACAATTACCCCTCCCTGAAAGATTATATGTTCCTGAAGTTCTAAACGCCATAAATCCAAATGTTGATGTAGACTGCCTTACTGACACCAACATCGGCAAATTGGTCATGAAAACAAATCATATTGAACCGCCAACTCCATGGGCTGTCATCCATACACTCAAAGAAATTAAATGCGGCTTGGCCGGCAAAAACATTACCATGATTGGCACAGGCGCTTTAGTCGGCAAACCACTTGCCATCATGCTGGTAAACGAATTGGCCAGTATTACCACCTGCAACCACAAAACTACTGATACCAAAAAGAAGTGCCTTGGTGCCGATGTTATAATTTCGGCTGTAGGCAAAAAAAATCTTATCACCGCTGATATGGTTAAAAAAGGCGCGATTGTGATAGATACCGGCATTGTATATGTAGACGGAAAAATGAACGGCGATGTTGATTTCAAATCTGTTTCTAAAAAAACAAGCTTTATTACTCCAACCCCTGGCGGTATTGGCCCTGTGACGGTTGCCAAACTACTGCTTAATACTGTTACTTGCGCGAAAAAAATAAATAAGATATTCTAGTGCCCAAGGAAGGAAGGATCACTTGTCGAAACCAAAAACCGGCAGAAGACTACAGCAAACGGCACGAGATCAGTTCTGTAGGAATTTTCCCCGAACAGATGGCAAGCCGCCTTGTCCAGGCAGGCTAGGGGAAAAACGAAGAGGGGCTATCTTCAGCGATGTGGTGGTGCGTGATTGCCCCATCTGCAAGCGCACTGTGTCGGCAGACACCGATTAGCCCTCCTGTTGTTTGGCAAGATTTTTTTTGGGTAGGTTTTTTGTAAAAACCTACCCCAAGACGCTTCTTTGTCCACAAGCTTATTTGACAGAAAAATGAATAAGGTGCTAGGCTGAGTATACAATTTAATAATATATCTGTGGAAGTGAGGTGAGATTCCTCCACTGTGCCGCAACGGTAATCCGGTTTTAACACCGGCAGTCCGATCTTCAGATATACGAACGGCGTGTTTTCACGTCATTCGCGCACCCGAGCAGGACACAATTTTTTGTAATCTTTCCGCTCGGTAAAGATTTTTTATTTTTATATGAATAAATATACTCATCGCATTACTGGTCTTATAATTTTTATCACCGTATTTGCCTTTTCATACCTGTTAATACCGATACCGCAGATAAAACAGGCTCCCGCCACCCCTAATCCAACCTCAACCACACAGACAAACGAAGCGATTGTTTCAAACACCACCCTTACCCAAGCGCCGACACGCACTGCCAAAAACACCACTTCCCCTTCCCCAATCATAGACGCTGAAATACTAACCAGCACCCCAACAACCACATCGCCGACACCATTCCAATCTACATCATTTACCCTAACAATTGACAGCAAAACAATCACCGCCGCAACCGCTCAAAACAGCACCATCTACGACGCCATGAACGAATTACAAAAACAAAAAATCTTATCATTTACAACAAAAAAATTTACGGGCCTGGGATACTTTGTAGAATCAATAAACGGAATCTCCAACAGTCCTCGCACCGGATACTACTGGACATTATATATCAATAACGAAGAAGCAAAAGTCGGAGTCTCAAATTATATTATTAAACTCAACGATTCTATTACTTGGAAATTTGAAAATAAATAATATGAAATTAAAAATCCAATTAGCCGTATACAGTTTTCTCTTAATCATCTTTGCAGGCATAACCCCGGTGTTTGCCGACACAACTACTACCATAGACACCGCTTCATCTACGGCTCAACTGGCCGACCCGGCAATCCCTGCCAGCCCAACTGAACTGCCGAGCTCAACTCTTTTTATCCGCTACCAGAATAATTTGGTTTGGAGTGGCCCTATTGCTCTAACCAGCACTGTATATCATGATTCCATAAATAATCTTGATTACCCGCTTGCTTCACCAACTGTTTTTTCGGCGTTAGTTTTGGCAGATCAAGCCAGCGATGCTTTCAGTATTTCTGATGCGCAGTATAACCAAGCATTTAACAGCTTCTATCTTGCTTGCTTAGCTTTTCCTACTGCATCTAGCACCGAAAACGCCTGCTATAACTGGAATTTTGTGGTAAACAATGCATATCCTAATGTTGGCATGGATTCATATACTCTACATGGCGGAGAAAATATTTATATTTATTTTTCCAATCCATGGAAAATCACCGCTAGCACCAACACCTTTTCGCTTGGCACAACTACCACCATACAAACCTGGCGATATCAATACGATAATCTTATAGAACCGTGGATATTGGATGGCAATAATATCATAGACATATCTGTGCCAAACCCTGCCTCAACCGGCTGGTGGGATGCATATATAGTAGCTACCAGCACTCAAACGGATGCAAATGGCGCTATAGATTATATGTTTACAGCCACTGGCACATACCAATTAAACTTTCATGATTTTACCAAATGGAGTCCTTTAGACATCACTGTAAACGAACCTGCGGTTTTTGTTACTAGCAGTACAACTACTACTCCAACCGAAAACTCAAATAACAGCGGCGGTGCTAGTGGAGGTCAAACTATAGCAGTATCTGGCAATGAAATCTCTGATACGGTGCAAAAAATTCTAACCTTCTTGCGGTCAAAACAAACGGAAAATGGCGCTATTATGGATTTACAGAATTCTGATTGGTCGGCCATGTCATTTGGCGCAAACGGCACATACGCAAATGACGTACGCACTTCAACCGCTTCTTTGTATGATTATCTATATAGCACCGTCGTTACCTCAACCAGCGAAACTCTAAATGTATGTGCTGAATATCCGAGGCATATTTTGGGATTATTATCCGCTGGCACAAACAAAACTGATACAAAAATTATTGAATTAAAAAATAAGATTAGCACTGAATGTTTTGCCGGTGGAATAGTTGGACAAAACGGAATCAATGATGACATCTTTATAACCATCGCTCTTCTGGCCACAGATGAAAATCCAAACAGCGCAATTGTTCAAGCTGCCATACAAACAATTATTTCTGACCAGCAGACTAACGGCGCGTTTACTTGGAGCGGATGGCCAGGACAGGATGTTACCGGCGCAGCCATTAACGCATTAAAATATGCTGCAAATTTTGGTGTTGCTATAGATGATGCAATATTTCAAAATGCCAAAACTTATTTACATACAACTCAGCTTACAGATGGGGGCTGGACAGGCTTTGGCACAACTTCTGACCCGCTTACTACCAGCTGGGCATTATACGGCATAAACGCACTAGGAGAAGGACAATTACAGTGGACAAATAGTAACCAAAAAAACCCCTGGTCTGCCCTAGTTGCCACCTTGGGCAATAACGGATATTATACAAGCCCATGGTCAAGCGATGGTATAGATTGGTTTAGCACTAAACATGCCGTACCCGCCTTACTAGGCAAATCATGGCCCATTATTCTTAGCCCAATAAGCCAGCCATCATCTGGAGGCTCTGGAGGAGGCACATATATTGCCTCTCAAGAAACCTCGACTTCCTCTGTATTAATGGATATAATAAGCACAAGTACCGCACCTACCTCAACCGAGACTGTAGACCCAGTTACTACCTCAACACCACTAGTTATGACGG
>CAZLNR010000036.1:0-5039 GCA_964561035.1 uncultured Gammaproteobacteria bacterium | reverse complement strand
ATTATGTATATACTTGCAACTGAAAACAATGTGAATGAGATTCACAGACTTATTGCAATCAAGGATTATTATAATTTAAAAAAATTAACTGGACAGAAATGAGTAAAGAAAAATTAACAGTAGAGATTACAAATGCTAAAGAAAAAATTTACACTTGGCAACATATATACACGAAAAAAATTGCCGAAGTAAAAGCTAAAAATGAAAGACTTAGTGGCAATATTGCTATAAATTTATTATCTGAGTTTGGAGAAGATAATGAAATAACATTAATCAAAATTGAACCATTATGCAAAACTATATAAATCTAATATTAGAAAAGACTAAAGGAGAAACTCCTAAAGAAAAGTATGATACACTGTATAAACAATTCGAGGACTTACAAAAGGCAGTATATTTTTTAGAGGAACTTCAAAAAGCATATTTGTTTGATATTGATTTCGAGGGTGAAATAAAAACCGACTGTAATAAACTACTTAAAATGTGGTTTGATATTGATAAATTTTTAAAACAATACAGGTAATGGTTAAACTTCTAATTGTTAACGATGTTTTCAACAAATACTTAAACGAGAAAGGAGGTAAATAATGGACACACTCGAACAAATAATCTATGACGAATTAGTAAACGTCATACGGCTTCCGGCTGAGGAGTTAAACGGCGGGTAAATATTTTATAAACTTAAACAAAAAATTATTATGAAAACTAAAAAAGAAAAAGTTTTACAGTATCTCAAGTCCGGGAAACCGCTTACAAAGTTTCTCGCATTTGAAAAATTCTTAATGACTAATCTCGGTGATTGAGTTTTGACCCTTAGAAATCAAGGGTTTGCTATCACTACGGAAATGAAACGGAATGAATCAACGGGATCAAGATTTGCTATTTACAGGATTAGGAGGTCATTATGAAAAATATTAAATCAGTAAAATTAAAGAATGATTATAGGACAGGATATTCGTATATGGAGGCGGGAGCCCCATTGGTTTGGGAGACGGATGATAATAAATGGCTACTAAAGGGAATAGGTCGATGGAATGAACGAGAAATTATAAACAACAAAACAGACCTTTTTGAAGTCGAATATGAAGAGGAAAGAAAATATATTGATTTCAGAATTGAATGTGACCCGATTTATAGTTTTCCTGACTTAGATGCAATTGAAGATTATTTGAAAAACCAATGCGGAATAAGGAATAGGCTTAAAGTTACCAAACTTGCGGAGGGATTAAAATGAAAATCCTGCACAAAATAATCAATATAAAACACTACATTGCAGCGTACCGGCTACAGAAAGAAAATCAAAGACGGAAAGAATTAATGAGAGAGTATTACGAAAGGTCAGCATTTGAATATTTATCCGATTGGGAAAATAACAAGAATAATGAATCGCTGTTATATCTGAGGAGTATCAGCTATGAATAACAAAACAGCAAAACAAAGATTGGAAATTTATAAAAAGATGTTGAAGTGGTTTGAGGATAAAGATTTTTTAAAGAAAGAGTATGTACCTTGTTTTTGTGCTGCAATAAAAGTTGTTTGTGGGGAAAGCGATATATCGGATTTCCCGGAATTGAATATACGTGAGCCGATAGTTTACACTGTCTTTTGGTTTCCGGTTGATACAGACGGAATCGAAAAACGAAAACAAATCCTCAGAAAAATAATCAAGGAGATGTCATGATACTCATACTCGGGATATTTGTATTAGCAGTACTTATCGGTCTTATCATTTTTCTAATCTTACTCATCGCTGAAAATGACAAACCAAATTAAACAAAAATTTATTTATAAAACTTAAACAAATTAAATCAATGGAAACACTAACCTTTATTTATGTGGTATCTGTTTTAATATTATTTGCAGTGGCGTTTTACAAAATTTATGATTTACAAAGTGAAGTTCGAACAACTTATACAAGATACGATAAACACTATGATTTAGATCAAGAATTATTTGAATTAAAATTAAAGGTAATTAAACTGGATTGTAACCTTGATAAAATTAAGGAATCAACAAAGTATGGTTTAAGGCATTATGAACTTAGAGTAGGTGATGTTTTCATTTTGCAGAATATTCACACAAAAGAAGTGAATGAGGTTCGCATAATTCAAATTCAGGAAAATTCAGTTAGAGTAAAATTGGATAACAAGGAAGATTTAATTTGGATGATAAAGGAAGATTTATTTCATGGTAATTATATTGTGATTGATAAGTCAAGTATAGTAATATGACAAACCAAATTAACACGCTCAGGACCGCAGATACATTTCTGCTGTCTATTCAGTTCGGAGACGAATATTTATTTTTTAAATTTTATCTAAACTAAAATGAACATTATAATAAATCCGGGAACGGAACCGCAAATTAATACAAAAGAAGAAAATGCTGTTAAGGTAGCAGAGTATTTAATAGAAGATTTAAAACCAATAGAATTTACTTTTGAACGTTATCCGAATGGAGATACTGACAGGGGTTGGTATTCTTTTATTTTTAAAAGCCCGGGAGTAAGAAACATTGAGGTTGATATTCCCGGAATAGATCCCGAAATAGTAAGAGAAGCAAAGCCATGGAAGTCACCAAGATTATATGTAGAGGGGAGCAGTTGGCTTTATAGCATAGCTTTAAATATTATAAACGGTATAGTTAATAAAGAAGAATAATATGTATTTACTTTTAAATCTAATTGTGTTAAATTGAAAATAACAAAAAAGCCGTATGAACAATAAGACTTTAAAAAATATAAGATTCCATATTTCTAAGAATGATTATACTGCGAGGTATAATCCTACTGTTACGGCGGTAGTGTTAGTTCTTAGAGATATGGAATTTTCTATTTATATAAAACTATGAAAGTAAAAGTATTGTATTCAATCGATCAGGAACAATGGATTACAATTCACAGAGTTTATCCTGAAAAATATTTTGATCAGGCAATAAAAGATTTTGAAATGATGAAAGACTTAGCAACAACAGCCGAAGTATTTTTAGAAGATATTGATTTATATGACGGGGGAATATAATTATGGCTAAAGATCCGGCATTCTTATTTTATTCAAATGATTTTCTTTCCGGTACATTCACAATGTCAGATGAACAGGTTGGAAAATATATCCGGCTGCTTTGTTTACAGCATCAGAAGTATGAATTATCTGAAAAAGATATGTTAAACATATGTAAATCATATGATGAAGACATATATTGTAAATTTACTGTCATAGCCGGTAAATATTTTAATGAACGGTTACGAAATGAAGCTGAAAGACGTAAAGCATATTCTTTAAGTCGCAAGGAAAACAGAGAAAGCACTAAAAACAGCTTAAAAGTAAAGAAAGAGCAAAAAAATGGTAAGACAGTATCTAAATCATATGTTAAACATATGGAAACTGAAACTGAAATAGAAACTGAAATAGAAATAGAAAATGATACTGAATTGAAGGCAACCGAAAAAAAAATTGATTTTGATTTAATTCTTAGTCATTGGAATAATTTTGCAAAGGAAATGAAACTTCCTGAGATAAAAGCAATAACGGATGAAAGAAAAAAGAAAATTTTAACAAGAAATGATGAATCTAATTTTGATTTTGAAATGATACTGACAGAAATAAAACGATCTGATTTTTTACTTGGCAGAGTAAATGATTTTAAAGTAAGTTTTGACTGGATATTTAAATCACCTAAAAATTATTTAAAAATTATAGAAGGAAATTATAAAAATGGAAAGTCTGCAAACAATAACGCCGGAAGTAGTAAAGGATTTGACCTCAGAAAAAATAGCTGGATTGAATCCACTCTCAAGAACGCAATTCTCATTACAGGAAAAGACAGCAATTGAATATGAATTGATTTCATTTGCTTTGTGTAAGAATGAGAATTATACAAATGAAACTAAGCAGGCTTGGATATCTGAATTTGAAAATATGAATATGACTTCATTTGAGGCAATTAAAAGAATCCGTTTAGCAAAAATGGAAAAGAAGTTCGGGGTTACTGAATTTGCTTTGTTTATGAATGTTGATTTATCTGATTACAGCACTTTTTATAAGCATGAAAAGAAACAGGAGCCGGAAACTAGGGTTAATTATAATGAATCTATTATGGGTTACGGAATTGCTATTTGCTATACATACGTAAAAGGATTTCCTAATATCATTTTAAATAAAGAATATACTATCATTGATGAATATGTTAGAAACAATATGTATGATAAAAATATATTGTTGCGTGATGAATCCGGGAATACTGCTTTTTACCCGGCTGAATATTTTAAACTCAAACAATAATCTTCCCGCAGCCGCTTGAAAGAGTTAGGGATATCTCAAGTAAAGCGGTGAAGCGGGAAATCTAATATGAAAAAAACATACTACGCAAAGCCGTTAATGATTCACGATGTATTTAATACCGGCAATTTCTATGAGGTGATATCTGTCAAAGGTGATCTGATCGAATTGAAAGTGAAGGGTAAAATTGTAACTGCAAAGAAAGATAACTTTATAATTGAACCTTGTCTATTCAACGAGGAGAAAGCAGAATGATTAAACGGAAAGTTGAACATTTTGAAATCAAGGAGTATTCTAAAAAAGAAAAATGTAATTTTCTGAATATCAAATCTGATGAAATAGGAGAATGGATAGATGTGGAATATAAGAACGAAGACGGAACTGTATTTTATGTTCAGCATAAATACGTTTGGTATGTGAGCCAAGAGGTTTATGAAATAGGCGGGTATTCGTTCGGATTTGTAAACGGGAAATATCAAGAATTTAATATTTATTACTAATGAAAATGCTCTGTCCGAAATGTCAAAGCGAGTTTACTGTTAAGCGGTCACTGGCTCAGAATAAATACATTCATGTTATCTTTGGCATACTTGCGGACCATACAGGATATTCCATGAACGAGATTAAAACGCTTATGAAACATGAATTTGGATTGTATGAAGAGGTAACAAACAAGAAAACAGGCGAAGTATTGCTTAATTATATCTCAACGGCTGATTTATCGAAATCAGAATTTGCGGATTTTACGGAAAAGATACTTTT
>CAZLNR010000035.1:3753-5934 GCA_964561035.1 uncultured Gammaproteobacteria bacterium | reverse complement strand
TTTACTGTACATCTCTCGCACTCCCGCTTCGGAAAAATTAAGCGATTCAGCCGCCATAACTGGTGACGTAACCAAATAATACCGGAGCGCGTCGGCGCCATATTTTTCTATAACAATTTCCGGTTCAGGATAATTTTTTAATCGCTTACTCATCTTGCGACCATCTTCAGCCAGCACAATACCGTTTACAATTACATTTTTAAAAGCTGGCTCGGAGCCACTAACCGGAATAGACGGCTGTTCTCCCATAGTGAGCGCGGTAGCCAACACATGTAATGTATAAAACCAGCCTCTGGTTTGGTCTTGGCCTTCGGCAATAAACTCTGCCGGAAAACCAGCTTCAAACTTCTCTTTATTTTCAAACGGATAATGCATTTGGCCATACGGCATACTGCCGGATTCAAACCAGCAGTCCAACACTTCGGGAATGCGCTTCATGGTGCCGCCGCATTTTTCACACGGCAATTCTATATTATCAATAATATGTTTATGCAAATCGGTAATTTTTTGGCCAGATAGTTTTTCAAATTCGGCCACCGAGCCAATTACCAAAGTTCCATCGCATTTTTCTCCCGCACACTGCCAAACCGGCAATGGCGTACCCCAATAACGGCTGCGAGAAATTGCCCAATCGCGAGCGCCCTCCAGCCATTGGCCAAAACGGCCTTCTTTAATATGTTCCGGCACCCAATTTATTTTTTGATTGTTTTTTAATAATTGTTCTTTAATTTGTGTAACCCGAACAAACCAGCTGGTGGTGGCATAATTAAGCAACGGCGTATCACACCTCCAGCAATGCGGATAGCTGTGTTCAATTTTTTCTTTACTAAATAATTTTCCATTGTGCGCCAGCCATTTAATAATCTCTACATCGGCTTTGGTATTATCATCTTTTGGTTTTACCTCCATGCCGGCAAAATCTGTAACTTCATTTACAAATTTACCGTCCATGGATACATGCTGCACCAGCGGTAACCCTTCAGCTTTACCAACCTTAAAGTCGTCTTCACCAAACGCCGGAGCAATATGCACAATGCCAGTACCGTCGGTAGTAGACACAAATTCAGCAGAAACCACTCTAAACGCATTTGGCGTATCTTTGTAATATGGAAACAACGGTTCGTATTCTATACCTACTAAATCAGAACCATTAAGTTCTTTTTCCACTGTATATTTTTTATCTTTCATTACCGCTTCAGCTCTTTCGGCTGCCAATATAAACACCGAATCTTCACCTTCAACACGAGCTACAATATATTTTATTTCCGCACCTACCGCCAACAAAACATTGCCTGGCAACGTCCAAGGAGTTGTTGTCCAAGCAAGCACAAATGTGTTTTCCGGCAAATGGTGTTTCTCCGGATTTTTAACCTTAAACTTTCCAACCACCGAAATATCTTTAATATCTTTGTACCCCTGGGTAACCTCAAAATTAGACAGCGTGGTGGAACAACGAGGGCAGATATGCATTGCTTTGTAATCTTTGTAGATCAAACCCTTGTCCCAAAGCTGTCTAAACACCCACCAAACGCTTTCCATAAAACCCGGATCCATGGTTTTATAATCGTTTTCCATATCCACCCATCGCCCCATGCGATTTACTGTCTTTTTCCATTCAGTGGCATACTTTAAAACCGTGGCTCTGCAAGCCTCGTTAAATTTATCTACACCATAATCTTCAATGTCTTTTTTAGAAGCCAAATCCAGCTCTTTTTCAATAATATTTTCTACAGGCAAACCATGGCAGTCCCAGCCCCATTTTCGCTCTACTCGCTTGCCCTTCATAGTCCAATAGCGAGGCACAGCATCTTTCATAAGAGATGCCACAATATGGCCGTAGTGAGGCAAACCAGTGGCAAATGGCGGGCCGTCATAAAAATGATATGGCTCGCTTTGGGAGCGACTGGAAATAGATTTTTCAAAAACCTGATTATCTTTCCAAAATTTAAGTATTTCTTGTTCTTCTTGATTGGAGTTATACATACGCTTAACTTATTTCCAATTGGTTAATATATGAGGAAATTTTATTATCTAAAATATCTTTAATGATTTGTAGATGATTTTTTCCATCTGGAAATCTTTCTTCACACTCGGCTATTACTCTCTGACAATCTTCTATCTTAGCCAACACATGCTCTACCGGCCTTGCCACACTGGCACTGTTTTCTATTTTTTCTTCAA
>CAZLNR010000035.1:0-3653 GCA_964561035.1 uncultured Gammaproteobacteria bacterium | reverse complement strand
CTATTTTTTCTTCAAGCAACGCCTTGAGTTCTCTGTTTTTAATATTAGCAAGCTCTCTAAAAATAGGATGACACAATTTATGCGGACGCGGCTCTTTAATTTCTACAGAACCAAATTGTGTTTCACGTTTCATACTAATAGATAAATATTAGTAAACAGTACCAAAAATGCTTATTTTAGTCAAAAAATTTAACCAAAACAACCTGTACAGTTTTTAATCTAAACAGGTTGTGGACAACGCTCAAAACAAGATTGATATAACCATCAACTTAAATGCGGATGTTCATTAGAAGTGCCGGCAGCCAGTTGGCATCCTGCTTGGACCGAAAAAAAGCTCTCTCTGGTTCATGTCAGGATTACCAACAAGATCGTGGCGAACATACTCAGCAGCAGCGCCTCTCATGGTTTCTATTTCCATTTCCAGATCCTGCATATACACAGCTGGATGCGGTTTTTTTAACCACTTAATCTTCAGCTCTATCTCATGATGCCAGCACTCGCCCGAATTCGGGCAGATTATCCTCATTCCATAACCTGGCCACCCTCCCATGACCACACAATTAGTCATGGCGGTACACACAATGCATTCAAATACCTGCAAACTACGGAAAGAATCCCCTCGTTGATTTGGATAGTTGCACTGGGAAATATCGTACAAACGCACGGTCTCAGGTGTAGTTTCCTTTGTTTTTTGCGTTACCATTGCATCCTCCTCTTTTGTGAAAGAACAAAAAAATACCATCCCTGAAGGGACGGATTGCATTTTTTAAAATCATCATCCCCATAAAGGGTTGGTATTCGCACCTTATCTCTATTTAGACAGGTTGCGGGCAAAGCATTGGGCCAAATCCCTTAGCATCTTTGCACTCTTGATGTTTGAATTGTATTTTAATTATATCTAATGTTAAAGTTTTGTCAAAATAATCTGTGGACAAAAAAATCACAAAAAGGTACAATTATACACGTAATTTAACCTCAATTTATGCTTTATATTGCTTCAGACCATGCTGGTTTTCAGCTTAAAAAAGAACTATTTAAATATATATCAACAGATTTAAACCGAGATATAGAAGATCTTGGACCTGAGGCGTTTATAGATACTGATGATTTCCCTGATTTTGCTGCTCCACTGGCTACAAAAGTGGCTCAGGATAGCGAAAATATGGGTATTCTTATCTGTGGCACCGGCCAGGGTATGTGCATTGCCGCCAACAAAATAAAAGGTGCGTATGCCATAATTGGCTACAATCTTTCTGCCACTGAACTGGGCCGCAGACATAACAACGCCAATATTTTGTGCCTTCCTGGCACTCCAGCATCTATGGATTTTGCCAAAGCCATTGTCAAAAAATTTCTTGAAACCAAATTTGATGGCGACCAACGTCTGGTTCGCAGAAATCAAAAAATTAAAGACCTAGAAAAATAATATGATTCCTCTTATAACTCCAGCAATATTAACCGACAGTTTAGAAACATTTAAAGAGCAGCTAAGTAAAGTACATACAAACTATTCTTCAGTGCAAATAGACGTGATGGACGGAATTTTAGTAGAAAGCAAATCATTTAGCGAACGAGAGGAGCTTAACAGCGTAGAATCGGAAGCTTATTTTGAACTGCACCTAATGGTTCAAGACCCTATCGCAGAGCTTAATAAATGGCTCAATGTAGCCAATATTACCAGTGCGGTATTTCATATAGAATCAGGCGCGGACGTTGCTCAGTGTATCAATTTAATCAAAAAACAAAACTGGAAAGCCGGCATCGCTCTCAACCCGGAAACCCCTCTAGAAAAAGTGCTACCGTACATTAGTATGGTAGATGAAGTACTGTTTATGACAGTACATCCGGGACATCAGGGTTCAGTTTTTGTGGAAGAGGTTCTAGAAAAAATAAAAGCATTTAAAAAATTGGGGGCAGAAGCTACTTGCTCTGCAGATGGAGGCATTAACGAACAAACCATACAGTCCGTGGTTGCTGCGGGCGCTGATAAACTCTATGTTGGCAGCGCTATTGTACAAGCATCAAACCCTGAAGCTGCTCACGAAAATCTAATTAAAGCTATTGGTGAAACCACCATTTAATATTTCATACTATGCTCGATCTTATCATTATCGGTGCGGCTGCGGCCGGTTCAACTGCTGCTATATACTCTGCCAGACGCAATCTTAATTTTAAAGTTATCACTTTAGATACTGGCGGCGAAGTCGCCCTATCCGGAGAAGTTGGCAACTGGCCAGGCATTATCTCTATCCAAGGTTTTGAGCTCGCGCAAAAATTTACCGAACATGTAAAATCATACGGAGTCACAATTGATGAAGGATGGAAAGTTGAAAAAATCTCCCCTGTAAAAAAACACTTTTCAGTAACTGCCACAAATGGCGGAGGGCAAACACAAACCTTTGAAGCCAAAGCAATCATTATCGCAACCGGTATTCACCCTCGACATTTAAATATCGCCGGTGAAAAAGAATTGTATCAAAAGGGTGTCACCTACTGTACTGTCTGCGACGGACCGCTGTACAGAAACAAGACAACCGTTACGGTTGGCTCTGGAAATTCCGCCCTTGAATCCGCCCTCATGATGGCCGGCATTGCCAAAAAAGTTTATCTGTTAAGTAAATTTGCCAATACCCCAGAACAAAACGGCGGCTTTCCTAAAGGGGAAAATATTTTAATTGAAAAAGTAAAAGCTTTACCAACAGTTGAGATTATCTATGAAGCAGAAACTGTAGAAATCAAAGGAGAAAATAAAGTAACTGGACTAGCATACAAGGATGCATCTGGCAGCGTGCACGAACTTGCAGTAGATGGGGTTATGGTGCACATTGGGCAAATTCCTAATTCACAATTTGCCGATGGGATTGAAAAAAATAAAGTGGGAGAAATTATGGTAGATGAAAAATGCCGCACTAATGTGCCTGGTATTTTTGCCGCCGGAGATGTAACCGATGTTGCGTATAAACAAATTGGCATTGCCGCAGGACAAGGAATTATTGCCGCTCTGGCCGCAATAGAGTATATTAATAGATGGACAGAATAGCTAGACTCCGGAATGATAGCTCAGCGCACATATATAATTTATTTCAAACTAAATAATATATATGAATGAATTTTTAAACCTCTTTTCCGCACTGCCTCTACCCCTGCTAGACATCGTTATAAATGTGGTAGCGGGCTTAGGCGCAATCTTATTAACATATGGCGTTTTTCTTGAAGCAGAACGACGCCAAGACGCAGTGTTTATTATCGCTTCAGGATGCTTGCTGGTATATGCTCTGTGGGTAGGAAACAAAATATTTTCTTTGGCTATGATTGGCCTATTTGTAGGCAGCTGGATAGAGCTTATTGAAATACTACTCGGCAAACACCACCACGTTTGCATTCCTGAACCGCATATAGCTGAAAAAAAATAATTTTATGCTTGACCTCATTACTATCGGAGATGCGCTTATTGATACGCATGTTTTTATAGACAATGCCACTTTGGAATGCGATATAAACCAACAAAACTGCCAGCTCTGCTTGAATTATGCCGGTAAAATTCCAATCACCCACAGTTTCCAAGCTTTGGGCGGCAACGCTGCCAATGTAGCGATCTCAGCTCGAAACTTAGGTCTTTCTACAGCCATTATTGCTTCTACTGGCAAAGATGC
>CAZLNR010000034.1:0-6185 GCA_964561035.1 uncultured Gammaproteobacteria bacterium | reverse complement strand
ATGACCCTTACAGATGACAATTTTTCTTCTATAGTTGCAGCGGTAGAAGAGGGGCGGGTAATTTTTACAAACATTAAAAAATTCTTGGCATATCTGATTTCTTCAAATTTGGGAGAAATTGGTTTGATAGTAACCGCTTCTATTTTGGGCCTGCCACTTCCATTAACTGCAGTTCAGATTTTATATGTAAATTTAACTTCGGATGGTTTGCCCGCTCTAGCTTTGGCTGTTGATCCTCCAGGTAAAAATGTTATGGTGCAGAAACCGAGAAAATCATCTGATACGTTGTTTAGTAAATCGCTCGTATTTTTGATGGTTGCAGGAGCAATATGGTCGGTGTGTGTTAATACATTTTTGTTTATATGGGCGCGTAATTCAGGCAGGACAGATGCGCATGCTATGACAATGGTATTTGTGTCTTTGGTTATTATTCAGTTTTTAAATGCATATAGTTTTAGGTCAATTGCGCACTCGGTGTTGTATAAGCCCTTTGCTAATAAGTGGCTTAATTGGGCGGTTCTCTCTGAGCTTTTGCTCCTACTGCCGATTATGTATATACCGGCAGCCCGGACGCTTTTTGGAATAACTCCTTTGTCGATTGAAGACTGGAAAGTGATATCCGCTGTTCTTGTTAGTATTATTCCGATGTTGGAGTTAGTGAAGTTTATAGTGCGGCGCATATCGGGTCATGACGTGGCAGTTTGACAAAAATATTATAATAGTGGTAGAATATGACCGTTCTCTTTTTCTAGTTTTTTTATCCTATTTCTCTCATTGCAGGTGTCATATGCTCAGGCATATACCACCTTCGTTCGGAAATATCCAGCAATAGAATTAACATTCATTATTGCTGTCTATTTCTCTCGCTGCAGGTGTCATATAATGGTTATTATACATCCTTGCCAAGGATGAGATGGCGGTTCGATTCCGCTCACCTGCTCAGAATAGCTATAAATTTTATAGCGGGATAGAGCAATGGCAGCTCGCTGGGCTCATAACCCGGAGGTTCCCGGTTCAAGTCCGGGTCCCGCAACAAATTCAATTCTTCCTTATCACCCCTTTTAATAAAGGGTTTTTGTAGTATCTTTATGACACACATTCACTTATTTGAAGCGCTTGGTTGGAAAAAAACAGATGTTCAGTTAAAGCTTGTAGAGCCGAGTTTGCCGGAAGTGCACAAGTCAATCCCGGTTCCTCGTGATATTTCTTTTTTTAGAAAACTTGTTTTGTTTGCTGGTCCTGGATTTTTAGTTGCGGTTGGATATATGGACCCGGGAAATTGGGCAACTGACTTAGCAGGCGGAGCTCGGTTTGGGTATGATCTGCTATTTGTTATTTTATTATCAAATTGTTTCGCAGTTATTTTACAACATTTGGCACTCAAACTTGGTATTGCAACAGGTAGGGATTTAGCGCAAATTTGCCGAGATACGTTTTCTAAAAAAACAGCTATATTTTTTTGGTTAATGGCGGAAATAATGATTATTGCTTGCGATCTGGCAGAGGTAATTGGTTCTGCTATTGCGCTTAAATTGTTATTTAATATTCCAATTTTAGCAGGTGTGATTATTACAGTTGCGGATGTGTTTGTAATATTACTGTTGCAGAAAAAAGGGTTTAGATATATTGAAGCTATTGTAATTACGTTAATTGCCACTATTACTGGATGTTTTGTAGTGGAATTATTTTTATCAGGACCAGCAGTAATATCGGTTTTCCAAGGTTTTATACCAAATTCGGACCTGATCTTTAATCGCGATATGTTATATATTGCGGTTGGCATTTTGGGCGCAACAGTTATGCCTCATAATTTGTATTTGCATTCCGCAGTTGTGCAGACGCGTAATTATGAAGAAAATGAACCAGGAAAAAAAGAAGCTATTAAATTTGCCACCATTGATTCCACGGTTGCCTTATCATTGGCCTTGTTTATCAACGCCGCTATCCTGATAGTGTCCGCTGCAACTTTTCATTTTAGCGGGTATCGTGGTGTGGCCGAGATTGAACAGGCCTATAAATTATTATCGCCATTGCTTGGCACCGGCTTAGCTAGTATTTTATTTGGAGTAGCGCTGCTTGCTTCTGGACAGAATTCAACTATGACTGGTACGTTGGCGGGTCAGATAATTATGGAAGGGTTTATTAATTTGCGCATCCAGCCATGGTTGCGTCGTCTCGTGACCCGGTTTATGGCGATTGTGCCGGCAGTGATTGTTATTATCATATACGGCCCCGGTCGTTTAACTGATTTGCTCGTGTTGAGTCAGGTGGTTTTAAGCGTCCAGCTCTCTTTTGCAGTTTTTCCTCTTGTTATATTTACTAGTAGTAAAAAAATAATGGGAACTTTTGTGAATAATAGAGTTTTGACTATAACATCCTGGTTGATCGCAGCAGCAATTATGGGCCTCAATGTGTGGCTGATATATACGATTTTATTTTCATAAATTTAAAAAATATCCGGCAGTGTGCCGGATATTTTTTATTTGAGCCGCATGAGTTAATTATCGTTTTCTAATTCCTGATGGAAATACTGCTCGTACATTTCCCAGAGAGATAAAAGAAGAGCGGTAATAATTGGGCCGATAATAAAGCCCGAGATGCCAAAAATAACCAAACCGCCCAAAGTTGAAAATAGAATAAGAAGTGGGTGCATTTGCGTGTCTTTACCAACTAAAACTGGACGTAGAAAATTATCTATAGTTGAAATAATTAGTCCGCCTACCAGAGCAATAAGAACAGCTTGCCAAATATTACCCAAAATAAACATTATGATTGCTGCAGGCAGCCAGATGATATAAGATCCGAAGCCTGGCACAATAGCAAAAAGCGTAGTAATTATTCCCCAAATGAGCGCACCTTCAATGCCGGTAATATAAAATAGCATGCCGGTAAGCGCGCCCTGTATACCGCCAACAATAAGTGTTCCTTTCAGAACAGATCGAGCTGTTGAGGTAAATTTTTTATACATTATAATTTCATGTTTTTCGCCTAGGGGAGATATGTGCGCCAGTTTTTTGAGCAACTTCTCGCCATCTTTTAGGAAGAAGAATAAGGCGTAAATCATTATGATAAACATGACTAAAAACGTCAGTGAATTCTGAGTGATATTTTTTGCTGTGGTAAAAATAAAATCAGTGGTAGTTTTTGCAAAACTGGTTAATTGTTGAGTAACCTGCTGTTCGTTGATATTCAATTTTTCTGTAATAGGATTATTTTTTATCCAGTTAAAAATTCCGCTTACTGTGTTTACGATAGGCCCTTGGTTATTAGAAATTGACCCATATAACTCTACGGTTTCTTTTAAAACCAAACTGCTTAACACAGCCACAGGAATAATTATTATAATTAAAATTGTGCCAATGGTTGCTAAGGCGCTCAAGTTTGGATAATTTATCTTTTTGTTTATTTTTTTAAATATCGGATAGAAAATACCGGCAATGACGGCTGCCCAAAAAATAGGATAGAAAAAAGGCCTGATTAAGTATAGAAATATAAGGGTAATTGAAATCAGGGCTGTAAAAAACGTAAGGTTTTTAAAACGAGAAAATTTCATATAGAGAAGATTATTATGATATTGTAACAAACTTTAAGCCCAGATTCAAACCGCTGATTTAAAGAATACTTCCTGTATAGTTTTTTTTGAAATTATTCTCAATAATAAAACTAGTAGTGCGTAAATTATAATTCCGGCTAAAATAGAGATAAATAGATCAAAGTGCGGTATGGCAATAATTGGTGATACATACCCAAAAATAGCCTGAACACACCAGGACATGATGCCGCTGGCCAGAACAATTTTAAATACTGTTTTAAAGTGCGGAGAGAACCCGGCATAGTAATTTGAAAGGAGCATAAGTCCGATGCCGGCATAAAATTCAGAAAAAATTGCAGCTATCGCAGCGCCGTATATGCCATAACGAGGGATAAGAATAAAATATAAAATGGTTGTTAAGATTGCGTCAGAAAAATATATCCATATAGCTTGCTTTTGGCGATTAATAGCTAGTGCCAGATACCCAAAGATATTGCCAAACGCAATACCCAGAATAGCGATGGATAGAAGTTGCATTATAGGGCGCCCATGTATGAATTCTTTTCCTCCAATTAGGTTCATTATTGGCTGTGCTAAAGCAAAAATTCCGAACATAATAGGGATTAAAACTAAAGATACTAAGTCCAAGCTCATCTGGTATTTTTTTCTAAACTCATCCAGTATTTTTTTAGACCAAGCGAACGTTACAAGCGGCATTAAGATTCCCATAATCATCCAGGCGCCCTGAATTACTATATCGAGTACGCGATAAGCGGCGCTATATATAGCCATATCTGTCTGTGATACATATAGCGGTAGAATTACACGGTCGCCTTGCAAATAAAAGACGTTGCAAATGACTGTGATAGCAGTAGGCCATATTTTTTGAAATATGTCTTTGGAAATAGTTCGATCTATCTCAAATTTGACTCCAGGGCTTTTATACGAAAGATACCCTGTGTATGCGATGGAAGCGGTGGTGATAGCCAGCATAGCTGGTAAAAAGCCATATTGTTTTATTGATACTAGGAATAAACCAGCTACTAGCATAAGTCTGCCAAGCAGTTCGCCAGTGATTTGAGTGCTCATTTTTAAGCTTGATTGGTAGTATCCAATGAAGATTTGGTTGAGAGAAATCGCAAAGAAAGATGCTGACATAATAAGCACAGCCATTTTAATAGGCGTTGGGTAGGGGAATAATAAAATGCTCAGTGGAGCTATACCCTGAAAAAGAATGGCGGTGATAAAACGCCAAGTAAAGAGATTGCTAAGCAGGTGTTTGCTGTGAAAAGTATTTTCTGCCAGCATTTTCGCTGTAATAGCTGTAAAGCCAAAATCGCTTAAGATTCCAATGAATTGCAAAAAGCCGGTAGCAGTAGCATACCAGCCAAATTTTTCAGCGCCGAGTGTTCTAGTCATGATTCCTACGGCAAAAAGTCCCAGTAAAGTGCTTATAGCTTTACCGATTACTTGAACCGCAGTATTTTGCGCGATGATTTTTGTAGTAGTCATAGTAAATTTGTTTCATTATAGCAATATTTTTTGATTTTTTAAAGTTTAAATTCAAAGTAATAAATTACTCACAGGTAAAAGTAAAAAAAATTAGTAGTTTATGGTATAATTAATGTATAAATTTTATAGTTATGCCGCTGAGGAGGCACAACAGTGATTGCAAAAATAAAAAACTGCAAAAAATCTTTCTTTTCAGTTTGTTTTTTGTATTCTATTTTTTATTTAAGCCGGATTTTCTTTATGCGGTAGCTGGTGTGCCAAAGATTTTAAATTATCAAGGTAGATTATTAGACACCAGCGGCAATTTATTAGGCGGTTCATCGGGAACAAACTATTGTTTTAAGTTTTCGTTATACAGCACTTCTACAGTTGGTTCAGGCACAAAGGTTTGGCCATCAGGTTCGCCTGCTACCACGACAGTATTGGTTAAAAGCGGTGTATTTAATGCGGGGATTGGAGATGTTTCGGTAGGGGGAGATGTGCTCGATTTTAATTTTCAGGATAATGACGATATTTATTTGAATGTTGAAGTTGCAGCTCAGACAAGCGGGTCTTGTTCGGGTGTAAGTTTTGAAACTCTAAGTCCTCGTCAGCGTATTACTGCCTCTGGATTTGCTATAAATGCAAGTACAGTTGGCGGTTTTGCAGCTAGTCAGAATGCAACCAGTAATCAAATACCAGTTTTATCTTCTGGTAATCTTAATTTGGGTGGAACCAATCCTCAGATTAACGCTACAGGAACCAATTCTTTAACTTTGCAAGGCGGTTCAGGAACAGGGGATATTCAGTTTTTTTCATCCTCTAATCGATTAAGTTCTGATGGTAGTTTGGTCTTAGCCGGTGCTTTAAGCGCAGGGGGCTTAAGTTTCTCAACTGCTTCGGGCACATCGGTCACTTCAACTAATCTTTTTGCTAGCAATGTAGTTGCTTCTCAAGTTACTTCAACTAATTTATATATATCCGGATCAGCAAAATTGGCCGCTCTGGCTGGTTGTAACAATGCTAATGAAGCCCTGCAGGTAGGGTTGGATGGCGGAGTAACTTGTGGAGTTCTTTCGGGCGGCGGTGCTGCAGGCGGAGTAAATACCTCAACCGCTAATTATTTTGCTTATTATTTAAATGGATCTTCTGTCACCGGCAC
>CAZLNR010000033.1:0-6756 GCA_964561035.1 uncultured Gammaproteobacteria bacterium | reverse complement strand
GTCTGAATTAAAAATTTATACGCGTAAAAACCGCTGAAGCCTAAAGAAAAAAGGAAAAGTAAATAAAAAAATACCCCGCCTGAAAAATCAGCTATATTAAAGCAGGATAACAAATTACAGCTAGAACCGCTATTTTTATATGAAAAAAAAGACCAGACTGCCATTGTTAACCACCCTAGCACACCACCGCCCATGATGACCAGTCTATGCTCCTTACTCATATGTAAAAATTATTTTTTCTTCACTACCACTAAAAGCGAAAGGCCAGCTGGTAATCCGCCGAATATTCTAAACAATTGCAATTCTATAAAATAAACTAAAGCCATAATAGTATTTATAATTGCCGACGAATCGCTCACGTCAGAGCCTGCATCTTTAGTGTTAAATATTTTTTTAAAAAAACGTAATAGCACCGCTGGTAGCAGTATAAAAAAGTTAATCCATGAAACAGTTAATAAGCTAAAATCTTCAGAAAACAATTTGGTAAGATCTTGCTTGTTATATCTTTTTTTATGATGCAAAGATTCATCATGATAAGACCATAACCACTGATGCGCTGGAACAGTCGCAATAAATAAACCGCCCTTCTTTAGAATTCTTTTTACTTCTGCCACAGCTGCCTCCGGATGATCCAAATGCTCTAAAACGTCCAATGCAAGTACTACATCAAAAGAACCATCTTGAAACGGCATGTTGTCTGCTAACCCTTTTTTTACATCTAAACCTTTTTGTCGACAAAATTCCAACGCCACGTCGCTCATGTCAACCCCGCAAACTTCATTATTCTTTGCTAGCACATGTTCCATTACCGCCCCGGTACCACACCCTACATCTAAAATTTTAGCTTTTTGAGGCGCATACGCATTTAACACAATATCTAAGAATTTTCTTTTTGCAACAAAATACCAATGTGTTTTTTCCAAATTACCCATCTTTATATACTCTTGCTGTTCCATATTATTTATATAGGCCCTTAAGTTGATTAGCCTTCATTTCCATCAATTCCTTAAGACTGCTTACAACAGCTTTAAAAACCTTAACTCTTGAATCCTCATCGTGGGCCCATCTCACTGGCATCTGTTTGATAGGTATATGTTTGAGAGTTGCGATATATAATAATTCCGTATCAAACCCCCAACGATCAATGCGCGCTACCGTAAATATCTTCTGTACAGCTTCTTTGGAAAAACATTTAAAACCACAGGTAAAATCTGTTATATTTGGCACTAAAATATTAGATATTTTAGTAAAACCACGGCCTAAAAACGTGCGTAATTTTGACTCGTACTTCTCTATATGAGATTTTTCCAAACGACGACTGCCTACAACCACCTGATCACCAGGCTGTATAAATCGCTGTAAATTTTCAAACTCAACCAGAGGAGTCGCCAAATCTACATCAAAAAACACAACCCAATTACTAGCTGCAGCCAAAGCCCCTTGCCTTACCGCATATCCCTTTCCCCTATTCTCTCCATAAGAAATCACTTTGCATCCGTGCTGATTTGCATATTGGTGAAGAAGAGAAAGGGTATTATCAGTTGACCCGTCATCTACAAAAATAATTTCAACCGGAGAAGATTGCTTTGCAAAAAAATCAAATATCTCATTTGCAGTCTTTTGCAAACGGCGCTCTTCATTAAACACGGGAATTACAACGGAAAAATTCATATTTTGCACTACATGAGCAAAAAACTATTTTATTGCGTTCGTCTTTAAAATTTCCGAAATTATTTCTTGCTCTTTTGAGCTGAACACAATACCATTTTTTTCGGCAAGCTCTAGTGTTTCTTTTGCTTTTTTAGCATTACCGGATAACTGATGAATATATGCTAACCGCCAATAACCCTCAGAAACTTTTGGATCATCAGTAATGGTATCTTCAATTAATTTTATCGCCTCGTCCATTTTTCCAATTTGCAAATTAAAGTTAGCTACATTATATATTATCTGCTGGCGTCTTGGAGAGTATGACAAAGCAGTCTGCAAATATGTTCCATAATCAGTAATATATTTTATATCTCCGGTAAGCAGATAGCCGGATTGGCTTAGCTGGCTTAAAGTTAAATAATTTCGGATATCATATGGATGCAACGCAACATTTGACTGCAGGGCCTCAAATGCTGCCATGAAAATTTCTACCTTCTTTTCTTTGTCTAACTTTATATCACTTGCAACCACTTGAGCCGCAGTTCGAGCGAGATCGCTTCGTATATCATCTATATGCGGAGAGCTGAATGCAAGAGCTTTTTTCATAAGCTCAAAGCCTGTTTCTGGCTGATAGCTTAAATACTTAAGCGCCTCCAGTGTCTGCATATTGGCACGAGCCGGTTGAATATTAAAGATAAAGACAATAAGCATAAAGACAGCTCCAGTCGTTACCACCCCGCCCATTCCTATTGTTTTATTTACACTTACTGATGGCATATTATTTTTTGCCATGTTTTTCTCATCAGAAACAGTGGATTTAGACACAAAAGCAACCATTGCTAACCAAAACACAAAGTATAGGTATGAAGTCGGATTCTCAAACACAGTAATACTCTGCACCAAATGAGCGGCAAGAAAAGCAATACTAACCACTGCAATATGGACATTAAGGCCTCTTTTCTTTCTTGCGATAATTACCAAAAATACAGCCACCACAAACATAAGCAGATATGTTGCTACGCCTACTACACCTTGCACCGCCAAAGTATTAACTAAAATATTATGCGCATTATCAAACCATGTTTCACCATATCCAAACTCTAAAGATTTTGGCTGATAATACTTATTAAAGGCGTAAAAAAAGTTATTTGGACCCCAACCAAACACAGGCTTCTCTTTCCAGCTTTCTACAGCAGATTCCCAGGCAAACCAGCGCGGACTATTTTTAACAGTTTCAAACGATGTTTCAAAAACACGATTTACAGCTGGTATTTTTTTCACAAATTCACTATTTCTAAATGCATAGAGCAAGCCGACCAGAATAATACCAGACCCCGCAATAATCATTAAAATTTTTCTTACCTTTGGTAAATCGCGTAAAAATAGAATATATGCGATCAGCGCGATTGCGGAGCCTATTACAAAACCCAACATAGATCCACGAGTGCCACTAAAGATCATTGATACAAAAGCAAGCAATCCAGCACAAACTGACACCAATTTCCATACTTTATTTTCTTCTTTCAAAAAAAGCAAAAATGACACAAAAACTAAAAACATTCCGTATCCGCCTACATAAATGGCATTACCGAGCGTTGCAATAATACGAGGTGACCCTTGATTCAACAATAAATTCGGATTAATAATTTGCAAAACACCAACAAACATCACAGCCGACCCAGCTACCAAAAACATCCGAAGCGCCCTCTTCCAGTCATCCCATGTTTTAAACATGGCGCCAGCAATAAAATAGTACGCGACATAATGAGCGATAGTAAATAACCCCAACATTCTTTCATGATTATCCCAAAAGCTATGATACCAATCTACGCCCGCAAATGTAGAGATGGAAAAGCTGATAAAAAAACCTAGAACCGCTACATGCAGCCATGAAAATTTAGGCTTAAACTCTTGCCAATTTATAAAGAGCAACAAAACATACCCTCCGAGCATTAATTCAACCAAAGAACGGAATGCAAGAATTTTAGGAACAACGAACGGAAAGATAAATGAGGTCGGAAAAACAAGCAGCGGCACAAAAAAAGTAGCATAGATAAAATAGCGCACTATATTTGCGATAATTTGCTTCATACGGTTACAGATAAATAATTAATAAACCAGTACGCACCGGTTTTACAATGTAATTTTGTAATATTTTAACCTTCTTTACTACTTTGTGTCAAATATTCACAGCTTGCTCTTATTTTTCAAAAACGGATTTTCAATGCAATAAAAACTGATTACGGAAACAATAATCGTAAACACTACATCTAAAACAAACTTAGGCGTGCTAGTCATGGCCAATTTTTCTACACACTCAATAACAATCGCATGCCAGATATATATGCTAAAACTAATTTTAGCTATAAAAAGCATCGGGGCGCTCGTTAAAAATCTAGAAATTTTTGTATCTTCGTTCATTAGCAAGGATAGCATACAAACCACGGCCAACAGCCCAAAAATAACCGGCATAAAAACATAGGATGCTGTTTTTCCAAAATCAAGATCGTAAAAATATATAAACACAAGAAAAAGAGCCAGAGACCCAGCTTGAACCAAGCCTTTTTTAAACCAACCCAACCAAGAATATCGCTTCACATACAAATAAGCGCCAAGCATACCGAATGCAAAAAAATCAAAGTTTGCCGGTGTTAAACGCAATATCTGAGAAGAGGGCGCTGCAACAAAAAAAATAACTGCCAATCGATATAGAATTCCCATGCCCACAGGCAGAAAAAACCAAAATACTCTCTGTGTTTTATAGAATAAGTAATAAAAAATTGGCAATAGAAAATAAAAATGCATTTCTATAACAAGAGACCAGTAGACAGGGTTAATTGTAATCTTTGGCGCGCCCTCTGCATGAAAACGACGAAAGAACAAAAAATTATCAAATAGAGCCGCTAAACCTCCGGGCATACCCAGAATATAAGGCCGTAAAAACAACACAATAATCACAATTGATGCGTAGTATAAGGGTAAAATACGTGTTAGGCGCTTATACGCATACTGCTTAACCCTTTTCCAATCTAAAACCTGCTGCTCTTTATATAACTGATAGAACAATAAAAATCCGCTCAGAACAAAAAAAATGCTTACACCAACCGTGCCACATATATACACCAAACGATGTAAATTAATAAATGTCTCAGAAGAAAACCGATTCAGATGATTACTATCCCGAAACGGCAATAAATATCCCGCATGAAATAAAAAAACGGCTATAGTTGCAATAGCGCGCACGGCGTCAAATGTTTTTTTACGCTCAAAAGAAATTTGGTTTGTTTGCATTGCCGAAACGATAAACTCTATATAAAACTATAACATTTTTTACAAAGCCTGTCTAACAAATTGCATTGTTGACCCCTCCCCTATTATCTGCTATAATAAGCCATCTATTATGCATATATGGCACAAGAAAACGTCATTATAAGTTTTGACAACGTATCTTTTTCTTACAATTCCCACAAGCCGATTCTTGAAGAGGCTAATTTTTCGGTGCGTAAAAACTCCAAAATTACCATCATGGGACAAAACGGAGCGGGAAAAAGCACTATTTTTAAGCTCATAACCGGCGATTTAAAACCAGAGGTCGGCCAGGTAAATATCAGCCTCGGCTCTTCCATAGCCATTGCCACCCAAGTCATGAAACCTGAAAATCTGGAAAAAACCGTGGAAGAATTTTTTGGCCAGTTATTCGAGAAAAAAGTGTACGATCTGCCAAAACGAATTGCCGATATTATGGAAGTCGTTCATCTAACGGCGCCTTTGGATAAAAAAATAAAACAATTCTCCGGAGGCCAGCAGGCACGCTTATTGCTCGCCTACGCGCTTATTCAACAGCCTGATATTTTACTGTTGGATGAACCAACTAACAATCTTGATACTGCCGGTATAGAACATCTCACTCAATTCTTAATCTCGTACCAAAAAACCTGTTTAGTCATTTCTCATGATGCGAATTTTTTAAACGCGTTTACCGACGGCGTACTGTACCTTGATTCATATACTCAAAAAATAGAGCAGTACGTTGGCGACTACTATAACGTACTTGGTGAGATCGAAGCACGCATTGAACGCGAACGCATGAAAAATGCACAGCTCCGCAAAAGCATTCAGGACCGCAAAGATAAAATAAACTTTTTTGCTAACAAAGGCGGTAAGATGAGAAAATTAGCCAGCAAACTGCGAGACCAGGTGGAAGATGCAGAAGAAAACATGGTTGACGAACGCCAAGAAGACAAAACTATCAATGAATTTACCATACCTTCTCAGACTGAGATTATCGGACCAATGGCGGAAATAAAATCGGTCGGCGTTATGATTAACAACGAACCTGTTCGCAAAACATTGCTTCCGCCTATTTCTTTACGCAAAAAACAGCGTCTGCTTTTAAAGGGGCCCAACGGCATTGGTAAAAGCACTTTGCTATATGCGTTGGCTCACGGCACCGAAGAAGGCGCGACCATTTCTCCTGACATTCGAGTCGGTTATTATAGACAGGATTTTTCTGGGCTTGATTTTGAAAAAACTGCCTACCAAGCTCTGGAAGAAATGATGCCTAATCCATGGAACCAAGAAATCTTTGCCACTGCCGCTCAATTTCTTTTACCGGCGCAACTGCTCAAAAATAAAGTTGGGTCGTTATCCGAAGGACAAAAAGGCCTATTGTGTTACGCACGTTTTGTACTGCAAAAACCAGGATTGTTAATTATGGATGAACCGACCAACCATATTAATTTCCGACATCTGCCAATTATCGCCAAAGCGCTAGATGAATTTGAAGGAGCTATTATATTGGTAAGCCACGTACCAGAATTTGTAGAACAGATTACGATTGACCAAGTGCTTGATTTGGAAAACCTATAATCAGATTGACTTTATACGATTTTTTGATACACTGTTTCTACCAAAACACACTGGAGAGATGGCTGAGCGGTCGATAGCAACGGTTTACTAAACCGTAGTCCACGCAAGTGGACCCTGGGTTCGAATCCCAGTCTCTCCGCCAAACACACCTGGAGAGGTGTCAGAGTGGTCGATTGTGCAGCTTTGCTAAAGCTGTGTGCCGCAAGGCACCGAGGGTTCGAATCCCTCCCTCTCCGC
>CAZLNR010000032.1:0-7292 GCA_964561035.1 uncultured Gammaproteobacteria bacterium | reverse complement strand
GCCCCCTTAGTTCAGTGGCAGAACGGCGGTATCGTAAACCGTAAACGTCAGTCCGATTCTGACAGGGGGCTCTAGTTTTTAAATTTATCAGTATGCAAAAACCTGTCAAATTGTGGTTTGTAGCAAAAAATTATGGCTGGGGGTGGCGGCCAAGCACTTGGCAAGGTTGGGTTGTGCTTGCTGTGTATGCGGTCGGTAACGTGATAATTTTTAGGCGTGTAGACACAGCTTCTCATTCGGTGAGTGATACTCTGATAAAATTTGCCTTACCATGTATTATTTCAACCGCTGCGCTTATTGGTGTCTGTTACTATACCGGTGAAAAGCCAGAGTGGCGCTGGGGAAAAAAATAGATTTAATATATTTGCAAATATGTCTAAAGAAAAGTTAATTATTATTTTTACGGTCCTTATTGACGTGATTGGTATTGGTATTATTATTCCAGTCATGCCAGCGTATGTGGAATCATTTAACGTGTCCGCATTTGTGGTTACGCTTTTATTTTCAGTATTTTCTTTATTTTCATTCCTAAGCTCGCCTCTACTTGGCGTATTATCCGATAAATATGGTCGTCGCCCTATACTTATGGCTAGTATTTTGAGCACTTCAATAGGTTGGTTTGTGTTTGCCGGGGCGCCGTCGCTTTTGTTTATTTTCTTGGGTAGAATCTTAGATGGGTTGGCAGCTGGTAATTTTTCGACAGCTCAAAGCGCGATTGCAGATCTGTCTACAGATGCAAAAGATCGAACTGCAAATTTGGGAATGGTGGGCGCTATATTTGGTTTAGGATTTTTGGTAGGTCCTCTCATTGGAGGGTTGTTGAGCAAAGTATCCACCGCTTTTCCGTTTTGGTTTGTGGGAGGCTTGTCGCTTTTAAATTTTATTTTGGCATATTTCTTTTTGCCGGAAACAAACAAAAATCTTGATCGCGCCAAGCAGATTCATTGGAATCCAGTTAAGCCGATTATGGTTGCTTTGCAAGATCTTAAGCTGCGCCGGTTGTATATTATTTGGTTTTTATTTAATATGATTGCCATTGGTGCCAATGCTGTGTTCGCGCTGTATCTTATGGAACAGTTTGGTTTTGGCGCGTATGAAACCGGATTATTTTTTACAGGTGTCGGTTTGATTATTGCGTTCAACCAAGGTTTTGCTCTTAAGCATTTTTGGTTGAAAAAATTTACTGAAAAACAATTGATTATTTTAATGTTCTTATTGTTTTCTGTCGGGTTTGGATTAATGGCATATCCGTCTTTGCGCGTGTTTATTCTTGGTGTTATATGTATGGCATTTGGGCAATCGGTTTTGCGAGTGGCTATTACTAGTGAAATTATGGGAGAGGCGGACGAAACGGAGCGAGGCCAAGCCACCGGCGCTCTAACCGGCGTGATGTCGGTTGCTAGTGTTGTAGCGCCATTATATGGCGGTGCGCTTTTGGAAGTTCGGCACTATGCGCCGTTTTTGTTGGCGGCAGTGTTAGGTTTGTTGGCATTGACAGTTATTGTTCGTAGGCCATTTCCGCATATTCCTACGCCAAATCCATTGCAATAAAATTCTGGTGTTTTTTTAAAAAACATGTACAATATATAATATTATATTTAAGTAACATATATGCAAGATGATGATTTTCAAAAAGAAGAAGAGGGGATTCCGTCTGAAGATTTGGAAAATGTAGTAGAAGAACTAATGACAGAGTTTGATTTAGATGAGGACCAGGCAGCCAAACTTAAAAAGTTAGAGGACGAAGGTTACGACGAAGAAGACGCTCTCGCCAAAGTAATGGATGCGTAATAGTTTTTGGTAATAAATTTTATTTTTTCGGCGTATGCCTGATAAATACACCGCAACATGGGTTTCGCATACATCCATAAGCGATTTTTTGCGTTGTCCGCGAGCTTATTATATAAAAAACATTTATCGCGACCCGAAAACAAATCATAAAATAAAGTTAATGAGTCCGGCGTTGGCGTTGGGGCAGTCGGTACACGAGGTTTTAGAGTCTTTGTCTGTACTACCAAAACACGCGCGGTTCGCTCGTCCGCTAATGGCTTCGTTTGAAGATGCTTGGCAAAAAGTAACGGGTAAAAAAGGTGGATTTACCGATTCGGATACAGAACAGCGATATAAAATGCGCGGACAAGAGATGCTTCGGCGCGTGCAAAATAATCCAGGCCCTATTTCTGGTTTGGCAGTAAAAATTCAGATGGATTTGCCGCAATTTTGGCTGTCTGAGGAAGATAATATTATATTGTGCGGCAAAATAGATTGGTTAGAATATTTGCCCGAAAGCGACACAGTCCATATTATTGATTTTAAAACCGGCAAAGCTGAAGAAGATCCTGATTCTTTACAGTTGCCGATTTATCATTTGCTAGTGCATCATTGCCAAAAAAGAAAGGCGAGCCGCGCCAGCTATTGGTATTTGGACAACAGTAATACGCTTACGCCAAAAGAATTGCCAGACTTAGAAACATCTCAAAAGAAAATTTTAGATATAGCGCGCCAAATTAAACTTGCCAGGCAGTTAGAGCGGTTTAAATGTCCTCAAGGAGGCAGTTGTGCTGCATGCGGGCCCATGGAGTTGGTTATAGATCGTCAAGCTGAGTTTGTTGGCAATGATGAATATAATGCGGATGTATATATACTAAGCGCTCGTGAGCAAGAAAACAGAGATGGGCTTATCCTGTAAGATAAAGTGTGGTACACTACATATGTACTAATTTTATATATGTGTATAACATATATAATGCATAGAAAGGGGGTGACAAATTATGCAAAATAAAGCAGTACACGGCGTAGCATTTTTATTGCTCGTAGTTGGTGGTTTAAATTGGTTATTAGTCGGTTTATTTGGTTGGGATGTAGGCGAACTATTTGGCGGACAAATGGCGCTCGTTTCACGGGTGGTATATGTCTTAGTTGGTTTGTCAGCTTTGGTCATATTGCTCTCTCATAAAAAAGATTGCAAGATGTGTGAAAAGAAACCAATGATGTAAAAAATATTTTAACAAAAAACACTCCGTAAATACGGAGTGTTTTTTGTTCCAGCACAGATCATTGTAATGCTCTGTGCTGGGCTTGGGTGGGTCGCGTCGCCAGGGCGACCCAGGTTCAGAGCCGCGGCTCTGGTGACGGGGGTGTCGTTGAGATGGTAGTTGTGGCGACGTTCGCCTCAACTTCAAGGTATTCCACATACGCTTGTTCAGCGTTGTGCACGGTCTCAAGAGTGATCTTTGCTTGCTCAAATGCTCGTGTGGCGCTTGCGAGAGCATTCTGAGCAGCTCGGTGCTCAGGTTGAAAGTGGTTGTGGCCACTATCTATTAGACCCTGCAGGTTTTTGCAAATATGTTCCATTTGCTTCATGTGATGTGCGGCGTGTTCTAGGGTCTGGTGCGTTGCCACAACCAGGTGTGGCATGTTCACAAATAACCGATGCCCCATCGTTGTTCCCTCCAGTTATGGTTGTCCGATAAAAGAAAAAACCGATTTGTATATAAATTAGTTTCTATTTTTATCTGGCAAACACTTAAAAGAGCAGATTATTTTGTACAAAATTATTCCATATCACACAGGTTGTGTCAATATTTTTTATTAAAAAATATGTGGATAAACCTATGGTATCTCTTGGGTGTTTTTCTGAAATATGATACACTATCTTACACAGTCCGGACGCGGAAGATTATGATATAATTCTTGCATACGATCCCATGATAAAATTAAGCGGTGTTACAAAAATTTATCCAACTGGCACGCCTGCAGTGCGTAATTTAAACCTCACCATTGATGCGGGTGATTTTGTGTCCATTGTCGGTCAAAGCGGCACGGGAAAAACCACACTCATTAAAATGCTTATTGCCGAAGAGCGGCCCAACAAAGGTACTATAGAAATTGGCGGCTGGGATATTACCAAAATCAACTCAAGCGATATTCCATTTTTGCGCCGTCAAATTGGCGTAGTTTTTCAAGATTATAAGCTTTTGCCACAGCGTACTGTATACGAAAACATAGCCTTTGCACTTGAGGTTGCTGGTGAAAAAAAACACCGCATTCACCAGGTTGTGCCGCAAGTGCTTGAAATTGTTAATTTATCTCACAAAGGCGATAGTTATCCGTTTCAATTGTCCGGCGGTGAACAGCAGCGCACAGCCATTGCCCGTTCGCTAGTGCATCGTCCCAAAATTATTGTCGCCGATGAGCCGACCGGTAATTTGGATACAATAAATACCGAAGAAATTATCTCTATTTTGAAAAAAATAAATGAATTTGGCACAACTGTTATTTTGGTTACGCACAATAGGGAAGTGGTCAATCATTTGCGCCGCCGCGTTATTACGCTTCATGGCGGAGAAATTATCAATGACGAGCACGATGGTAAATATAAGATTTAGCCGCCAAAATTATATATGCTTTCTTTTTTTAGGGTTTTAAAATTTGCTTTTCAAGATTTGTGGCGCAACCTGAGCCTGTCATTTATGACTGTGTTTATTTTAGTGCTCATGCTGTTGTCAGTAAATACGCTTTGGTCTTTAGATATACTTACCAAACAAGCTGTAGAGTCGGTAAAAAGCCAAATTGATGTCAGTATATATTTTGTACCGCAGGCTACCGATAAAAACGTTTCAGAAATAAAATCATACGTACAGCTTTTTCCAGAAGTAACAAAAGTTACTCTTGAATCCAAAGAAGATGTTTTGGCAGCATTCAAAGAGCAGCATAAGTTTCAAAAAGAAGCCTTGGATGCGTTAGACGAATTAGGTTCTAATCCGTTTGGCCCAACCATGATTATTAAAACCAAAGAACCTAAAGATTATAAAAAAATTATTGACGCGCTCAACGTGCCTGAATACGAAACTATTATAGAAGCAAAAAGCTTTGATAATCATGAAGATGCCATAGAGCGTTTGCAGAATATTACCAATCGAATAGAGCGTATCGGTTTTGGGCTCACGGTGTTGTTCGCGGTAATTTCTTTCCTTATTATTTTCAACACAATACGCGTCGCGATTGCGTCACAGCGAGTAGAAATTAGCATTAAACGTTTGGTCGGTGCCAGCAATTGGTTTATCAGAGGTCCGTATATTGTGGAGTCATTTATCTTTACTGCACTTAGTGTTGGTCTGACCGGGCTGTTGGTGTATGTTGCGCTGCGGTGGATAGATCCATATTTGGCAGTTATCTTGCCAAATGGATTCTCCTTGACAAATTACTTCTATTCTAATATGCTGATGCTGTTTGGAGTGCAAGCCCTGGCTGTATTGTTCTTAACCGTAGTGTCCAGTGCCTTGGCCATGCGCAAGCAACTTAAAGTCTAGTAGCGGAATGCGCGCAAAAGGAGAAAACTCCGAGGTCGTCTAAAGGTAGGACAACAGCCTTTGAAGCTGTGTATCTTGGTTCGATTCCAAGCCTCGGAACAAATAAAGCTTTTAAACAATAAAACCGCTGGTATAAATCAGCGGTTTTATTGTTTTTGAAGCAATTAAAATGAGCTCTAAAAGTCGTCGGCATTTCGGATGCAGATAGCGTTCGCGTTAGGGGGTCTCTCGTCCCAAGCACCAAGGGGGTGGTACTTAGTGGCGCACGCGCTATCGATCGGCGAAAACTTGTTTTGCAAGAGGCTGTTAGGAGGAACGATCCTCCGTTGGTCGACCGGTCAGTCGACGAATAGACTCTTGCCGAGCAGGTTGTCGCACGAAATGCTTATACTCTTAGAGCTCATTAGGAGAGTATCATGGACATGTATTTTTGTAAAGCGCTTATATAAGCGCCATTGTTATTTCAAGCTTTTTCATTTAAAATATATGCATATATGCTTACCAAAATTGACACTCAAGCCCACGGTTCACAGTGGAGTCTTTGCTTGCGCGACCAAGCCGATGTTAGTGTGCACGCCGAAATATTTAAACTCCACGAATATCGAATTGTAGATGAAGTTATACGAAATGCCGTGTTTCCAATTATAGACGTAGGAGCGCATGCCGGATTTTTTACTTTGTACGCCAGGTCGCTCAACAAAGATGTTGAAATTTTTGCGCTAGAGCCAGCACCTGCCAATTTGGAAGCTTTGCGCGAGCATATATCCAGCAATCAGGTTTCAGGCGTGCAGATAGTGCCTGCGGCCCTGTCCGGAGCAAGTGGCGAGCGTCATTTGGTATTGTCGGCTGACAGTCATAATCATTATCTGCAAGATATGTATGCCGAACCGGCAAATAGTCTTCTTGTTACCACGTACTCTTTTGCCGACTTTACGCGCCATTATCATATTAAAAAAATATCATTATTAAAAATGGATATTGAAGGCGGGGAATATGAAGTATTTGATTCTATGTCCGAATCAGATTTGTCCATGGTTGGACATATATTTTTGGAGTATCATGTGAGTAGAGAAAAGAGCAAAGAGATTGAAGAAAAATTACGAGTTTCAGGTTTTGGCGTACAGGTGTTCCCGTCAAAGTTTGATAAAACTATGGGGTTTATATTCGCAAACAATAAGCGCAATGCGCGTTAAAGTTAAATTGTTAATTGTATTTAGCTATGTCTGAAAAAAAAGCTTGGGTAGTCGCAGTCGATATGGGGTATGGCCATCAGCGCGCTGCCTATCCGCTCCGTCATCTTTCTCCAGATGGAAAGGTGTTAATTGCCAATAATTACCAGGGTATTCCGCCAAAAGATTTTGCAGTTTGGCGCCGCTCTGAAAAATTTTATGGATTTGTTTCTCGGCTGATCAATATTCCTTTTATAGGCCTCACTTTGTTTAATACCTATGATAAATTACAGGCAATTAGAGATTTTTATCCTCGCCGGGATTTGTCAAAGCCGAGTTTGCAATTGCGCGCCATGTATTCGCTTATTGGCAAAGGCTGGGGAAAAGATTTGATTAATTTTTTAAACACCAAGGATATTCCGCTTATTACCACCTTTTTTAGTATTGCGTTTATGGCGGAGGAGCATAAATTTAAAAACGATATTTATATTGTGATTTGCGATGCTGATATTAGCCGCGCTTGGGTGGCGCATAATCCGCAAAAAAGCCGGATTAAATATTTAGCTCCCTGTCGCCGTGTTGTAGACCGTTTGAAATTATATGGTGTCAAAGAAGAAAATATATTTTTGACAGGTTTTCCGCTGCCTGAAGAAAATTTAGGGAATAAAGATTTGGATGTATTAAAATCAGATTTATTGTCTCGTATTCACAGTCTTGATCCTCAGAGAAAATATCGTCAAAAATATGCCGATACCGTTTCGCGGTTTTTAAAGCATGACGGTGAAGATGGAGTGCCGCACTCGCATCATCC
>CAZLNR010000031.1:0-7328 GCA_964561035.1 uncultured Gammaproteobacteria bacterium | reverse complement strand
GTGTTGCGAGATCCACAATCTCACGTAATAACCGTTATACCAAGGCCACCATATGCTATTTTCCCATACCTAGTTCGGATAATGGTCGCGACGCAATCGCGTCGTGACCTCGCTAGGAATCGAACCTAGATCCACAGCTTAGAAGGCTGTTGTTCTATCCATTGAACTACAAGGTCGGAAAAAGCAAAATTATTCTACCTTATTTTTACAGATAAATCAAGATGTGCTAGAATATCTCCATATTATAGCTGTATTTTATGTTAAAAAAATCAATGCGTTTTGCTTTTATTTTCATTGTTAGTATATGGAATTTGATACAGGTTTTGCCAGCATTTGCTCAGTTTGGCCTGGAAACTACCGGTCGAAGCGCCCAGTATCAAGACACTAATATTTTCTCGGTCCTTAGTTCTGTTATAGCGATGGTACTTTCATTTACCGGAATTATTTTTTTAGCAGTTATGTTTTATGCTGGGTTGCGTTGGATGACTGCGCGCGGCAATGAAGAGTTCGCCTCTAAGGCAAAAGAAGCTATGTTTGCGGCAGTTATAGGTTTGCTTTTGGTAACGGCAGCTTATGGCATCTCTACTTTTGTATTTAGTAAGATTGGAAATTAGTTTAGTAAATCTTTCTTAAGGCTAAGGGCGGTATTGACTTTTTGCAGTTTGTAAGGTAAGCTTAAGGACGTATTATAAATCCCCGTTATTATTGGGGGCGGACTGCCAGGAAGCATACTCATGGTCAGCTCGTTAACTTATCATAGATGTGATGAAGTAATTGGAATTTTCGCTTGAATTTCCGTACGAATTACAGCTATATTCTCGTATGTTGGACAAAAAAAAGAAACAGCAGATAATTAAAAAGTTCCAGGTACATGAGGGGGACACTGGTTCAAATGAAGTGCAGATAGCCATTCTGGCCGCTGAAATCGACGAGTTGGCAGAACACTTGAAAACTCATCCAAAAGACCATTCATCACGACGTGGTTTGTTGCGTAAAGTAAGCAGTCGCCGCAACTTGATGCGTTATTTGAAGAAAGAAAATCCTGCAAGCTGCGAAGAGCTTGTTAAAAAGTTAAAAATTAAACCTGCCCGTGTTATTACCAAAGCAGATGGTACTAAAGTAGAAGTAGAAGAAGAGGTTGGCGACGACATGGACATAATGGCCAGCGGTCATGACTCAATTAGTTAACAAAAAACGAAACACTCTTAAACACCCCGACCAACGAGTAGGGGTGTTTATTGATGTGCAGAATATGTATTATAGCGCAAAAAATTTATTTGGCGCCAAAGTTAATTTTGGTAATATTGTCAAAGAAGCAATTGCTGACAGGAAATTAATTCGTGCTATTGCATATGTGGTGAGCACAGAGAGCAAAGAAGAACAGCCGTTTTTTGACGCTCTATATAATTTGGGTATTGAAACTAAGGATAAACCATTGCAGATTTTTCTAGGCGGTGAGAAAAAGGCTGACTGGGATGTAGGGTTGGCGGTTGATGCAATTAGATTTTCTCCAAGTTTGGATGCGGTAGTATTGGTGAGTGGTGATGGGGATTATGTGCCGCTGGTTGATTATTTACGTGGACAAGGAAAACAGGTTGAAGTGGTGGCATTTGGTGAAACAACCTCCTCTAAATTGATAGAAGAAGCAGATGATTTTATAGATTTGAGTCAGGATAAGGCAAGATTTTTAATTCCCGATAAAAGATTTGTGCCGCCGCCAAAGAAAATGTTTGTGGCAAAAAACACGCGCCCAAATCAGCAGTTTAATACTAATAAAAAATAATTAATTAACACGGATGGTTTGAGAACACATAGACCTGGCCTGCCTGTTTACGCAGCTGTAGGCGGATTGGTCTGTAGCTCTCAAATCATCTGCCGCTTGGCAAAAAACGTCAAGCAGAAAGTCCCGTTATAGCGGGGAATAAATAGTATGGCAGTAAAAAAATGGTCAATGGAATGGGGAGGAAGAACACTGTCTGTAGAAACAGGAAAACTTTCTTTGCAGGCAAACGCCTCCTGTCTTGTTAGTTACGGCGATACCGTAATCTTGGCAACCGCAACGATGAGTAAAAATACTCGCGATGGTATAGACTTCTTTCCGCTCATGGTTAACTTTGAAGAAAAGTTATATGCCGCAGGTAAAATTAAGGGTAGTCGCTTTATTAAACGTGAAGGCAGGCCAAGTGACGAGGCAGTGTTGTCTGGTCGTTTAGTAGACAGAGCCATTCGTCCGCTGTTTAATCAAGAAATGCGAAATGATGTGCAGGTAATTTTAACTGCGCTTTCTTTTGATGGTGAAGTTGATTCTCAAATTCCAGCCATGATTGCAGCTTCAACTGTATTATCTCTATCTTCAATTCCTTGGAATGGCCCAATTGGCGGTGTTCGGGTTGGTATGGTAGATGGGCAGTTAAAAATAAATCCAACTATCACCGAACGCCAAACTAGTTCAATTGATATTGTGGTAGCCGGTACGCCAGAAAAAGTTATTATGGTTGAGGCCGGATGTAAAGATGTTTCAGAATCAGAAGTAATTAAAGCTATGAAATTCGGCGCAGCAGAAATGGGGGCGCTGATTAGCTTTATTAAAAAAGTTCAATCTGAAGGCGGGCAGGAGAAGCTTGATTTAAGCGCAAATAAAAATGAAAATGAACTTGCTTTGCAAGAAGCTGAAACTGCGGCTGATCAATTAGTTGCTAGCCATGTTAATGATTGGATTTTTGACGCGCCAAAAATGGATAGAAAAGAACGCGTAGCGCTAATAAATAAATTCAGCGATGCGATTAAAGAAATGTTAGTCGCTAAAGAAACCAACGAAACTGTAATGAAAATTGTGTTGGGCCGGGTAAAAATTTATGTAGAAAAATATATTACGGAACAAATTTTGAAGCAGAACCAGCGTTTAGATGGCAGAGCTATTACTGATATTCGTCCATTAAGCGCCGAGGTTGGTTTGCTGCCTCGCACCCATGGTACCGGTATGTTTATGCGCGGAGATACGCAAGTATTATCTGTGGTAACTTTAGGTGCGCCAGGTGATGTTCAAACAGTTGATACGATGGAGGAAGATGGTACTAAACGGTACATGCATCATTATAGCGATACACCAGCTACATATGGTGAAACTGGTCCTTTGCGTGGTCCAGGTAATCGTGCTATTGGTCACGGTGCTCTTGCCGAACGCGCGCTCGAACCAATGCTCCCGCCAGAAACTGATTTTCCATATGCAATCCGTGTTGTCTCTGAAGTTTTAGGATCAAACGGTTCAAGTTCTATGGCATCTGTGTGCGGTTCAACCTTGGCGTTAATGGATGCTGGTGTGCCAATTCAAAAACCGGTTGCCGGTATTGCAATGGGTTTGGCCAGCGATAAGAGCGGTCAATGGAAAGTTATTACTGATTTACAAGATGTTGAAGATGGTCCGGGCGGAATGGACTTTAAGATTGCTGGTACTAAAGATGGTGTCACAGCCATTCAAATGGATACCAAAACTGAAGGTTTGAGCTGGGATATTGTTGAGCAGACATTTAGTCAATCTAAAGAAGCGAGAACAAAGATCCTAGGTTTTATGAGCGGAATCATTTCCGCGCCTCGCGCAGAAATGTCGCCGTATGCTCCTCGTATCGTAACTATTAAAATCAATCCAGAAAAAATTCGTGATGTTATTGGTCCTGGCGGCAAGATGATTAATAAAATTATTGCCGAAACCGGCGTATCAATTGATATCGAAGATGATGGGCGTGTATTTGTTACATCTTCCGATGCTGTGGGTATGGAAAAAGCTGTTAAGTGGGTAAAAGAGCTTACTCATGAAGTAACAGCCGGAGAAGTATATGATGGTACGGTTGTTCGTTTGGAAGACTTCGGTGCTTTTGTGCAGGTCTTGCCAGGACAAGATGGTTTAGTTCATGTGAGTGAAATTGCCTGGACTCGCACCAACAGTCCAAGTGATGTTTTGCATTTAGGGGATAAGGTAAAAGTTCTTGTTAAAGAAATTGACAGTATGGGCAGAATCAATCTAAGCATGAAACAGTTAACGCCAAAACCGGAAGGTTACGTAGATCAGCCGCGTTTTGAGCGGCCGCAGCGCAGCAGTGGCCCGGGTGGACATCGCGGTGGCCATGGAGGCGGAAGAAGCAGGTAAAAAATAAAATAAAAGAACAACTCCGAACTAATCGGGGTTGTTTTTTTTTAAATTATATGATTGAATTACACGCATGCCGCGGTGGTGAAATTGGTAGACACGCATGCCTTAGGAGCATGTTCCTTCGGGAGTGAGAGTTCGAGTCTCTCCCGCGGCACATAAGAGCAACGCAATAGTTTGTGTTGCGACCGAGAAACGAGAACGCCGGAGCGATGTTTTGCGAAGCAGGTGAGCGAGTAAAACCGCGAGGCGGTGGCTAGACAAAATTTTCGGAAGAAAATTTTAGTCGAAGCCGAGTCTCTCCCGCGGCACAATTTAAATAAATTATGGAAACAGAAAGTACTTTATTTATCGCTTTAGAATACGACAAAAATTTACCTAAGCTTGATCTGCATGCAATACACCCTAATGATGTAGAGAGCAGTATTATTAATTTTTTATTGGAGCTAATTCAAAAAAATCAACACAGCGCTCAGATAATCTATGGCCGTGGCGGCAATGGATTGTTAAAACAAAAAACAGTTGAATTTTTAAATAAAAATATTAAGGAAAAAGATTCAAATCATAAGCTGGTAAAGGCATGGAAAGAGTCGGTTTTGCATGGCGCGGGAGGAAGGTGCTTGGTGGTTTTGGAAGAGTAAAATAGGTTATCCACAGGACTGTGTGTAATAGGGTAATAAAAGGGGGTTGACAGGTTTTCTGGTTTTAGCTATAATCGTCTGTACATAACAAAGTCTTGCCAGCTGGCAAGATCCATGTCCGCCAAAAACAAGCTTGGACCTCTGGGTAAATAGACAGTTTCCCGATTTTCGGGATTATCCAATCATGATAAAAAAGACTAACATTTTACTCCAGTAATCCAAGTGGTACAATCCTCAATATATTGAGAACCGCTTGAAGGCGGTTATTCTTTTTTAAAAAAGCATTTCACACGAAGCGAGCACAAAAAATTTTTGAACTCACTTTGGTTGAAATGAAAGTTCTGAAAGAAACACGAGCACGTTGACAATTCATTGGTCAATTCAACAAATAATAGGGTACCCTGTTAAATTCCGCGTAGCGGATTTTGCTTGCAGAGCAAAATTATTTAACAGGGCAAACACGATGTCATGTAGGAATTCAATAGGCCTACATGCAAAAGCACTTTTTAGTGCTTTAGTCGTGCGCAATTAAATAAGAGTGTATGGTGAATGCCTTGACACCAAAAGACGAAGAAGGACGTTGCAGAGTGCGATAAGCCTCGGTTAGCTCTCAAGCAAGCGTTGACCCGGGGATTTCCGAATGAGGAAACTCTTTCAGCTTCATGCTGAAAATTTTATACTGAATCCATAGGTATAAAAAGAAGACCTAGCGAAGTGAAACATCTCAGTAGCTAGAGGAAAATAAATCGAAGAGATTCCCTTAGTAGTGGCGAGCGAAAAGGGAAAAGTCTAAACTATATAAATGTTATTATAGTAATAGGTTGGTCTTTACGATTAACTTTGAACTGTAGTTTAAAGGACAGACCGTTGTTTATATAGGGTAATAAGACAGTAGCGTCGACTTTCTGTATGTCGAGTGAAAAATTGATTTCTAGTAAAATGTTTTGGAAAGAACAACCAAAGAAGGTAACAGTCCTGTATACAAAAGAAATCAGTCTATCATTGTTATTGTTCTTGAGTAGGGCGAAACTCGTGAAATTTCGTCTGAATTTGGGCCGACTATGGTCTAAGACTAAATACTTTTGGTGATCGATAGTGGACAAGTACCACGAGGGAAAGGTGAAAAGTAGCCCGGTGAGGGCGATGAAATAGTATCTGAAACCGTACACTTACAAAGAGCGGGAGCCCGCAAGGGTGACCGTGTTCCTATTGAAGAATGAGCCTGCGAGTATGTTGTGTGTCGCAATGCTTAAGCCCCTCTGGGGTGGAGGCGCAGCGAAAGCGAGTCTTAACGGGCGACAAGTGGCACGCATATAACCCGAAACCGGGTGAGCTATCCATGACCAGGATGAACCTCTTAGAAATAAGAGGGGAGGTCCGAACTCACGAGCCGTGCAACACTCGGAGATGAGTTGTGGATGGGAGAGAAATTCTAATCGAACTCGGTGATAGCTGGTTTTCCTCGAAATATATCTAGGTATAGCCTTAAGTGTTCCTGTTAGCGGTAGAGCACTGGATGAGAATTGGGTCCTTCGGGATACCGTTTTTAATCAAACTCCGAATGCTAACAGTTAAAACTTAGGAGACAGGCAGTGGGGGCTAAGCTTCATTGCCAAAAGGGGAACAGCCCAGATCGCCAGCTAAGGTCCCTAAATCTACATTAAGTGTAACGAAGGTGGTTTTAATTCTCAAACAACCAGGAGGTTGGCTTAGAAGCAGCCATCCTTTAAAGAAAGCGTAACAGCTCACTGGTCAAGAGTTTTAGCGCCGAAAATGTACGGGACTAAAATGTAGTACCGAAGCTGCGAACTTATCGTGGAGAACTTTAAACTTTAACTAACAATGTTTAACATTTCTCAATAAATTTAAAAAATAAATTTTTTAAATTTATTGTAAATAATAAAAACAAAATGTAGTTGAGAGTAAAGTTCTCCACGGTAATTGGTAGAGGAATGTTCTTTACGCGCTGAAGCCGTAGACGTGAGTCGCGGTGGAGTGTAAAGAAGTAAGAATGCAGGCATAAGTAGCAAAAAGGCAGGTGATAATCCTGCCCGCCGAAAATCCGAGGTTTCCTGGGCAACGAGAATCGACCCAGGGTTAGTCGGTCCTAAGGCCAGGCCGAAAGGCGTAACCGATGGAAGAGCTGGTTAATATTCCAGCACTATGTATAGTTTGGTTTTTATTGCACATCTTTAAGATTCTAGCGTATTTTGGTTATATACGTGTCGCAAGACGGAGACAAAGCCTTCGGGTGGAGTCAACTAGAGATAGCGAGGTGTCTAGAAAAGATAAAAATCGTTAAGCTATGCATAACCGTACCGGAAACCGACACAGGTGGATAGGTCGAGTAGACCAAGGCGTATGAGAGAACCCTCGTTAAGGAACTCTGCAATACAGCGGCCGTAACTTCGGGATAAGGCCCGCCCATAGCAATATGGGCTACAACAAAAGACCAGCTGCGACTGTTTACCAAAAACACAGCTCCCTGCTAAATCGTAAGATGATGTATAGGGGGTGATGCCTGGCCAGTGTCAGAACGTTAA
>CAZLNR010000030.1:5747-7565 GCA_964561035.1 uncultured Gammaproteobacteria bacterium | reverse complement strand
TATGTGCGGAATTGTTGCCTATCTTGGAATAAAACAAGCGCAACCCATATTAGTAAATGGCCTGCGTCGTTTGGAGTATCGCGGATACGACAGCGCAGGTATTGCCTTGCTTACCGAGCAGGGGCCGCAGATTATAAAATCCGTTGGTAAGATAGACAATCTTTCAGAAAAACTACAATTTTTGTCAGCACAAAGTACGTTTGGTATTGCCCATACCAGATGGGCAACTCATGGTGGTGTTACCGAACCCAACGCTCACCCGCATACCGATTGTTCAGGAAAAATTATTTTGGTGCATAATGGAATTATAGAAAACTATCGAGAAATAAAAGAAAAATTGGGCGCTAGTCATCATTATAAATCAGAAACAGATTCTGAAGTGTTGGCGCATTTGATAGAAACTCTATATGCCGGTGATTTGCATAAAGCGGTTTTAGAAGCTTTGTCACAAGTCCGGGGTACATATGGGCTCGTGGTGGTGCATGCGGATTTTCCGGATCGGCTTATTGCCGCGCGTTTAGGCAGCCCATTGGTGGTTGGTGTGGCCGATCAGGAATATTTTGTTGCCAGCGATGCCACACCGATGCTGATGTATACAAAAAATGTGGTTTTTTTAGAAGATGGCGAAGTGGCCGATATTACCCGTTCTAAAATGGAAGTGGTAAATTTAAAAGATCAGCGAGTGGAAAAACAAACCGAACAGATAGAATGGAATGAAGAAAGCGCCCAGAAGCAAGGCTTTCCGCATTTTATGATTAAAGAAATTTTTGATCAGCCTGCTGTGCTGCAAGACGCGATTCGCGGTCGGTATAAACTGGAAGAGGGTACAGCCCATCTGGGAGGGCTTAACATGACCGAAGCGCAGATGCATGATATACATAGAATTATATTGATTGCCTGTGGCACAGCTTCGTATGCGGCTATGGCAGGTAAATATATGTTTGAGCGATTGGCAGGCATTCCGGTAGAGGTGGAAGTGGCAAGTGAATGGCGTTATCGAGATCCGATTATAGATAAGCATACTTTAGTGTTTGGTATCTCTCAGTCGGGTGAAACTGCCGACACACTTGCAGCCTTAAAAGAAGCTAAAAGAAAGGGTGCGCTGGTGCGCGGTATTGTAAATGTGGTAGGTTCAACCATTGCCCGTGAAACCGACGGAGGCAGCTATATTCATGCGGGCCCTGAACTGGCTGTGGCTTCTACCAAAGCATTTACCAATATGATATCTGTATTGTTTTTGTATGCCCTGCAGTTTGGCCGCCAGCGTCAGTTAAGTGTGGCAACCGGACAGCGATTGTTGCAAGCGCTACTTGAAATTCCAGAAAAGATGAAATTGGTTTTAGAGCAAAATGACGCCATAAAAGCATTGGCGGAAAAATATAAAAACTATCACAACTTTTTATTTTTAGGACGAGGTGTTAATGTGCCGGTGGCGCTGGAAGGGTCGTTAAAATTAAAAGAGATTAGTTATATTCATAGTGAAGCCGTGCCGGGCGGAGAAATGAAGCATGGTCCAATTGCTCTGCTCTCACCCGAATTTCCGGTATTTGCCATAATGACAAAAAATCAATTATACGATAAAATGCGCAGTAATATAGAAGAAGTGCGCGCTCGTAAAGCGCCGGTAATTTTGGTGGCAACCATAGGTGATGAAGGCGCTGCTGAACTTGCTTCAGATGTTATTTATGTGCCGCAAACGATGGAGATGTTGGAACCGTTGCTTAATACTCTGTCGCTTCAATTATTCGCTTATCACATGGCGGTTGCGTTAGGAAAAGATGTAGATAGGCCGCGAAATCTGGCTAAAAGTGTAACTGT
>CAZLNR010000030.1:0-5647 GCA_964561035.1 uncultured Gammaproteobacteria bacterium | reverse complement strand
TATAAAAATTTTGTGTCGCATTTTAATGTGCCATATGTGCGAGACCATATAAAATTGGTGGATGGTAAAAGCATGGTGCAGTCGGCGCAGATTTTTAAAGAGATACATAATTTGCCACACTCTGTTGAAGAAATCTTGGCCCATAAAGTAAAAACGAGCGATCCAATTTATACTGAGCAGAGCTTGCCAGTCAAGGGAGTTGGTGAGTTGATGGCAAAAATTAGAGCGGCCGAAAATAAAAAAACAGCTATTGCTTCGGGGGCGCCCCTTGATAGAATAAATATCGTGTTAAATCGATTTGGCTGGCAAAATTATTTTAATACAGTTGTTTCAACTGACCATGTTGGCTATAAAGGCAAGCCAGATCCGGCGGTTTTTTTATACGCGGCAGAAGCGTTAGGTGTTGCCCCGGAAGAGTGTGTGGTTGTGGAAGATTCAGAAAACGGCTTAGAAGCGGCAAAAAATGCTGGCATGAGCTGTGTGATACGGTTTGACCAGCGGTGGTGTCATGGTGATTTTACCAAAGCAGATCTCACGGTTAATTGTTTAACTGATAGTCGGCTACATGAATTTTTAGGTATTTAATAGAAACTATGAAGCGAAGAAAAATATCAGTAATTGGCGGGGGAAATGGTTCGGCGGTATGTTTGGAAGCGTTAAAACAATACGCCGATACACTGGATATTTCCGCTGTTATTTCCATGAGCGATTCAGGCGGTTCTTCGGGAAAACTGCGTAAAAAATTTAACACCTTGCCGCCGGGAGATATCATGCGAGCGATTCTTGCCTTATCAAAATACGATTATGAGTCGTTGCGTAAAATTTTTTATCAGCCGCGATTTAAAAATGTCGGCGTGTTAAACAGTCACAATCTCGGTAATTTGTTTCTTACTCTCACTAGTCAGTTTTCCGGTAATTTTTTATATGCCCTGGAAGCGCTATCGCAGAGTGTGGAAACGCAAGGCGCGGTGTATCCGGTTACATTAGCCAATACAGATTTGGTAGCTGAATTGGAAAACGGTAAAATAATCAGGACTGAAAAATTTATTGATAATCCGGTGTACAATAGAGGTTGGAAAATAAAAAAAGTATGGTTGGAGCCGGAGAGTAAAGTATATCCCAAAGCAGGCAATGCTATCCAAGAGTCGGATGTAATTATATTAAGCCCCGGCAGTCTGTACACCAGTTTAATCGCCGCGCTTTTGCCATCGGGTGTTTCCAGAAGCATTGCAAAATCCAAAGCAAAACTTGTGTTCGTTGTGGGTAACGCCTATCGTTTAGACGGAGAGACTGGTCCGGAAAAGGTAAGTGAAATGATAGAACAGTTAGAAAGATATTTGCCTCGGCCCATAGATTTGGTTGTGTATAATAAGCACAAATTAAATGTACAGCAGAAAGAATTTTATAAGCAAAAAAAATGGGGAATTTTTACATTTGATGCAGATAACCTCAAGCATAAAAATATACAAACTTTTGATTTAGAAGCGGCTGATGGTGGTATTAGCGCGGTCAAGTTGGCAAAAATTTTACCTCGTGTTTTATAGATATGAATATTTCCAAAGAAATAAAAAGAGATGGTTATGCCGTGAGAATTTCAGCTGTGGAAAACGGGCAAGAGTGCGGTCGGGCGTGGCTATATGTGATATACAATGATTTGCATAAAGAGCCCTATGGGTTGCTGGAAGATGTGTTTGTAGGTGAGAATCAGCGCGGCAAAGGCACTGGTTCTGCGCTGGTACAGGCGGTTATAGAAGAAGCCAAAAAAATTGGCTGCTATAAATTAATAGCTACCACCAGACACCATCGTGAAATTGTTTGTACCTGGTATGAAAAATTTGGATTTAAAAATTACGGTGCAGAGTTTAGAATGGATTTAAAATGATTGTATGGCCATAGATAAAGTACAGAAGGCAAATGCCGCTTTTTACAATAAACATGCTATTGATTGGACTAGCCAAAAGTCCGATTCTTTTTACGCAGAAAAACAATTTAGGCAGTTTGTGTCTTTATTTAAAACAGGTGATGCGATTATTGATATAGGCTGTGCGAATGGTAATGCTGTGCCATTATTTGTAGGTATTGGCTCTAAACTAAAGTACGAAGGAGCAGATATTAGTTCTGCATTGTTAAAAATTGCTAAATCAAGATATCCAAATTTTAATTTTTATAAATCTAATATTCTCGACCGTTTCACTTTGCCTAAAAAAAAGTATGATGGATTTTGGGCTGCAGCTATTTTGCAGCACATTCCTGACTCTGATTGGCCTGTAATGTTAAGCAATATTGAAAAAATAACTAAAAAAGGTGGGGTTGGTTATATTTCTCTTCCAGAAAGTCGGCTAAGTACACTATCAGAGATCGACTCTCGGCATTTTAATTTGTTTACGAAAAGTAAGTTTAGAAGTATTGTTTCCTCAAGAAAATGGACGATTGTTAAAAGCGGCATCTTGCCTGCTGTGCGTAGCGGTACGATATGGCGTTGGTTTATTGTAAAATTACCTTAAAATATATTATATGTCTGAATACAAAATTTTAACAACACCAGTGAGCGATGAATATGAATTGCTGGACAGTGGTGATGGGGAAAAATTAGAGCGCTATGGCGAAGTGGTGGTGGCAAGGCCAGACCCCCAATCTTTGTGGAATAAAAACTCACCTGAATCCGAATGGAAAAAAGCTGACGCATACTTTAAGCGAGCCAGTACCGATGCCAACTGGAGTGTGCGTCGTGAACTTCCGGAACGCTGGCCTATATCATTGGCCGGCCTAAAATTTTGGATTAAATTATCAGCTTTTAAGCATACGGGTATTTTCCCTGAACAAGTTGGCAATTGGAACTGGATTAGAGAAAAAATTGAACAAACCAAAAGAGTTGAACCGGTACGAGTGTTAAATTTATTTGGCTATACTGGTGGTGCCAGTTTAGCTGCAGCTCAAGCCGGAGCCGAAGTAGTGCATGTAGATGGTTCAAAAAGCGCAATTGGATGGGCGCGCGACAATGCAGCTCTATCTGGTTTAGCAGAAAAACCGGTGCGCTGGATTTTGGATGATGCGCAAAAGTTTGTGGCGCGCGAAATTAAACGCGGTAAAAAATATGATGGCATAATTATGGATCCGCCAGCCTTTGGCCATGGGGCAGAAGGCGAAGTATGGAAAATTGAAGAAGATTTGCTTCCTCTGTTAGAATCGTGCAAGCAAATTTTAAGCGACCAGCCATTGTTTTTTATTATCAACGGATATGCTTCGGGTTACTCGGCATTGGCATATCAAAATAGTTTAGGCGATCTAATGAAAAGTTTTGGGGGGCGTGTTGAAATTGGCGAACTTACGATTGCAGAAAAAAATAGTCAGCGTCTTTTGCCAGCTGGTATTTTTGCCAGATGGAGTGTTTAGCCGCATAGGTAAAATTTTTATGTCCGTTACAGTTTTATACGAAGACAATCATCTTATTGCGGTTTACAAACCAGCGGGAGTTTTGGTGCAAGGAGATAAAAGCGGCGACGCGAGTTTGATGGATAATGTAAAAGAGTATTTAAAAAATAAATATCAAAAGCCCGGTAATGTATTTTTAGGCCTCGTTCATCGGCTGGATAGAAATGTGCAGGGGGTGGTATTGTTTGCAAAAACAAGTAAAGGCGCGAGTCGGTTGTCAGAACAATTCCGCCAACATACAGTTGAAAAGATATATCATGCGGTAGTAATAGGTAAGCCAAGCCAGCAAAAAGGTGTTTTGATGCATTGGCTTGTAAAAGATGAAAATAAAAATAAAACAACGGTGTATGATAAGCAGGTAAAGGGAAGCCAGCCAGCCGAATTATTTTATGAAGTTGTAAAATCTAACGGCAAGCATGCGTTATTAAAGATTAGGCTAGGCACCGGTCGTTCACATCAAATCAGGTCGCAATTAGCTTTTATCGGCTGTCCAATAGCGGGAGATGTTAAGTATGGTAGTAAAGAAGCATTGCCAGATCATGAGATTGCTTTAGCGGCAACCTCTTTAGGCTTTGATTTGGCGACAGGTGAAGGGAGAAAAACCGTTAAGGTTGAGATTCCGCTTGAATGGAAACAGTATTATGCCTGAAAAAATAATTGATTTTCATATTCACTCCCGTTATTCGCGCGCTTGTTCAGCTTCGCTTGATTTGCCGCACATTGCGGCTGCTTGTGAGCAAAAAGGTATAGATGTGGTGGTTACGGGAGATTTTACTCATCCGGCATGGTTTGCGCATATTAAAGAAAATTTAACAGAAGAGCGGCAGGGGATATATAAACTTTCTAATGATTCTTCTCACACCCGCTTTATTTTAGGTACGGAAGTTTCATGTATCTATTCGGATAAAGACGCAACCAGGCGCGTGCATCTTTTGATTTTAGCGCCAAATATTAAGGCTGTAGAAAATATCAATGCGGCTTTGGAAGCGCGAGGTGTTAATATTCGTTCTGATGGACGTCCTATTATGGGGTTGTCGGCTAAGGCGGTATTGCAATTGGTTTTGGATATTGATCCGAAATGCATGGTTGTGCCAGCGCATGCCTGGACGCCATGGTTTGCGATTTTTGGCTCTAAATCGGGGTATGATAGCATTGAAGAGTGTTTTGAAGAATTAAGTCCGCATATACGCGCCATAGAAACTGGTTTATCAAGCGATCCAGCCATGAACCATCGGCTTTCCAAACTTGATGATATTATATTGATTTCAAATTCGGACGCGCATAGTTTGGATAAGCTTGGCAGAGAAGCAAACGTAATGCAGTTAAGCGATTTGTATACGTATGATGAAATTGTTGGCGTGATTTCTGGTAAAGAGAAAAAGAAGTTTTTATATACCATTGAATTTTATCCTGAAGAAGGGAAGTATCATTTTGACGGTCATGCGCCTTGTAAAGTATCATTATCTCCGCGTGAAACAAAAGCGAATAAATTTTTATGTCCTCAATGTAAAAAACAGGTAACGGTCGGCGTGCTGCATCGCGTGGAAGATTTGGCAGATAGAGCCGAATCAGAGATTGTAAAAGATAGGTTTGTGCCGCACAAATATATTGTGCCGCTTAAAGAGATTATTGCGTCAGTGTATGGTGTGGGTGTGCAAAGTAAAAAAGTGGCGCGAGAATATGAAGGGCTTATAACCCAAGTTGGCACGGAATTTTTTATTTTGTTGCATGCTGATATTGATCGTATTCGCGCCTGTGCTGTTAACGCTCAAATCGCTGAAGCTATCTTTCAGATGCGTTCCGGCAATATTACGGTTATTCCCGGATATGATGGCGTATTTGGCATCGTATCGGTGCGGATGGATATGCCGCCCGTAGCTACAGAATTTAAATTGTTATAAAAAAATCTCTCCTAAGCGGAGAGATTTTTTGAAGATTTATTTCTTCTTTTTGGCGGTCTTCTTTTTTGCAGTTTTCTTTTTAGCTACTTTTTTTGCTTTTTTCTTAGCTGCCATATTGGTGGCACCTCCTCTCTTATTTCAAAGGCGTACGTAATGTGCGCAGTTGAATTAAAGATTAGTAAATAAATTTTTTCTACTCGCGAGGAAAGAAAAAATTTATTCTGAAGAAACTTTTACAAGACAAGCATTGCTGTAAAAATTTTTCTCGACATATTTATTATAAATTGTTTTTGTATAATTGTGAATAGTAAAAG
>CAZLNR010000029.1:0-7694 GCA_964561035.1 uncultured Gammaproteobacteria bacterium | reverse complement strand
GGTGCGCAAACCGAGCATATATTTAAAACCCGCTAACCATGCGGGTTTTGAATTGACCTTTATTGGACGTTCGAATTTTATTTTCTTTTCACAATTAACTGTGGTAATATTTTATTATGCACAAACTCAAAATACCTGTTGACCCTCAGTTCAACTTTCAATATCAAGAAGATATTCAATTTTTTGCCGATCAATTATCAGAAGGTGATCGCGAGTTTTTAATACGAAAGTATGGCGACTATTTTGATTTTCGCGCCCCACTCATCAAGAGAAAAGAGTTTAATAAGATCCGTAAGCAGGTGTTTAATACGCTTGTATCAAAATATGGGCTAGTCTGCCAGCTCAAAGCTCATCCCGACTGCAGTAAAATAAAGAAGTTTGATGTTGATCACTATATTCCACTTTCATCAAACGAATTGAATAAAAGCCTTCGTCATATCAAGCGGGTAGGGAATAAAAAGGTGGTATCGCAAAGTTTTGGCTCAAATAATATAAAGAACCTTCAAATTGTCTGTGGCAGGTGTAATGCCTTTAAAAAGCATCGGATGCAGGGGTTTCTTTGATAAATTGATAAACTAGTTTGGAATTTTGATTTATAGTTTCCAATTCTACTGTTAAACAAAAATGAGAACTGCTGGTTATTGACGGGGTTCACCGACTAGTAAAAGCCTTTCAGGTGCGGATTTTTCCTGTATAATATAATTATATCTCAGTATATATGAAAAAGCTTTTACAATACCTGCTTTATATAATCATTTTTGCCGTCTTGATTTTCGGTGCGACTATATTGTATGAAAGACATATTGTTGCAAAATCAGTTACAGATAATGAAGGGGAGTATGTGGTGCTTTTGCATGGCTTGGGCAGAACATCGCTGTCAATGCAAAAATTGGCGGTGTCTCTGAGTAAAAATGGGTATAGAGTAATAAATATAAGCTATCCATCAAGAAGCGGTACAATTGAAAATCTCGTTAAAAATAATATAGCAGTTGAATTGGATAAAAAATATATAGATAAAAACAAGAAGATAAACTTCGTAACTCACTCAATGGGGGCGGTGATGGTTCGATATTATTTGGCCACCCATAAAGCAGAAAATTTGCACAGGGTGGTAATGCTTGCGCCTCCTAACGGGGGAGGAGAAGCTGCTGATAGATGGGTAAATAATAGAATCGTTAATTTTTTAATGGGGCCGGCGTTAGCGGAAATGACCACCGATCAGTTTAGTTTTGTGAATAAGCTTCCGGCGCCAAATTATGAGGTTGGGATAATAGCCGGAAAATATGATAAGAAAGTTTTATTGGAGCGAACTAAATTAGATGGGATGAAAGATTTTCTTGTTGTAGAACAGGGGCATACTTGGATAATGAGAGATAGCGCGGTCGCGGCTGCGGTAGCAAGCTTTTTAAATAATGGCCATTTTTAACGCAATTTCTCTTGTTGCGTAAATATATCGTAGCTTTATTTGACTGCTTAATGCTGGGGTAGTACTATAGATATATAAATATTATTTGCATTATATGAATAATAAAGGACTGTTATTTTTAGGAATTTCTTTGTCGCTCGGATTGGTAGTATCGGTACTGGTTGCTTCTGCTGCTTTTTATAGCACAAAAAAACTGGATAATGTAATTAGCGTTACCGGGTCGGCTCAGCAAAAAATTACTTCCGATGTGGTGAAATGGAAGGCAAGTTTTGTTAGAAATGTAAGTCCTTCGGAAGTGGCGGTTGGGTATAAAAATATTCAAGGTGATTTTAATATTATTCAAAAATATTTAAGCGATAATAAAATCACATCCTCCGAATTGTCTATAAGTCCCGCCAATATGCAGCCTATATATAATTATTATAATGGTTCACAAACACTGGCTGGTTATACGATAACTCAGCGGGTGGAAGTGCAGTCCGGTGATATTTCTAAAATAACTGAATTGGAAAAAAGAGCTCCATCGGAATTATCAGCGCGCGGTTTGACGTTTACTAATGATGGAGAAGAATTTTACTACACCAAGTTTAGCGATCTTAAAGTTGCTATGCTGGCTGAAGCTACCAAGAACGCGCAAAAAAGAGCGGATGAAATTGCAAAGAGCACCGGGCGCGCTGTGGGTGATTTAAAATCCGCCGATATGGGTGTCTTTCAAGTCACAGCAGTTAATTCGGTTGATGTAAGCGATTACGGCAGTTATGATACATCTGCATTAGAGAAACAAGTAACTGCGGTGGTTCGAGGCTCATTTTATATCAAATAATAAAAACTCAATTTAATAAAAAACACCCTCGTCTGAGGGTGTTTTGCTAACAGAATATTACTTTGTAGAAGCATTACCGGTCAGGTCTGGTCTCATGTTGAAATTACGATGTTCTTTTCCTTCACCCATTCGTCCGTGTCCTCTGCCCATGCCAGGTCCGCCAAAGATCATGAATTCCGATGGGATATTATTTTCCTCCGCCCATTTTTTTACGGCTTCTATCTGAGTTTTGATAGCAGCTTGGCGTTCAGATTCTGTTTTGTCTTTGAGAGATTCGCGTAATGTTTCAAGTTCGGCATGTTTAGCTATAATTTTATCAGCCTGCGCTTGAGTAAGTTTTCCGTCGGTGACGCCTTGGTTTATACGATCAGTAAAAAGTTTTTTACGCTCTGTTTCCATTTGCGCTCGCTGTTCGTCAAAGAATTTTTGAACGTCAGCAACATTAAGATTAAAGCGTTGCGCTAGTAGAGTTGCCAGATTGTCTGTATGATTTTTGCCAATTCCACCAGGTACTGAGGCTGCGTGGATTATGCCAGCACTACCAGCAGTAAGTAGAAGAGCCAGAGTAAAGGCAGCTATGTAGATTTTTTTCTTTGATTTCATATAGTTAAATTAGTGAGTTAAGAGTGGAAAATACATGCTGCGGTTTCAGCCTTTGTCGATTTGTGATCATCAAATCGGTATCAAAGATGCTGGCCAGACATGTCCGGCGGCAGTGTGATTTTCCGTTGTATCGCGCAAAAGATATGTGGTAAACTCCGCAAAGTCCTATAGGTATTACCTATGTAAGGCACTTAATGAGGCACGGAAGTTTTCGCTTTCCTCGTTGCGACAATCTTTTGTTTTGATTATGCAGGTAGTGTAACAAAAGGGTGGTGAAGAAAGTATGAAGATAAATAGTTTATAGGGGCAAGGAAAGAGTGATGGTAGTTCCTTGTTCCGGAGTGCTGTCTACCTGTACGGTGCCGCCCAGGTACTGCATAGAGGAGTGCACGATTGATAGCCCCAAGCCGCTGCCTTTGGTTTTACTAGACCTGCTTTTATCTGCACGGTAAAAACGGTCAAATATTTTTTTTACTTCGTCTTTTGTCATGCCCATGCCAGTGTCTGTAATGGTAATAATGGCGTGTTTATCCTTGGTGTGCGCTGCTATGGCAACTGTGCCATTTGTTTTGTTATACAAAATACCGTTTTTTATTACATTAGTTAAAATTTGCGACACTATATCTTCGTTGGAGTTAAGCATGATTGCTTCGTTGTTTGGTGTGATGGTTAGGGTTATCCCGTAGTGGGCGGCCATGGTCTTTAGGTGTTGCACTGTGTTATCAATAAGCTGCGTCAGATTGAATAATGAGAATTGGCGATCATCGTGTATATTATGTTCGTCAAATCGAGATAAAGTCAGCAGATTGTTTACTAATTTGCTCATACGGTTTACCTCTTCCAGATAACTGGTTAGCCGTGTTTTTTCCACGATGTTATGCTCATTGCGCTCCAATTCATTTTCTAAATCTATTTTTAAAATAGACAGCGGCGTGCGCAGTTCGTGGGAAGCATCGCCAAAAAACCGTTTTTGTTTTTCGTCCATGGCCTGTAGCGGTTCAATGGTTGCTTGCGCCAAAAAATAGCTCAGCAGAGCGGCTATGGCTAGTAATAATCCATTGACAATAAATATTGAGTTAACTAAATCCGCGCGCACATCATCGGCAGTTGGCTGAACAGGTGAGATGCGAATAATTTCTGGCGCCATAGGGGCGCGGAAGATGCGAAAGCGGTTTTCCAGCCGTTTGGAAAAAGCGCTATAAATAAAACTGCTGGAAATAAATAAAATCAACGCCAAAATTACGGTATAAAATATAGTTAACCTCCACAAAGAAAGCTGGAATAGATTTTTAAACCAGCCGGTACCCTTTGCCCCAAACCGTTTTAATGCGTTTTGCATATGAAGTAGGTAATTTTTTTCGTAAATTTTTTAAATGCACATCTACGACATTGCTGAAGGAATCAAAGAATCTGTCCCATACATGCTCTAAAATATCTTCCCTGGTTTTTACGATGCCTTTATTTCGAACTAGGTATTCAAGCAGGCCGTATTCGCGAAGTGTTAAGTCAAGCGGTTTGCCATTTAGTGTTACAACTTGCGAAGCGGTGTCAATTTTTAGATCATCAAATTGCAGTACTGTGTTGGCAGTCAGCGGTGGTCTGCGGAGCAGGGTGCGAATGCGCGCGGCTAGTTCTTCAAATGAAAATGGTTTAACCAGGTAGTCGTCTGCGCCGCCATCAAGACCTTGTATTTTATCTTCAGTAGCATCTTTGGCGGTGAGAAATAATACCGGAGTCTGTTTGCCTTTGGCGCGTATATTTCGGCATACGGTTAGGCCATCGCGCTTTGGCATCATAATATCAAGTACAATAACATCATAATCGTTCCAAAGAGCGAGCTTTTCTCCTTCTTCGCCATCAAACGCAAAATCAACCGCATAACCTCGTTTTTGCAGTCCTTGCACCAAGCCTTTGTTAAGTTTTTCTTCGTCTTCTACCACTAAAATACGCATATAACGATATAGATAAAACTATAGCATGTAACCATAGTATAATCTACAGGTAATGAAGAAAAAATGAAGATGCGCTGATTGACTTTAGTTTGGTTTTATGGTATAGTTTTTTGCTACCGTCTCTTATGGTAGTTTCTTTCACAATTTCAAAGAATCTGCGATTTTTCTCTGCTATGAGCATTTTTATAGAATGTTGATAGTAGGGAAAAACCCATAGCAAGATCTCTTCGGAGATCAGGGAGCTGTCATGCCCAGCAATGAAGTTGAAGTCGCCACGCCGGAGTCCGTGCTCCGGAGTTTTCTGGAGCGGTATGGTGATACGCCGGTCTTGATGAATATGTGCGATGATGGCCGGCAGAAGTTCGTGGTGCTGTTCGGTGGATTTGATGCTCCTGTGTCTGACAGAGAGGTCTATGTGCTGTACTCCGGTGATAGCCTGCCGGAGAAAGTGAGTCGGGGTTGTCTCTGTTACTGTAATGTCAGGTGGTTCAGGTCCGATCCTGCGTGGAAGGAGGGTGTGCTGCGTGATGCGCCGGAGGATTTGCTTCAGTTCGTCGCCGGTATCCGGCATGTTCAGCGCAGCGATCGCTCCAGGTAGTTGCGCAGCTCTTTGAGGAATAGATATTCTCCAGAGTCATGCGCTTTTGTTGCTAATCATATTGGCTATAGAAGCGCTCTGGAGAATTCCAAAAAATAAATACTTTGTACTAGCCGTACAAAGTATTTTTTTATATCTTGTATACCTTGAATCTATTGGGGTTTTTTGCTATGCTGGATATGGGATTATTTCGATTTTTGTGTTTTATATATGACAAATTCGGTTAAAAATCTATTTATATTTTTTAAACTGCCGCTTATTATTTTGTTAGGCATCGGAGTCTACAGCCTGTTGTTGTATGGATTTAAAATTAATCAAGCCGCCACTATAATCGCTCTCGGCATTATTGCCTTAGGTAGTTTTGACACAATTAAAGAAACCGCTATTTCGCTCAAAAATAGGCAGTTTGCCTTGGACTATATTGCTATTTTAGCTATTACAGTCGGTTTGGTAAGCGGTCAATATTTGGTGGCTATGGTTATTGTGCTTATGTTATCTGGCGGCCAGACCCTGGAAAAATATGGTACAGCCAAAGCCAAAGAATCTCTCACTGCGCTTACTGAACGTATTCCAAATGAAGTTGTACTGTGGAATCAAGGCAAGGCCGGAGAGAGTTTGCCGATTGAAAAAGTAAAGCCTGGCGAAGAGATTATGGTGCGAAAAGGCGAGGTGGTGCCGCTTGATGGCGTGTTGTTATCTGATGATGCAGTAATTGACGAATCATCTCTTACTGGCGAGCCGTTTGCTGTAGAAAAAGCCAAAGATAGCGCGGTGCGCAGCGGTACGGTAAATATGGGTAATATTATAGTGGTGAAAGTTACAACTGCAGATCAAGATTCAACGTATAGAAAAATAATTGAGTTGGTTCGTCAGGCGCAGATTGAAAAAGCGCCGCTTATCCGTTTGGCAGATCGTTATAGTGTGTGGTTTACCGTGATTACGCTTATTTTGGCAGCAGCCGGATATGCCCTGGATCATTCTTTGGAACGTGTGTTAGCCGTGCTTGTGGTGGCCACGCCGTGTCCGCTTATTTTGGCCACGCCCATTGCTTTGTTTGGGGGTATGAATTCAGCGGCAAAACACAGAATACTTACCAAAAAAATTTCTAGTTTAGAAATTTTATCTCGTGTGTCAGCGATTGTTTTTGATAAAACGGGCACGCTTACAGCCGGCAGGCCGATTGTAAGTAGTGTTGAGGTGGTTAATCCCGAGTTTGATTTACCGCAAGTATATAGTATCGCCGAAGCAATAGAGCGCAATTCTCTGCATCCGCTGGCGAAAGCAATTGTGGCCAGCGCCAAAGAAGCTGGAGCTCCGCGGATTGTTGCGGAAAAAATAAATGAAAAAATCGGATCTGGAATTTCTGCGATTATTTCCGGGGCCGAGTATTCATTGCAGAAATTAAAAGACGTCCATCATCGCAATGCAGTTGAATTATTGCGCAATGGCAGTGTGGTGGCGCGGTTTGAATTTGAAGACCGTTTGAAAGATGATTCAGTTGAAAGCGTGGGTGTATTGAAAAAAATTGGCATGGCGTTATATGTGTTTACCGGTGATCGTCAAGAAAATGCGGATAAAATTATCGGTCATTTGGGCGAAGCTGGATCTGGAATCGTTGTTTGTGCAAATTGTACACCGGAAGATAAAAAAACTAGAGTAGAAGATTTAAAGAGAAGAGGAGATGTGGTGGCGATGATTGGTGATGGCATTAACGATGCGCCGGCACTGGCCACGGCCGATGTGGGTTTGGTGTTTAGTAACGAAGAGCACACGGCGGCTTCTGAAGCGGCGGATGTGGTATTTTTGGGTGGCGATCTTTCTGCAGTGCCTTTTGTAATCTCAATTGCGAAAAGAACTATTCATATTGCTCTGGAAAGCATTTGGGTCGGCATTGGGCTCAGTATTTTCTTAATGTTTTGCGCCCTGTTTGGTTATGTGCCGCCGTTGCTGGGTGCGTTGTTCCAGGAGTTAATTGATGTGCTGGTAATATTTAATGCCTTGCGCGCCAGCAGGTTGTCGGTTGTATCTTAAATAAAATAAAAAAAGTTTTTTATTTTTATAAAATATCTATGAAAAAATATAAAATAAGTTTTTGGCTGGCCACAGGTTTTATTTTTTTATTAGAAGGTGTGATGCCCGCGCTTACCTCGCAAACTGAAATGGCTAAAGAGGGGATTAGGCATTTGGGCTATCCAGATTATTTTGGAGTGATGCTTGCGGTATTTAAGGTGTTGGGGTCGCTGGCGCTTGTTTTGCCGGTAGTTCCAAAACGCGTAAAAGAGTGGGCGTATG
>CAZLNR010000028.1:0-7706 GCA_964561035.1 uncultured Gammaproteobacteria bacterium | reverse complement strand
ACCGAGCCAGAAGTTTGGTATTCAGGCAGGGGCAGGGAAGTGTCTATGCGTTTTATATTAACTTGCATAACGCATTATTTTTGGTATTTTTCTAGCAGCGTATCTAGATTTTTCTCCAAATCTTGCATGGTGCCATTGTTGTCTATATGTTCAGTAGCATGACTTATAACTTCGGGAATGGTAATTTCGGTTGAGCGCTTATGATCTTCCATAAACTGTTCAAATGTCTTGGTTGCGTCGTCGTTATTTTCTCTGCGCTGTGTTATGCGATAATGTCTGGTAGCAGGTTCGGCAAAAATTTCTACCAAAACAAAATTTGGCAGCTTGGATAAATATGTGATATCCGCCATGCGGCGAATGCCTTCTACAATAATAATATTATTATTGTCCGCTGATGCGTCGCCGGCAATTGCCTTGGCCATAATATCTTCGCCAAAGGTAGTGCGGATAATTTCAGACATTTTTACCAGGTTGTCTCGGCTATGTTCCAGGTATAGGCGATCCAGCAAGCCCCGCAGAATAGTAGAAAATCGGTATGTGGTGGCGCCGTATTTTTTTTGGTAATATGCCGCTGCCGTGCCTTTGCCGCTGGCCATAAGACCGGCAAAACCCAGGATTACTTTTTTATTGTTTTGTTCCATATACTTGTATTATTTAGCCCAATCACAAATGTATTGTCGTCGTTTCACATTGGCTGCGTCCAGCATGCGGCGTGAAGCAACCCATACATCACTATCATGATATTTATCACTTTCAAAAATAATTTCGGTTACGCCGTTTTGTATAAGTGTTTTGGCACATTCGTTACAAGGAAATAGTGTGCAATAAATTTTACCATTTTTGACAGAACCGGTTGCGTTATAGACCGCATTTTCTTCTGCGTGGCAAACATAGGCATATTTAGTATCCAAAAAACCGCCTTCGCGTTCCCAAGGAAGCAGGTCGCTGTCTATGCCGCGAGGAAAGCCGTTGTACCCCATACCCAGCACCACATTGTCTTGGTTTACAATGACAGCTCCGGCTTGAGTGGAAGGATCTTTGGAACGTTCGGCGATAACATGCGCCATACGCATAAAACATTCATCCCATGAAATGTAGTTTTCTCTAGCTGGTTGCATATACAATTGATAGACATTTATTGTGTAAGTCTAGCAAGAAAAAAACAGGTTGGCAAATCTATAAATTATTCAATTTTTTGTACTTTTCAGTTTCAAAAATTATTTTTTTTGCGACCGAAAGAGTGTAGGCTGGGCGAGTGCCCAAGGCGGTTTCGTTGCACAGCATGATACCGTCGGCGCCATCTAAAACAATATTGGTTAAATCTAAAATATCCGAACGCAGCGGTATGTAATTATGAATGGTTCCTTCCAAAATCTGGGAGGAAACGATAACTTGTTTTTTATATTTTTTAATCGTTTTAATTGATTCTTTTTGGTAAATACCCAGTTGTTCAAACGGCAGCTCCATTCCCAGTTTGCCTCGGTTAAGAACAATTAGATCGTAAAAATTATCCTGACAAATTTTTTCCAGATTTTCCACTGCCAGTTGGCTTTCGATGCGAGTGATTATTTTTGGTCGCCAGCTATAATCCGACAATTTTTTTATTTCTTCGTTTATAGCCGGGCTTATGTAGGGAACGGCAATATAATCGGGAGCAATTTCTTCTAATTGATGCAGCACCTCTTTGGTTTTTTGCAGATAGTCCGCCGTTTTCATGTGCGGCGTAATATGGATACTTAGGCTTTTCTGTAAAAATCCCTCGTTGAGGGCCCGAACTCGTATGTTGTGGTTATTTATAATTTCAGTAACCTGAAGCGCAATTTTGCCATGGTCTATACTGGTTATCTGATTTATATATACCAAATTCCCAAGTTCTGACGTATGTACATAAACATAATCTTCTTGTAGAGGTGTATGCGTGGCAGAGCTTAGGATAATTTCTTCGTTTTCCATTATCTTTCTAGGCGTTTCGGGTCCGGCTAGTCGAAGTTGGTTTGAGGGCAGGTTAACAATTATTTTTGCCGATGAATTGAGCTCGTCAATTACTTTTATACCGGACTTAATTCTTTCCAGAGTTGTTTCAATCGGCCCGTATGAAAAACTGTAACGCAGCGCATCAGCGCCTGCCAGAATTATTTTTCTGATTTTATCTTCGGAAAAATTGTCTGTGCCGACCGAGGCAATGATAAACATATAATTTTATTATTTTTTTATCTACGCCTTATTTACAAAACCATCCCGATATAATCGGGATGGTTGGTAAGTTTAGACTGAAATTTTCACGGACGGGCTCATGCTCGAGCAGATGGTAACATTTTTTAAAAATGTTCCTTTGGCAGTGTTCGGTTTCGCTTTGCGCAAGGCGTCTACAAAGGTAAGGATATTTTCTTTTAGTTTTTCTTCACCAAAGCTTATTTTACCTACAGCCTGATGTACGTTACCATGGTCATCGTTTTTAAAGGTAACTTTACCTGCTTTCATGTCGCCGATCATTTTCTTAAGATTGGTGCCAACTGTATCTGTTTTTGGGTTAGGCATTAAACCTTTTGGACCAAGTACGCGAGCTACAGAGGCAAGCTTAGGCATCATGTCTGGAGTGGTTACAGCAACTTCAAATTCAATTTTTCCAGTATCTTTAATTTTTTTAATTTCTTCTTCTCCGTATACAAAATCGGCTCCGGCTTCCTTTGCTTCTTTTTCTTTTTCTGGGCTTACAAAGGCGGCTACGGTTTTTGTTTTACCGGTTCCATGTGGCAAAACCACAGTGGCGCGAACCTGCTGTTCGCTTTTTTTGGTATCAATGCCCAAGTTGGCATGCATCTCTACGGTCGCATCAAATTTAACGCTTGCGGTTTCTTTAAGCAATTTTACTGCTTCGTCCAAGTTATAGACCTTATTTTTGTCTATCTTGGCTCTGTTTGCTTCCATTCGTTTTGACATATTTTTTGATAATTAGTGGTACAAACTCCCGAATGGTCGGGATCCCACGTATGCTCGGATTATAATATATGGAAGCGGTCTTGTCAATATGTAGGGACGGCTTGACAAAACCTGCTTTTTGGCTTATACTGTAGTCTTTGCCGATAGTTGTGGGGATAGAGAGTGTGATAAGTTCGTGCTCTCCATCCCCGTAAGTAACGCAAAAAAACCAGGCAATTCTTTGGGGAAAGATTGCCAACAGCTGGAGTCCGTAACCAGATGGAAAAAGAGCTTGTTGTTGGAGATACCGACCGGCATGACGCCCAAGGTGTTGTGTCTCGCCCTCCAGATAAGTGCGTGTTGAAGCACGATCTGATGAAGCTTGACCACTCGCCGCCCATGACTTGCTGGCCGTGTGAGGTTAGCATCATGTATTGTAGCAAGTGTCAGATCCATGCACTGCTAGTGAGCATGGAGGGGCATCCGGTTTGCGTGGAGGATGTGCGTGGAATAGAGCCCGGAAACGTGTCTCTCAGTGTTGGGTTGTTGGAGTTGGCATTGACTGTGCCTGGCCCTGGCAAAGAGCCAGATTCCACCTTTGTGGCTGCGGCAGAGTTTGTTGCTAGCCAGCAAGCCAACATCAATGACTTCTTCGCTGCGCTGCGCGCTGATAGGGATGCTGCGCAGCAGCGTCCGCAGAACTGGGAGTAGTTCCAGCAGTTTGCTACAGGCAAGAGCGTCGGTATGTGAAGGAGGCCTGTTAGCAAGAAAGAAGTTTTTTCGTCGTCGGTGTAGGTCTGTATATGCAAGATTTGTATATACAGACCTGGCGACGAATTTCTTCTCAAAAAATTTTATATAAAACATTCTTCTAAAAGAAGGGTGTTTTATTTTATTTACACAGAGTTTTTCTTTGTGTATTATAGCAAGTATTCATTGTAAGTATTTATTTTATGAAGAATTATGAAGTTGATAGCAGGATGATGCCAAACCAAGAAAGTGCTGGTATTTCAGATAGGCCAGAAATGGCGGAAGATGCTTACGAGGAAATTCAAATTGAAAAAACCCCCGATTTAGAAAATTCAAATAATTCATCTCAATCAACAGATCTTGAAGATGTTAGAGGTATTATCGCTTCTTCGGAACCGTATTCGGGTCAGCAATCATTGCGCAAAACAGAACTCCTGCCAAGACAAAAAATAGAATTAAGAAATAATATTGAAACTATAAGAAATCGCAATCGTTTTGCGTTGCCCGCTGTTGCTGCTGGCAACAAAACAGCCACAGAGTATGATTCTAAGGTGCGAAATTTTAGCACTGTTACCAATATCGTTACATTATCCGACGGTGAAAAGCTGTTTGTTGTCTATAATTATTCGACTTCGCGGGTGCATAGAGCGCTAGATGGTTTTATGAAAAAGGTAACTGGCTGTCGCATGAAAAAAGCAGATTTCAAAGAGTGGAAGGGGCGGTTTGAACAAAAAAGTCGTATACCAACAATTGAATGCGAAGACGAAAACATGGTTGTTTTGCCTTTTTTACCAAACGTTAATGCGTATGATTTGTTTGCCAATAGGGATGCGATTAAAGATTTTGGCGAATGCGATTTTGCTGAAACAATAGATGCGAATGGCTTGTTAGATGTTCTTGAAAAAGTAGTGGTTGAAATACAAGATTCTCACGCAAATAATATTACTTGGGGTGAATTAATTTTGCCTAATATTATAGTTGATAAAGATCAAAGTGTTCATATTTGCGACCCAGAAACATCCTATGACTCAGATGTGCCCATGACGGAACAAAAGGCGCGGGATTTATTGGATCTAATCATTTCAAGTGCCGCCGCGCTCGAAAAAGAAGATGTTGAGTATTCCGTAGTTGCGGCGCGTATTTTAAATAATTATCAGGATAAAACAGTGATTAAAGAGCTGCAAAAATTGGCTCAAAAGAAGCCGGGTATTTTGGAGCGGGTATTTTTTGGGTATACTAAGGCAAGGCTCGGTTTAAAAAATTCTGCGCAGTGGAAAAGTATTAAAGAGGCTATTGCCAACTATTACAGCGTGTAGTAGTATATATCTATTAAATTTTAATTTCATATACGTATGAAAAAATATCTTAGTATATTCGCAGGGTTTGGCGCTTTACTAATTTTAGCTGGGGCTGGCTGTGCCGTACAAAACGCAGCTGTTGACGATCAAAAGACTGAGCAGGGTGAGTCGGTAGAAAACAAGGTTTCCAGTGAAGGAAACGAAGGTGTGGAAAATGAAGTAGAAGATGGTGATGATACAAGCGCAACTAAGACTGTAACCGAAACCAAGCCAGCTACAACTGAAACAGCTGGAAAGTCTATGCTTACCGTTGCGGAAGTTGCAAAGCATAATGTGCCAGAAGATTGCTACGTTATTGTTCGTGATTCTGTGTACGATGTAACTAAATTTACTGATAAGCATCCAGGTGGTTCTGATAAGATAATCCCTCTGTGCGGTAAAGACGCTACCGTGCCATTTACACAAGTTCATGACGGTCAGCCAAAGCCTGAAAATGTATTAACCGGTTTAAGGATTGGTGCTTTACAAAAATAATATCACAATTAAAAAACCGACCCTAATGGTCGGTTTTTTTAATCGAGATGTGTATTATTTGTTTCGTGCTTCTTTAAGAGCTTGTGCCCACCAGATAAGCTGTGGAATCATCAAAGCGGACTTTTCTGCAGCTTTGGCAAACATAGCTTGCGCGTCCGCTTGTCCAAAAAGTACAGGGAAGAACGATTCGCCAGGAATATGAACTGCTTCGCGAATCGGCGCCATTTGTAATTCTATAGCAATTAAGCGCAGCTGTTCCACGGCTCTTGCGCCGCCCACACTGCCGTAACTTACAAATGCAATCGGTTTGTTATTCCATTCTTGATATACCCAATCCATGGCATTTTTTAACACGCCAGAAGTGCTATGGTTATACTCCGGAGTAACAAGTACAAATGCGTCGCCTTCAGCGATTTTGTTGGTAAAGGCCGCAACAACAGGGTGTTTATAAGGTTCCTGTTTGTACGAAGGACTTACCGGTTCGTTGAAGAATGGCATTTCGTAATCTGCCAAATCTATAATTTCAACGTCTAAACCAGGTTGTTTTTTTAATTCTTCCGCAATCCAAGCAGCAGCTTTATCGCTGAAGCGTCCTTGGCGGGTGCTGCCCGCGATTACTTTAACTGAGATAGTGCTCATAGTGTAGATTTGTTAATGAATTAGTTACTACAATATGTAGTATATATTAAAAAAATAAAAAACGCAATATGCGCCTTGTAAAATTGTTGTTAATTTTTTATCTAAAGCTATGGCTGGAGAGGGTAGTCCACATTGCAGGCGGACTACCTCTCTCTGGTGACAGAGAATCGTTGATCTATCTCGCACACTTGTGTATGCGGGCTGGATCAGGATTTGTCTGTCTACTGCGATTGTCGATCCGCTCTCCGAATCCGGAGTCGGTGTTGAGCCAGCTCCTCCTGGCTCCATACACGCGGAGGCTTGGTGAGGTCCCGTTCGCGGATTGGCGGGAAAGGACCAGCCTCAGTAGTAGGTTGCGTCGTTGGCGTGTCTGGCGCCGCTTCTTGCGGTTTCTCGTTCTCGTTCCCGGAAAAAGAAGGCATCTTGCTCCCCTGGCGGATTGAGTTTGTTTTTGTAGCCAGTCCCCACTAGCTACAAAATAAGCATTATGTAAATTATACTATTTTTAAATCTCTGGCAAGAGCAGACAACCCGCTCAGGTTACGAGCAGGTTGTTTGATCAATTTTTATCTTTAATTAGCCAAATATTTTACCTGTTCAAAAAGGTAATTGTGAATTGTAGAATTGTGGCGAAAGATACCCAGAGCAGATAGGGGATTTGCATATATGCAATCCAGCGAGCGTAGGGGTAAATGGCAATAATGGACCAAACTATAGTGCCCAAAATAAATACAATATCTATGGCTGCCAACACGTTATTTCTTAGGCCAAACTGAAGCGGGGTAAAGGCGGCGTTAAAAATCAGGTTTAAAGCAAATGGTAAGGCAACGAGCGCCGGTATTTGTTTTTGCCAGGCCATAGCAAACACTTTGCCAAAAGAAATGGCAATGAGTATATATAGCACCGACCAGACTGGTCCAAACAACCATGACGGCGGCGCCCATGTTGGTTTTATCAGTTGAGCGTACCAGGTATATGTTTGCATAAGAGATTAATATAAAACTAACAAGGAGATTATCCTTGTTAGTTTGATGTAGCTATCTTCTTTTTTTAGCAGCTTTTTTTGCCAACATTTCTCGTTTGGCTGCTAAACGCTTTTTGGTTTTTGGAGAGTGTCTGGACTTTTTCATTTTTTTAAGGCCTGTAGGTCTTTTTGCCATAGTATTTTTTATTAAATAAATTATGTATACGATAATGTGTATATAGTATACATGATTTTGTTGTTAAGCTCAATATACAGTTAATTTTTAACAAGCTTCACGGTGTATTTGGCAATAATAACTACCAGTAACCCAATAACTACCAGCCATGGAAGGATGATGGCGACCAAAACTGCCCAACAAAGAGAGAGGCGAAATATGACCTCTTGCTGTTCGTTTGTAACTACAATACGGCGGCTATTGCATAGGTCAACTCCTTTTTTAATTTTATCTTTAATTTCCGCCCCAGACAGCGTGAATTCTTCCTTTGGTTCTTCGTTCATATGCAAATAAATTATGGCTAACAATCATACGGTATCAAAAAAAGAGGTTTGGTTCAACTAGGCAGCACCGATATGAAGAAGGG
>CAZLNR010000027.1:0-8012 GCA_964561035.1 uncultured Gammaproteobacteria bacterium | reverse complement strand
GCCAGTGTAGCATGGGAACTTTTGGTGCAGCTTTCAAAGATACAAAAAACCCAAGCTCCTCTTTTGGAAACTCGTCCGGTAGAAAAAATGCTAGTAATAATGATTACTTCAAACAGAGGTCTTTGCGGCAGTTTTAATGCCAACATAATCAAAAAAACCGCTGCTCAAATGAACAATCCAAAAAAGATCGCTGTTCAATTTGCAGACGGAAAAGAAATTAACCCGCACGATAATATCTCAGTAGATGTGATAGGAATTGGCAAAAAAGGCGCTGATTTCGCCAAAAAAATGGGATACAACCTTATCGCCGCCTTTAGCGACATGAGTGACACGCCGACTTTTGAAAATGCCTTGCCGATTGCAAAAATGGTAATTCGCGCATACGAAGAAAAAAAATACGATAAAGTTGTAGTGGCCTATACAGATTTCAAATCAGCTTTATCGCAAACTGCGCGCTTGCGCCAGGTATTGCCAGTTTCAGAGCGAGATTTAGAAGCAACTATTTCCGAACTAAAAGATCTTTCCGGGCAAGGCAACACAAATTTACAAACAAAATTAAACGACTATCTTTTTGAGCCAAATAAAACTGAAGTCTTGCAAGTAATTTTGCCTCGCTTGGTTGAAACACAAGTATATCAAACATTGCTCGAGTCTTCAGCCAGTGAGCACAGCAGTCGTATGGTAGCCATGAAAAACGCCAGTGAAGCCGCGAAAGATATGATAAATGAACTTAATTTAACATTTAACAAGGCCAGACAGGCAGGCATTACGCAAGAAATTGCGGAAATTGCCGGCGGAGCGGCTGCGTTGGAATAATTTTACTAATAAAACATTAATTAACCGCTATGAATAAAGGAAAAATATCCCAAATTATCGGCGTGGTGGTGGATGTGCATTTTCCAGAACATCTACCTGCAATTTTTAACGCCTTGGAAACAAAAATGCCAGATGGTTCAATGTTGACCTTAGAAGTACAACAACATCTTGGTTCAAACACTGTGCGCGCCATCGCTATGAGCACTACCGACGGTTTACAGAGAGACGCAGAGGTTTCCGATATTGGCAAACCAATCTCTGTGCCAGTTGGACCAAGTACTCTAGGCAGAATGTTTAGTGTTACTGGTACTGCTATTGACGGTAAGGGCGAAGTAAAAACAAATAAAGAATACCCGATTCATCGTCCAGCCCCATCATTCAAACAACAATCTACAAAATCCGAAGTCTTGGAAACCGGCATTAAAGTTATTGACCTTATCTGCCCGTTCCTTAAGGGTGGTAAAATCGGCTTGTTTGGCGGCGCGGGTGTAGGAAAAACCGTTGTTATCCAAGAACTTATCCGCAATATCGCGCAAGAGCATAGTGGTTACTCAGTATTTGCCGGTGTAGGCGAACGTAGCCGTGAAGGTAATGACTTATACAGAGAAATGAAAGAATCTGGCGTATTAGATAAAACTGCTCTAGTTTTTGGCCAAATGAACGAACCACCAGGTGCTCGCGCTCGCGTAGCGCTCACCGCTTTGTCTATGGCTGAATACTTCCGCGACGAAGAAGGTAAAGATCTTCTCTTATTCGTAGATAACATTTTCCGCTTTACGCAGGCTGGTTCTGAGGTATCTGCGCTCTTAGGTCGTATGCCATCAGCTGTAGGTTATCAACCAACTCTAGCAACCGAAATGGGTGCGCTCCAAGAACGTATCACCAGTACCGAGAAAGGCTCTATCACTTCTGTGCAAGCGGTGTACGTACCAGCTGACGACTTAACAGATCCGGCTCCTGCCACCACCTTTGCTCACCTTGACTCTACCGTTGTGCTTAATCGCTCTTTGTCAGAATTAGGCATCTACCCGGCTGTTGATCCACTAGACTCAAACTCAACTATTTTAGACCCTCTTATCGTGGGTGAGGAACATTACCGCACTGCTCGCGAAGTTCAGCGCGTTTTACAGAAATATAAGGACTTGCAAGACACCATCGCAATCTTGGGTATGGAAGAATTATCTGACGAAGATAAACTAACAGTTATGCGCGCTCGCAAACTTCAGAAATTCTTGTCTCAGCCATTCTTCGTAGCTGAAACATTTACAGGCACCGAAGGTAAATATGTAAAATTAGCAGATACTATTCGCGGCTTTAGAGAAATTTTGGATGGTAAACACGACGAAAAATCTGAACAGGCCTTTTATATGAAAGGCTCCATTGACGAGGTAAAATAAGCGCTGCGCGCTTGAGATTACGTCGACTCAAAAAAAGAAAAAACATTTCTTTTATCCGGGTCTGGTAATTATACATATATGCTCAAATTAAAAATCGTTACACCAGAAAAAACAATATATCAAAATGAGATCTTTCAAATATCTGTACCAACTACAGAAGGCGAGGTAACTATTTTACCACACCATATTCCTCTTATCTCAGTTCTTAAAGCAGGGGAAATGCGCTTTAAAGATGCTTCCGGCGATCAAAGCATGGCCGTGTCCGGCGGGTTTTTAGAGGTTCGCGGAAAAAATGAAATAGTAATTTTAGCCGACCACGCCGAACGCTCAGCCGAAATTGATCTGGTTCAAACCGAAGCAGCTCATAAAAAAGCATTGGAACAGATGGAAAAACTAAAAAATTCTGAAAATGTGGACTTTGCCAGACTGCAGGCCGCAATAGATCGTGAAACAAACAAATTAAAAGTAGCAAAGAAATACCGCACAATCTCTATAAATCAACAATAATATCTATATATTACTATGGAAAAATGCCAAAAATGCCGAACACTTTTAGAAGACTCAGATATGGCCTGCCTGTGCGACGAAAGCCTTTGTGTGTCTTGTTGCCAATGTGAAGAAGCTTGTGGTTGTGAATGTATTGACAAACAAGAGTAGGCCGTTGCCAAACAAAGCCTCATCAATTATAATAAATACAGCCAAAAAGGCTGTTTTTATTTAACATAAATATGTTGCAAAAAACGCTCAACCAAGCACAACAGCAAGCGGTGTCATATTTTGACGGACCGCTCATTATTGTGGCTGGTGCGGGCACTGGGAAGACAACTGTTATCACAGAAAAAATCACTCATATTCTCAAAACCAAACGAGCACGCACCTCAGAAATATTAGCGCTTACCTTTACTGAGAAAGCCGCAACCGAAATGCAAGAACGAGTTGATGCTAATATAGATTCAGGCTATGTTGAACTTCACATATCAACTTTTCATTCTTTTTGTCAAAAAATTTTAGAAGAATTTGCTTTGCATATTGGCTTGGGGACATCATTTACTTTGCTCACAGAGGCTGAAGCATGGATGCTGGTTCGGAAAAATCTTGATCGGTTCAACCTCGATTATTATCGGCCCTTAGGAAACCCAACTAGCCATCTCCACGCTCTTATTTCACATTTCCAGAAATGCAAAGACGAGCTTATTTCACCAGAAGACTATTTGCAATATGCAGAAACAAAACAAGCGAACACAGATTCTGTAGAGCTTTCTGAGTTTGCTCGTCTAACCGAAGTAGCTAACGCTTACCACGCCTACAATCAGTTATTGCTGGATCATAACAATCTTGATTTTGCCGATCTTATTTTTTACACCATAAAATTATTAAAAGAACGTCCAGCAGTGCTGCAAACACTGCAAAAACGATTTACCCATATTCTCATTGACGAATTTCAGGATGTTAATTGGGCTCAATACCAAATGGTAAAAATGCTGGCTGGCGAACAAGCTCAGCTTACAGTGGTAGGGGATGACGACCAAAGCATTTATGCCTTTCGCGGCGCTTCCGTATCTAACATCCTGCGTTTTAAAGACGATTTTCCCCAAGCGAAAGAAATTGTGCTCAACGAAAATTATCGTTCAAATCAAGAAATACTAGATTATGCTTACGCTCTTATTCAACACAACAACCCGGATAGATTAGAAGTAAAACTTAATGTAAATAAGCAGCTTAAAAGCGTTAAACCCTCTATTACATCATCTGGGCCAGCCGTAACACACATTCATTGCCAAACCATCGATCAAGAAACGCGCGCCATCATTGATGAAATTAAAAAAATAAAAGACAGCGATTCGGAGGTATGTTGGAGCGATTTTGCCATTTTAGTGCGAGCTAATAGTCATAGTGAACCATTTATTAATGCTTTTGAAAAGACAAATATTCCATACGAATTTTTGGCTGCTTCAGGGCTATACAAACAACCGCTCATTTTAGACTGCATAAATTTTTTCAAACTACTGGATAATTACCGTGAATCAACCGCCATTTACCGCCTGTTGCTTATGCCGCTTTGGCGCTTGGATGAGCATGATATCCAAAAAATAACATTTAATGCTAAGAAAAAAAGCATCTCATATTATGAAGCGCTTAAAAAAACAACTGAGTTTGGCTTATCAGAACATGGCCAGTCCATTGCTTCAAAACTGCTCACTGTTATCCATAGCGGTTTAGAGCATGCCAAAAAAGAAAAGCCGACCACGGTTTTATTCCAATTTTTACAAGAGTCAGGTTTATTGGAGTATTTAACCCAAGAAGAACTAAAACAAAACCGCGAAGTTATAAATCAGATCTACCAGCTCAAAGAATTTTTTGAACAAATCAGCGCGTATGAAAATTCCGTGCCAGGGGCTCGTGTAGCAAACTTTTTAGAGCATATTCAATTTATAATGGAATCCGGAGATTTGGGCGCCATGTACCAGCCAAGCGACCTGTCAGATTCAGTGCGAATCATAACAGTGCACAAATCAAAAGGCTTAGAATTTAAATATGTATTTGTCGTAAACATGGTAGAAGAGCGTTTTCCTGCCAGACGACGCGCCGAACCTATAGAGATCCCTCCCGAACTTGTCAAAGAACAAGTTCCGGAAGGGGATAGCCATTATCAAGAAGAGAGACGCCTATTTTATGTTGCTCTTACTCGCGCTCAGGAGCGGTTATTTTTGCTAAGCTCGGAAGATTATGGGGGAGCTCGAGCTAAAAAAATATCCCGTTTCTTAAGTGAAATAAATTTTTCCGCTTCAACAAATTCTGTTATAAAAGAACCAATACTTCAAATATCCCAACCAGAAAAAACCAAAAATCCCGCAGATTTTGTGTATGAACTGCCAAAAGTGTTTTCTTTTTCACAGATAAAAGCATACCGCACCTGTCCATACCAATATAAACTGGCTCATATCTTACGCATCCCCACCAAGGGAAGCGCTAGCTTTAGTTTTGGTCAAAGCATGCACAGCACAATGCAAAAATTTTATGAACGAGTCCAAGAGCTAAACAGATCTACACAGACCTCACTATTTGCGCCTGTAGAACAAAAAGAAAAATCATCAAACGGCGTAGCAGTTCCGACTTTTGACGAGCTTTTGCAGATGTATGATCAGTCATGGATTGAAGATTGGTACAAAACTAAAGCGCAGCGAGAAGAATATTATGCCTTAGGCAGAGAAATTTTACGCGCTTTTTATAAGTCAGAAGAAGATAATTGGACAATCCCGGTTGCTTTGGAAGGCTGGTTTAAAATTAAAGTCGGAGAATATTTAGTGCATGGGCGCATAGACAGGATCGATCAGTTGCCGGATGGCGGTTTGGAAATTATTGATTATAAAACAGGCACGGCAAAAGAAAAGGTAGAGGGCGAAGATAAAGATCAGCTGCTTATCTACCAAATCGCTCTTAATGAACTTCCTGAGTATAATACCGTTGGTACACCGCGCAAACTGACATATTTTTATCTAAACGATAATGCCAAAATATCTTTTTTAGGCAATGAAAAAGAAATTGAAAAACTTAAAGAAAAAATTATTGCCACTGTTTCAGATATTAACGCGCGCAATTTTAACGCTACGCCTAATCCGCATGTTTGTAGAAACTGTGATTTTAGGGATATTTGCCAATTTAGAGCATAACACTTAATACTGCAACTATGATGAAATCACTTGGAGAAATTTTAAAAAAACAGATGCCGGTTATGCCGGCCGGCAAGCAAATTACAGCAACCATGGTTGTAGCCAAAGCCAACGAGGTTATTGCCGCGTTGTGCGGTGCAGGCGCAACCAAATTCGCTCAAGCCATCTACTATAAAGATAAGACCATCGCAATCACCTGTTTGAGCTCTGTAACATCTCAAGAGATTAAGCTTAATGAGCGGCATATTATAGCGGAAATAAACAAAAAACTAGAAGGTAAAGCGGTCGAAAAAATACGATACTTAATCTAACAAATTTAACCTTGTCAAAGCAGCTAATTACAGTTAAAATACCCTACATTAAGCCATATGATTAAGGAGGAACCAAAACCCTAATATGAGTTTGCGCTATTATCTCGTTTTAATGTCTTTTGGCGCTTTAGTGTGCTGGGCGGCGTGGATGTTTGTCCTAGATAACATTGATCCGACCCAGGCAGGTTTTTTTGGTTTTCTATTTTTTTATACCAGCTTATTTTTGGCTCTTACCGGCACATGTTCAGTAATTGGATTTTTAATTAAAAAAATGATACTTAAAAAAGACGAGGTGGTATTTCATCATGTGAAATCAACATTTCGCCAAGGCACTTTAATCGCTCTAACAGTCATTTCCGGATTAATCCTGCTTCAAACCAATCTGTTAAAATGGTGGAGCGCCATAATTCTGATAGTATTTTTCAGCCTCATTGAAGGCATTATCTTTACAAATAGAAAATATAATAACCGAGAAATTATTGGATAAATATATGTTTGAAAAAGTGCTTGAAAAATTCAGAAAAGATATTGGAATTGATTTGGGAACTGCCAACACGCTTGTATATGTAAAGGGCAGGGGAATAGTCATTAACGAACCAAGCGTCGTAGCAGTAAATATAAAAACTGAACAAATTTTGGCAGTAGGAAATGAAGCTAAAGAAATGCTTGGCAAAACACCGCCTCATATTGTTACCACACGCCCGCTTATCAATGGCATCATTTCCGATTTTGAAGTTACGGAAAAAATGTTGAAATACTTTATTGATAAAGTATATGAAGACAACATGAATTTCATGACTCGTCCGCGTGTCGTTATCGGCGCGCCGCTCGAAATTACCGAGGTTGAATTGAAGGCTATTCACGATGCTGCCACAAATGCTGGCGCTCGCGAAGTAATTGTTATTCAAGAGCCGATGGCTGCGGCCATTGGGGCGCGCATGCCTATCCGAGAACCAGTCGGCAATTTTATCGTTGAAATTGGAGGCGGCACAACAGAAATTGCGGTTATTTCTTTAAGCGGTATTGTGACATGGAGATCTATACCGGTAGCTGGAGACGAACTCAATCGCAATATAATGCAATATGCGCGTGAGAAATTTAATTTGCTGCTTGGTGAAAAACAAGCTGAAGAAATTAAAATTAAAATTGGTTCGGCAATTGAACTGGCAGAACCTATGATTTTCCCAATGCGCGGACGCGATCTGGTAACCGGCCTGCCAAAAGAAGTTATGATTGATGATTCGCAAGTTCGAGAAGCAATCGCAAAATCATTGCGCGCTATCATTGAAAATATAAAAGGCGTATTAGAAATTACCCCTCCAGAATTAGTGGCAGATATTCATGAGCGAGGCATCGTACTCTCTGGAGGAGGGGCGCTGCTGCGCGGCTTTGACCAGCTAATCACTAGAGCTATAGAAATTCCAGTGCGAATTGCGGACGACCCGCTAACTTCTGTTGTACGCGGCGCTGGTATTTTGCTTGATGAAAATGAATTGCTTAACGAAATTTCCATAAAAAATCAGAATAAAAAATAACTGGACGGCATATGCTTCCGCTCAAGCCAAAAAATTACTTCTTTTTAATTTTTCTTTTAATACTAATGGTTGTTCTGCATTTTCTTGGCTGGCTTCGTTTTATTGAATTTCCTGTTCAGTCAATTATAGTTCCTATTTCAACTACCATTACAAAATGGAGAATTTCAACACAAGATTCCTTATCATTTCTTGTGGATAAGGATCATATTGTTGATGGATATAATACCTGCCGCGCTGAAAATCAAAATCTTGAATCGGAAAATAGCCGTTTAAAAAATCTTG
>CAZLNR010000026.1:0-8859 GCA_964561035.1 uncultured Gammaproteobacteria bacterium | reverse complement strand
TTATTTTTTATACCCAATCCCCTGTCGGACTTCAAGCATTTAATTTATATTGGCGCGATCTTGATCCAACCACAAAAGAGCTGGTAAAAAATAAATTTTTTACGGTTATTTCAGATAACAATTTGGATACAGCTGCCAATTTAGCGTACCAGACATTTAATATCATAGAACCAAGTTATATTTTACTCACTCGACCTGAAGCCATTAATCCGATATTTCTGGCTAAGGATGCCTCAGATATAACCGGCATACTGGCAAACCGCGGCATTGAATACAAAATTATTGACAGGCGAGGTGAAAAATCGCCATTATTTGTACTCTCTCATTTTGTTACTGACCTCGTTTCTCAGGGAGTATCTTCAAATATTATTTATATAATCTTAATCGTGCCTTTTTTAGCTTGCATCGCCTCAATCGCCAAACAAGTTGTAGGCATTAGCGCGTTTGGCGTGTACACCCCTATTATTATCGCTATTTCATTTTTTATTCTTGGTTTGAGATTAGGTATTATCGCCTTTATCTGCGCGGTAATAATTGGCTATGTTACAAAATATATTCTCAATAAATTTGAGCTTCTATATCTGCCGAAAGTGGCACTAAACCTGGCTTTTATTAGCTTGTCGTTCTTGTTTGTTATTTGGCTCGCTCTGGAATACGGCACTTCGGTTCCCCTGTCCATAGCTGTATTCCCAATGTTGGTTATGTCTACGGTCTCTGAAAAATTTATGGCCGCGCAAAACGAAGAGGGTGTGCGCAGCGCGTTACTGGCGGTTGCGGGCACACTTTTTATCGTTATCACCTCATACTATTTTGTAACTTGGACATATATAAATAATGTTCTGCTGGCATGGCCGGAACTGGTTTTTGTGCCAATACTTATTACCATAGCTCTTGGTAAATTTACCGGCTTACGCTTAGTTGAATATGTTCGTTTTAGAAGTTTACTTACCGAACATCAAGAAGAATAGATATGGCGTTGCCACATTTTCGCAGACAATCTTTTTTTAACAGGCTTTCGGGCGTGCTTGGCATCAACGCGCGCAACTTGTTATATATCAGCAGATTCAACAGCAAAGCAAATAAAAATTTTGCTGACGATAAAATGTTTACAAAAAATTATCTACGCTCTCGCGGCCTGGGCGCAGCCAAAGCATTTACGGTTATTAGAAATTATAATGATCTAAAAAATTTTAACTCGAAAAGCTTACCTGATAATTTTGTCATAAAACCCAATCATGGATATGGCGGCGAAGGCATTATTGTATTTACAGAAAAACACCATGGCCGATTTATTGATATTGCCGGAGACATATATGACTGGCCGCGCATCCACCGCCACATTTCTTCAATTTTAGACGGTGAATACGCTATTTCGGGCTTAACTGACCAGGTTATTATTGAAGAACGATTAATTGCGCATCCATTTTTTAAACCATATATTACTAACGGACTACCGGACATTCGCATCATTGTATTTAATTACATACCAATTATCGCCATGTTGCGCCTGCCTACCCAAACCTCGCACGGCAAGGCAAATTTGCATTTAGGGGCTGTCGGATTAGGTATTGATATTGCTACCGGCACGGCAACCTATGGCGTGTATCAACATAAGCTAATTCGCACTCTGCCAAATGGAGAAAAACTAGCGCAGATAAAAATTCCTCACTGGGATGAAATCTTGTTGGCTGCCACTCATGCGCAAAAAGTAAGCCAGATTGGTTTTTTGGCAGTAGATCTGGCGCTCACGACCTCGGGCATAAAAATTTTGGAGCTTAACGCAAGAGCCGGACTTTCCATTCAAATTGCCAATCAGGTGCCATTGCGAGCACGATTAGAAAAAGTGAGTGATCTAAAAGTTCCATCTCCTGAAAAAGGCGTAGAGCTCTGCAAAACATTATTCGGATCACATACGCCAACAGAAGTAAAACAAAATAAAGATACACACATTCCTATCGGCTTATTTGAGCATGTAGAAATACTGAATACAAACCACAGTTCTGTACTGGCAAAAATTGACCCTCATTACGACGGCGCATTTTTTGATAACAGCCTTAAACCGGCAGATATGCATGATGCGTTTCTCGGCATTAAATTAAAAACCAAACGCCTTACATTGCCTGCAAACTTTGGCGACTTAAGCCAGCATAATTACAAAATAATTATCGGCGGTAAATTTCTTGAAAGTTTTAGTATTTACAGCCATCCTCATAAAAATAATCCTGTGATTGCTCCGACCACAGACACAACTCGTGAAGAAAAAATAATCGCCAATATTGATAAAAAGATATACGAACTTGATAAAAAGATAAGCATTGCTAACTGCCTGCGTCCGCTTAATCATGACCAAGAAAAACAAGCTTTTTTTGAAAACAAAACCCGATCTCCGCAATTTAGATACCGCCCTATCGCCCTCCCGTTTGCGCATCTTAAAAAAGAACTTGAATCTCTGCCAGAATCACATCACGCGCTCTATCCATTATACAAACAGAAAATTAAAGAAATTGCCTTAAAGCTCAGTTTATTGGAATCAATGGATACCCCATCCTTTCAAGCTGCCTCCGAACAACTGTACGGAGCCGCCAATCGCGTCTTATACGACCAAGCTACACGCTATATACATGAACACCCATTTCAACCTGACACCAGCGACTCAGTAAGCTTTAAACAAATTATCAAACGCCTATCCGTATTTTTAGAAGAACATAAACTTACTCACTGGCGCATCAAAAGCTCTGCCGACCGCGTAAATGATATCTCAATTAGCCTTGACGGAACAATACATATCCGTACCGGAGTCACGTTTACCGAAAATCGTTTGCGCGCTGTGATTGCTCACGAAATTGAAACACATATTTATCGCGCGGAAAATAGCCGTTTACAAAAATATAAAATTTTTGAAACAGGCACAGCCGGATATATAACTACCGAGGAGGGCTTGGCCGTATATAACCAGCACGCCCTCGGCGTACCGCTGGGTGAAAAAGAAATCTGGGCTCCTTTACGCTCCATAGGGGCGTATTTGGCGCAGGAAATGTCATTTGCGGAGCTATTTGATTATTTAAAAACAAACTATCAACTAGAAGACGAATCCGCTTGGCGCACCTGTGTAAAAGTAAAACGAGGGCTTTCCGACACTAATCAAAAAATGGCGTTTACCCGAGATATTATTTACTTTACCGGTTTTCAAAAAGTATCTGAATTTATGCGCACTGCTTCAGCTGAAAAAATTAAGTATCTATACCTAGGTAAAATCGGCATTGATGATCTGGAAAACATTGGCCCCTTAAGCCAATATAAAATTAAATATTTAATATAATATTAAAACAAACTAATAATCTAAAAATATGAAAAAAGAATTAATTGTTTTAACAGCTGTTCTAATACTAACGGGAGCGGGATGCAGTAATAAAACTAATAGCGCGCAGATTCCAAGCGGAGAAACACCTGTTGCGTGCACTATGGATGCAAAACAATGCGCCGACGGGTCATATGTTGGCCGCACCGGACCAAACTGTGAATTTGCACCGTGCCCAGATGAAACAAAACCTTCACCTACTACAAACATAGACTGGAAAACCATCACTATCGGCGGGGTTGTAAACTTTAGCATCCCATCACACTGTACTGCCGATCCCGGAGCTGGCACAACATACATTACATGTCCGACAAAAGATAACGAAACGCCTACCCCAGAATTCACCTTTTCTTCTGATAGTATTCAGGTAAACATGAGGCACTGGGAAGGTTTAAGCTCTCCGTATTGGAACGACGTGGTTGCTTCAATGCGCGTAATTACCCCGCTCACCCACGCCATTCAAATCAATATAGAAAAATAACATGAAGCATCAAAATAAACCAACACCTTTTCAGCAAAAAGTATATACTGTCGTTAAAAAAATTCCCAAAGGCAGCACCCTCACCTATAAGCAAGTGGCTGAAAAAATCGGCAGCCCAAACGCCGCGCGCGCTATTGGTAACGCGCTTAATAAAAATTATAACCCTGCCATCCCCTGCCACCGCGTAATTCGATCGGATGGAAAACTGGGCGGGTACAATCGCGGCCGAGCCAAAAAACAGAAGATTCTTCAGCAAGAAAAAGCCATTTAAAAAAACCTGATTTTATCAGAATTTTTAGCATTTCAACCGTTGACGCGAGTCTACGGAAGTTGTATTATAACCTTCTGATATAGCCATATATTATGCCTATTCTTTCCATAAAAAACCTGCACGCCTCCATTGGAAAAACCAAAATTTTAAACGGCGTTTCACTCTCCGTAAACTCAAACGAGATCCATGTTATCATGGGACAAAACGGATCGGGCAAAAGCACGCTTCTTTCCGTTCTTATGGGCAGTCCAAAATATGCTGTTACAAACGGCACTATTACTTTAGACAAAAAAAATATTCTTGAACTAACCCCTGATAAGCGCGCCCAAGCCGGGTTATTTTTAGGTTTTCAACACCCCCAGGTTGTCGCTGGTGTAGCATTGGGGCATTTTTTACGATTGGCTCGCAATACCATTGGCGCAGCCCAAGCAACCAAAGAAGGCCCAATTGCCCCAGCGCAATTTGCCAACACCATGCGCGAAGAAATGAAACATCTTAGCATCGACCCTTCATTTATGGCCCGCTCAATAAACGAAGGGTTCTCTGGTGGAGAAAAAAAGAAATCTGAGGTGCTGCAAATGGCAATGCTCAAACCAACTTTTGCTTTTCTGGACGAAATTGACTCCGGCCTTGATATAGACGCTCTAAAAACAGTTGCTCGCCAATTGGCTGCCATACAGAAAAAACAAAAGATGGGTTTAATCGTCATCAGCCATAATCCAAAAATTTTAGAATTCTTAAAACCGGATACCATACACGTCATGGCCAAAGGTAAAATTGTTGCTAAGGGCGGCAAAGAACTATTAAAAAAGATAGAAAAAAACGGCTTTGCTTCATTTTTAAAAAAGAAATAATCATGGCCATTCCGCTTAAAACAAAGAAGATAATTGCCAATACCGGAGATAAATCATCGGTTTCTTTTCGCACGCAGACTAAAAGTATTTTTACCGCAAAAAAGGGCCTGGACGAAAGCGTAATCAGGGAAATATCAAAACAAAAATCCGAGCCAAAATGGATGTTAGACTTTCGACTACAATCGTACAAAATTTTTTTGGAAAAAAAAATGCCGACTTGGGGCGCTAATTTAAGCTCTATTGATTTCGACTCAATCCACTATTATGTTCGCCCGCAAGACAAAACCAAACGCAGCTGGGATGACGTACCACAAGAAATAAAAGACACATTTGAAAAATTGGGCGTACCGGAAGCAGAGCGTAAATTTTTAGCTGGCAGCGGAGCGCAGTTTGAATCAGAAATGATCTATCATTCATTGGCAAAAAAACTTGCCACCCAAGGAGTTATTTTTGAATCTACTGACGATGCACTCAAAAACCACCCTGATCTATTTAAAAAATACTTTGGTACAATTATCCCCGCTCGAGACAATAAATTTGCAGCTCTTAACTCCGCTGTATGGTCTGGGGGCAGCTTTATTTATGTGCCAAAAGGCGTTCGGGTGGAATTACCATTGCAGGCATATTTCCGCATTAACCGAGAAAATATGGGGCAATTTGAACGAACACTCATTATAGCCGACGAGGGCAGTTCGGTGCACTATGTTGAAGGCTGTACTGCCCCCACCTATTCAAGCGACTCACTACATTCAGCTGTCGTAGAAATTATCGTCAAAAAAAATGCGCGCGTGCAGTACACAACAATTCAAAATTGGTCCGACAATGTTTATAACCTCGTTACCAAAAGATCTTCGGTTGATGAAAATGGCGAAATGTTTTGGCTTGATTGCAATTTAGGGTCAAAAATTACCATGAAATATCCAAGCATTATTTTGCAAGGCCGGGGAGCGCGCGGCGAGATTCAGTCACTAGCTTTTGCCAGTAAAGGCCAGCATCAAGATGCGGGCGGCAAGGTTATTCATCTAGCACCCGACACCAGCTCCACAATCGCCTCCAAATCCATAAGTAAAAATGGCGGACAAACCACGTATCGCGGTTTAGTTAAAGTTATAAAAGGAGCAAAAAATGTAAAAACCCGTGTTGTCTGCGACGCGCTCATGCTTGACCCGTCCTCCCGATCTGACACATACCCAACCATGGATATTCGAGAAAAAGATGTCGCAATTGCCCACGAAGCTACCGTAGCCAGTATTGGCGAAGATGAATTATTCTACCTCATGAGCCGCGGTCTTTCCGAAGAACAGGCTGCCACCCTGATTGTAAACGGTTTTGCCAACCCTATTATCAAACAACTGCCGATGGAATACGCGGTAGAATTAAACCGGCTGCTTGCCTTAGAAATGACCGGATCTGTAGGATAAAATTATGCCAAAAAAAATTATACAAAAAATTCCTTCTACACTGACTATACAAAAAAATAGGCGCGCGTTTTATTTTATAGACACAATTCCCAGCGCGGAAATCAAGCTTAAAAAACATACTGACACAACTATTGTCGCGCTAGTTACTCGCGGCTGGGAAAATGAACGACGGCTTATCGTGCGCGCCACCGAACCAGGAGCACGCTGCCGTTTAATTTTTTTTATTTTAGGAAACGCTGCAAATAAATTTACAGCTACCATACAAGCTGTCCATCAAGATGAAAAAACTAATATAAAAGCTCGCATTCGCACAGCCTTAACCGATGAAGCTGTTTGCGCTATTGCCGGAGACTGGATCATTGAACCGCGCGCTCAAGGAGCTGATACGCATTTTGCGCACCATACTCTTTTATTATCAGAAAAAGCTTCGGCTAAAACTTCGCCAAACCTGGAAATTAAAACAGACAGCGTAAAGGCAGGCCATTCAGCCAGCGTGGGAAAAATAGATGAAGACGTATTATTTTACTTACTTTCTCGCGGCATTTCGGAAACAGACGCGCGCGCTCTTTTGGTACAAGGGTTTTTTGAAAGCGAGCTAAACCAAATTGATAACCAGCGAGTGCAGGACACTATTTCTCAAACTGTAAAAATATTTTTAGCATAACATATATGCTTGCCATAAAAAAAGATTTTCCTATTTTACAAAGAAAAATCAACGGTAAAAAACTTGTATACCTAGACAGCGCTTCCACCTCGCAAAAACCAAAAGCGCTTCTATCTGCCCTGCAAAATTTTTATACCACTTCTAACGCAAACATTCACCGAGGCATTCACGACTTGTCCGTGGAATCAACCCAACAATACGAAGCAACCAGAAAAAAAGTTGCGGCTTTTATCGGCGCAGACTCGCCTGAAGAAATAGTTTTTACTAAAAATTGCACCGAGGCAATAAACTGCGTTCGTTTTTCATGGGGGGAAAAAAATATTAATCGTGGCGACGAAATTATTGTGAGCGGCTTAGAGCACCACGCCAATTTTGTGCCCTGGCAAACTCTCGCCATGGAAAAAGGCGCGACCTTAAAAATAATTCCGGTTACCTCAGATTTCCAACTGGATCTGGAAGCGTACAAAAAAATGCTTTCAAGAAAAACAAAATTAGTCTGCATTACCAGCCAATCCAATGTTACCGGCACAATCAACCCTATACAGGAGATAACGCAATTGGCTCATGCTAAGGGTGCTTTTGTTATGATAGACGGCGCGCAAAGCGTTGGCCACAGACCGATTAATGTACGAAGTATTGATTGCGACTTTCTAGCTTTTTCCGCCCACAAAATGCTTGGGCCAACTGGCGTGGGCGTAATATATATTAAACAAAAAATAATGATGGATATGCCGCCGTTTATGTATGGCGGTGAAATGGTAGAAACAGTGCAAGACACTCACACAACCTACCGCACAGGTCCCTGGAAATTTGAGGCGGGCACCCCTAACATTGCGGACATAGTCGCATTTGGCGCAACGCTTGATTATCTGCAAAAAATAGGAGTAGCTCGTATTGCCAAGCACGATAAACAACTTATTGCGCAAGCAAAAAAAATGTTGCGTAAATATCCAAAAGTGCGCGTATTCTCCCCTGCCAATTCCAACCTATGTGGAAATGTTCTGTCTTTCACTATTGCGGGAGTTCATCCGCATGATATTGCCACAATTTTTAATAATGAAGGCATAGCCATCCGCTCCGGACTTCACTGTGCCGAGCCGCTCGCCCGACGACTCGGCATAACCGGCACAGCGCGTCTTAGTTTTTATCTATATAACGATATTACCGATATAGAAAAAGTTGAAAAAGCTTTGCAAGAGGTTATCAAGATTTTTAAGTTATAAATATGGATCTTTATAACGAAATAATTTTAGACCATTACCATAACCCGCATCACGCTGCGGCGCTTCATACGTTTACCCAAACTACCACTGTACATAACCCTCTATGCGGAGACGTTCTAAAGTTAGACATCAATGTACAAAATGGCATAATTGCCAATATTGGATTTACTGGCAACGGCTGCGCGATTAGCCAAGCCGCCATGTCTTTGCTAGCCGACGCGATTATTGGTAAAAAAATTAGCGCTGTAAAAAAAATAAATCAAGCTAAAATCTATGCGCTGCTTGGAATTCCTATCAGTCCGGGACGCAGCAAATGCGCCTTGCTTGGATTAAGCGCCTTAAAACAAAATCTTACCGCTTATGAAAAATAAAACCGCCTGCATTCCGACACCGCCGGAACAACGCACTGAACCATACTGGAAAATACTCAACGATATTATTGACCCTGAAATCGGCGTAGGAATTGTTGATCTTGGCTTAATTTATAACATAGAAATTAAACAAAGCACAGCCACAATTACCATGACTTTTACCAGCATGGGCTGCCCGGCAGGCCCAAGTATTACCGAACAAATAAAAGAAGAGAT
>CAZLNR010000025.1:0-8901 GCA_964561035.1 uncultured Gammaproteobacteria bacterium | reverse complement strand
CAATTCAAAACCCGCATGGTTAGCGGGTTTTAAATATATGCTCGGTTTGCGCACCGATACTAGAACCTTCTTTAAAATTAAAAATATTAATTTTATCGCAAACAATATATGGGCCAAGAATAACCCTTCTTACTCATTGCTTGTGACAGAGAGGAAGACATTTGAGCAATAATTCCTTTATCATGCCCTGCAATTCCTTGATAGGGTGGCATTACAGGATCAATTATTGATTGACATCCTGCTGGTGTTTTAGCCTCTTCAATATAATTTGGTACTGCGATTACCGGTTTATTTAGTAATACTGATTTTATCTCTTCTTTGTCTTTTGTAAATACTACTGACATATCGCTACTGTCGAATAATACAAGCCCATCTCCTATAACTTGAGCGTATCGTCCATTACCAACATCATACAAATTCCCCATAGTGTAGTAAGTAAAATAATAGCCATTGGTAAAGACAGGATGTGTCGGGTATAAAACTAATTTTGGCGTATGATTGCTGGTCGGCCATATATCACCGGTCGTTTTTGTATAAAATAATTTTGTATTTTCTTGATCATCATACACTGCACGTAAGTAAGTATAAGGTGTAATATTGTTCTTGGTAATGTACTCGCGATTCAGAGTTCCGATTTCATTAAAATGAATCTTCATTGCCTCGCTTCCTGCTTGGAAACCTCTATATTTACCTTTTAGGACCAGGCCGCCTTTATTATCAAAAACAATTTGATACACCTTATCATTCTTTACTATTCTATATTCAGTTTTATATTCACCCGAATCCGCCAGATGCACTAGGCTTTGTGGCTGTATCGGCAATCCGGTATTAGAGTTATAAACTTGAAATAGTTCATTCTCGTCATTAATTAACAAGCCATTTTGGTCGGCATATTCTACTTCTCCAGAAATAGAACTAATAAGTGTACTGCTAGTTTTACGAGCAATATCTATTTTATTAATAGTTCCCATTTGTTTTTTAAGAACCGTATCATACTTACTATCTTTGTAATATACCGCATCAGAGTTTTTATCTAAGACTATTGAAGACACATGATAAAAATTTACTTTTGGTATATCCAATATTTTCTGTTTTCCCTCCGTATCCATCCCAACAAATTCTCCAGTGCCTTTATCAGGATATATAATCATCGGAGCTAAAGATTTTAAGTACGTATCCCGAGCTATTTCTTTTTCTCGAAACTCATTATCAACGTAAATTTTTCCATCTACTGATTTGTCCATAGTCGCACTGCTTTGTGTTGCTGGAGCGCTGTCTTTTTTAAATCCATGCCAAAAACAAACAAACCATCCGCCTTCGTAAGTAGTTGCCCACCTACAAAATGGAAACCAGGTAACATGGATTTCTGGACCAGCTGTATTCTTTTCGATCGTATGTTGGTATTGAAAGTTTTTATTCGCTCTAACCACAGCTCTTACCTCATTTTTACTGAGCCAAGGCGACCAGCCAAAAATAAAAAGTAGCCCGATAACAAGGCTTAATAGTGCTTTTTTATAGATCATACTGAGATAGTTTAAAAACTTATATTACAGAAAAGTTTATTTTTGACAATATCTTTTATTAAAAAGAGTGCCTTTACCTTACTTAAATTTTGAGTTAGTATTCTTTCAACAACCAAACCGCTCCTCTACCAGGGAGCCATGGAGGCAACATGTTTCGAGACCAAGAAGGATGGATTCGAGAGTACGAGCTCCGGGAGGCCCTGTGGATGCACGACGGCAACCCGAAGCGTCCACATGCCAAGCTGACCTCGGGGCAATGCTCGGAGGGCTTCTTCAACAGCAAGCCGGTGATCGCCGACGAGACACTGCTGTACCAGGCCGTCTGCGATCTCCTCGATCTCTTCGTGGAGCAGGGCGGCAACCTGCAGCAGGTCGACGGCATCGTCGGTCCGCAGACCGGCGCGACCAAGCTCGCGGAGCTGATGGCGGCGCGTGCCACCGAGCTGACCGGACGTCCCTACTTCTGGATCTCGCCGGCCAAGGTCGGCGAGGGCAGCCAGAAGATAATGGTCTTCACCGACGATAACCGGGCAAAGCTGGCTGGCAAGACGGTTCTGGTGTGCGACGATGTCATCACCACCGCTGGGAGCGCAACTCTGACGGCAGATGGCAGCATCACGGCTGGTGCGGCGACCGCCATCGCCTTCATCCTGGCGCTGGTCAACCGCTCAGCGTTCGGGAAGGTGAGCGATCGCCAGATCATCGGTCTGATCAGTCGACACCTGCCCAACCGGGCGCCTGCGGAGTGCTGCCTCTGCGCCAAGGGCTCAACGCCACTGCGCCCCAAGGAGGACAACAACTGGCAGCTCCTCAATGCCGATTACTGATCAGACCTTCGGGTCAGATCACCTGGACGGCTCGGATTCGCTCACGCGACCGAGACGGCCAGACTTCATCCGGGCCGTTCAGATAATGTAATAATTTCTTGTTACTTTATTTGAGCCCGGATGTTATAAATAAAAATAAATTTAAAAACAACCTTTTAACAGAAGGTTGTTTTTATTTTAAAAAATACAAATAAATAAAAATTCTAACGTCCGATAAACGTCAATTCAAAAACCCGCATGAATAGCGGGTTTAAGATATATACTCCGTTTGTGCGCTGATGTTAGAACCACTTTATCTCCAGCGTTTTATACTCGCTCCCCTTTGGATACACCATAAAGTGCAGATGCGGGCACTCGCTCCAACCGGTATTCCCTACTTCAGCAATTTGTTGACCTGCTTTTACTTGGTCCCCAACTCTTACTTTGGCAGATTGAAATTTAATATGCTCATATTCTGAAACCTCGTTACTATCATGTAAAATTTCAATAAAATTTCCATCATTTTCATATTTTTTATCATCTCCACCGCTATTAGAATCGTCTTTTACTGAAATCACTGTGCCGTCTAGAGCCACCAAAACCGGAGTTCCTTCAGGCGCATCGTAATCTACAGAATGTACTAAATCACCGACATGGGCAATTCCCTCTTTGGCTACTTTTGTTACTTTACCTAAATCAATTGGTAAATGATAATTGTTTTTAGTTTGCATATATTAACGTGGATATTTTTCTACCAACCCTAAAGTATATATCTTTGCTTTAATAGTCTTACAGTTTACCTGAAAGGCTTTTACTAGTCGGTGAACCCCATCAATAACCAACCATTTATCGTTTTTGTTTAATAATAGGATAGGAAATTGTAAATCAGCCTGCTTGACTCTCTCTTGATGCACGGTACTGCCTTCGACTTTATTGATAACATCCCACGGAGTTAAATTCCAATCGTCAGTACCGTCTTTTTCCCACAACGGTAGATCAAAATTCCAAATTAATTTGTCAATTTCAAAATCTACAATTGGCAAATCTAACTCTCGTAATTTTACGGTATCGCAATAGATTTCATAGCCTGCATCAGTTAAAATTTTTGGTCTTTGGTTATTCATATTGTTTAATCTTATCAGAGGTTCGAACGTCTCGTAAAGGTCAATTCAAAAACCCGCTAATCAAGCGGGTTTTTAATATATGCTCCCAGGGTCGGATTTACCCCTTCGGGGTATAAACTTCTCATCCGTACCTGAAAAAAACATAAACACCTCGGAAATGAGGTGTTTATGTTTTGCTCCGTTTATGCACTGGTGTTCGAACTTATCTAAAATTGTAAATTTATAATAACAATACTACTTCTTAGCTAATTGAACTAACTCACTAACCCTTTGAGATGTAATGTTAGGAAGATCAGAAATATCAACATAATAATCTTGCGAATCTGTCGGGTTCACATATACATCTATTGATATGGGATTATTTCGAAAATCGACCATAGTCAAACCACCCACATTAACAACTGGATCACTAATATAATTCTGAACAATTCCAGTAAGATCCGTTGCGGAGACAAGTATTTTATACATATCCCTATCTTTTTTGTTGCCAGACTGAACATTAATTCCATTGGCAGGTTGTACTTCAACTAAAATACCTTCTAATTTTTGACCTGTTCGTATTAAATCGCTAATATGCTTTGATCGTCTTAGAGATCTTACAAATAATACTGGACCCATAATTAAGAAACTAATTCCAACTAGAGGGAATAGTAATAAAAACAACCAATTGCTCGTCCCCTCCACAACCTTTGCTTGATCTGCCTGGTTTGGATTATACGCAACTTCTCCCCTGTCACCAATTACCGGATTGAATTGCGAGCCGATATTACTAGCCACTCGGTAACTCTTTCCATCAACCGAATACTCAAATACTGGCCTATCTAAAGCTGCTCGCTTACTAGTACTCCTACCCTTAACAAAATCCACGACTTCAGCAGAGGTTTTTATCCAACTTCGATCAATTTTTGTACCAATTACCCCAAATAATCCAACGCCAGCAAAAATTATACCAACGACCAAAAATAGCACCAACGCATTCATGCCAAATTTTTGTCTTTGGATTGCGGTATTACTAACAGACATACGTACAATAATTATTTACAACTTAACTTACGAATTTAAACTCCAGAAGAGTCTTTTATAGACTAGCACATGACTCTCTATAAATCCAGAGGAAGACAAGATTAATTTAATCTTAAACTATTGGTTCTAACGTCCGATGCCCGGTAATTACAAAACCCACATGGTTAGCGGGCTTTAGATATGTGCTCCCAGGGTCGGATTTACACCTTTGGGGGTATAAACTTCTCATCCGTACCTGAAAAAAACATAAACACCTCGGAAATGAGGTGTTTATGTTTTGCTCCATTTGTGCACTGATGTTAGAACTTATTTATATTAATGTATTTTATAAAAGAAAACCCGTTCACTAATTCCCCCTGTTATATTGCCATTGTACTAGCAACATAACAGATGGAGCGAACGGGTCATGTCGTCGCGCCACCTGTGGCCGAATGGCCGGTTGCGCGTGACGAACTTCTTCTTTCTGGCACGCCTTAGATCGGTGCGTGCTGGGTTAGGCCGGCAGTCTCGACAAATCGTGACCGCTCTACCTAATCGTGTCGATGACCTCCTTGAAGACGCTAAGCAGACTTTTGTAGATCGGATCAAACTCGACCGGAGCCGACCCAGTCAGCGCAACCTGGATCAACACACGGTTGGCGGGCAAGTTGATGTTGGCAAACATCTCGTACATGCGGTCGACACCGAACTTTTCCACTGCCACCATGACTCGACGATCATGGTTGGTCAGGTCGGGCCGCAGCCCGGCATCCCGGATCTCATCGGACAGGATCTGCCGCCCCCTTTCAGAAAGTCTAGGCTTGGCCTGCTCCAACCAGAAGTTGGCGCTTGCCGTCGAGAAAGCCGGTGGCATCACGACATCCGCCAAAACAATCACGCCGAATATTCGATCGCAATCATCATCGGCATCGGGGCCACCACAGATGATGAATCGCGGTGCGAGCAGTTTGATATGAGACATGGAAGCCTATTTCTTTCTTGCAAACCGTCACCGATCCCTAAAGTGGCGGTGCAGTGAAGGTGAAACGAACTGGGATGAAACATATATAACAGAAAGCTACAGATTTTGCAAGGGTTGTATCTATGGTAATTACGCAGGAAGTTCGAACATCCCATAATAGGTAATTACAAAACCCGCTTAATTAGCGGGTTTTTGATATATGCTCCCAGGGTCGGATTCGAACCGACGACCAATTGGTTAACAGCCAACTGCGCTACCGCTGCGCCACCTGGGAATGAAATTGTTGCGAGAATACTATAATATTTTTCGCAACAATTGTCAATACAAATTATTGCCCTCCTTCTAGGAAACGCCCCTACCCAAGATTGTATCCAGATCTGACTTCACCTGTTTATAGTCTAACTGAGGATTGTTACTGCTGGCCAGCCTAAAGTCATTCCCGTTCTCTATTACCACAAAATTAGCCTCCACCGTCCCCTGCTCCTCTTTAATAGCAAAGATAGCACTCAATCCATCCAGCCTGCTTTCTACGGCTGCCCTACCCTGTTTTTTCAAAATCCTGCTTAATTTTCTGGCTGCTTCTTCTACATCCTTGGCGATCGCTGAACCTTGTTCGGCTTTTTTAATTGCCTCCAAATGAGCCTCAATAACACCTTGCTCGCTCACATGGTCATCAATATGCTTTTCCGCCTGCGAAACCACGGTTTTAACCACGCGCGTATTGGTTGCCTTTTTTAAGGCAAACAGCAGATCATCCATTCTGCCTTTTTCCTGAAGTGTGCTATTACTGCCAATATCCACAGCCAGAGTTAACTCGTCGCCGCCAATTTCACCAACTACCAAACCATCCCCCAGTCCAAATTTTCTATATACCTCCGCCACATTTTTTCTAAAATCGCGCAATTTTTCTGTAGTCTTATCACCGGCAGACAACGAAACCTCTTTGAGTACTTCTGCCTTTTTTTCGGATGAAGCATTTTCAATATCCTGCAGCGCGCTTTCATATTCAAGCAACAAATCAACACCCAAATCCAATACATCCAAACTAATATATGCCGCATCTTTCATGGCCACAGCCCGCTTATGAAATTCGGAGTTTGAAGTATACTCTGCATCTTTTTCGTTTGCCTGGAGCATCTCCACAGCAGTTTTTTTCTCATCCGCAGACAACTGTTCTTTATTTTTTATCTTCTGCGACAGCTCATGGCTAGACACGGCCTGATCTTTCGTTTGAGCTAGCTCTTCTTTTGTAAACGGTTTAACCGCATCTAAAACATTTAATTTTTTTACATACAAAGCTACCGAAGCGAGCAACTCTTTATTACCTGTCTTAAATTTGCCTTTGCGCACATCACGCAATAAATCGCGATTAAGCGCGCGCTTACCTCCGCGTTCTTCAAAAATGACAAAGTCATTGCCGTCTGCGTCTGTAATCGTATTTCCGCCATCAATAATTTCTTGCCGCAACTCTTGAATATGACTGATTTCTTCTATAGTTCTTGATTCGCTATATTCCGCGCCATAACTCCCGTCTTTTGCTTCTCTGGACATACGACTGGTCTGCAGCGATTGGTTAAGAGCCACAACCTGATTTTCCGCCAATTGATCCGGGCTGCCTTCGGCCACCGTTGCCACACCATAGTTCATCTTAAAACCATTTTTCTTTCCATCACTGGCGCCGAGCAAATCTTTCTCAAATTTTTTAAGCACGGCAATGCGCTTTGGGTCATGCTCGTTCTCCAACACGCGTCCGGCGGTCGCAAGCACAAACTTTGTCATTTCAGTATCCACCTCTTCCGAAACACGCTTCAGTACGCCTTCTGCCAACTGAAGGCTGCTAGGAATTTTTATTACTTCGGTTTTATAGTCAGATTGTATAAACGAAATATCTTCGCTTAGCTTTTTCATCTCCGCTTCTAACACATTTCTTTTTTGAATAATAATTTCATTGGTTACTTGCGGCCCAAAAATATTGTCATTAAGATATTTAATAGACAAAAAATCTGCGCCGGGCACTAAAAAACTTACCACTTTATCTCCGGGCTCCAGGCTGGTAAATAACTTGCCCGATTTTCTTCGCTCCAAAACACCGGCTACGGCTTGAGAATCAAAATCTTTGCCCTGATCCAACTTATCAACCTCTTCGGCAAACGCAATATCTCTGGATGTTCTAATAACCACCTCGTGATCCACGCGCGCTTCCGACTGCTCCAATTCCAAAAAGACTTCAATTTTTTTCTGGAACTGTTCCAGCTCTTTTTTTAACTCCCCTTCAGATTTGCTAATTTCTCGCACCAGCGCCTCTTGCATTTTATGCAATACTTCTTTATACCGCATACCATCTCGCACATCCACATCACCCAGCGCCTTTTTTACTCCTGGGGAAAACTCAAACAGCTGATGCAGATCCGCAACCTCAAATCTTTTTGGCGCACTACCGCCTGTTTCAGATTTTTTTTCTGCAGTCTTGTCTTTTTCTGGCGTAGTCATATATTTAAGAAATTATAACGAGTGAATTTTGTTTAAAATAATATTCATTTTATCCCGATCTTGGGCGGCAATTTTTTCTTTATATGCCGACATTATCTCTTTTTCAAACTGCACGCGCTGGCTCAAAATTTGATTATACAATTCTGGGTTTTGGTTTATTAGACGTGTTATAACCTCTTCTTGCCAATCAATTACATCTGCAAGAATTTCTTCCAGCTGGTGAAGTTTTTCTTCTGATAGAGCAATAATTTTGGCGCGTATCTTATCTTTAAGAACTGGTTCAAAAACCAAAATATTATCTACCAATTCAAAATTTTTCTTTCGCAGCTCCTCCATAGAATTATATTACATCAATTGATAATTTTTTGCAGGCTCTCGCACGCCATTAAATACCACGTCTTCAATATTTTTTACACCAAACTGGCGTCCATCCAAAAACCCGGCCATCGCCGCTTCTGCCAACCAGCCGCTATCAACCCAGTCTAACAGCCATTCATTTACATATTTGGGGTTATTTTGCGAAATACCGGCATTGATAGTTTTGAGCCAAGTACGATTAAAATTTTCTTGCGCACCCACTGACGGAGCCATAATAAGCGGAATGCCGAGACCAGCATAAAACACCAGCTCGCTTGGCTTGGTCCATAATATATCTGTGGTTTTTAACAATAAATTAAACTGATAAAAATAATCTTGTTTCTCCAAGGCAAACAAAATACGAATATTTTTATCTAATTGTTTTTTAAGTCCGCAGCGATTTATCTGGTCCTGGAAATACAGATACACATCGTTGCGCGTACCGGCAACCAAATTTAAAATCATTTCTTCTTTAAGCAATTTTTTACGGAGGCTTTGCAATATATCTTTGGCCATGATTTTTTGCGCGCCAGCTCCGCCAACCGCAAACGTAAGCGTGAGCGGATGATGCGAGTGCGGCACTCCATCTTCACCGTCATGCTTTAAAAACCGCGAAA
>CAZLNR010000024.1:0-9983 GCA_964561035.1 uncultured Gammaproteobacteria bacterium | reverse complement strand
AGAGCGCGTCACTGATAATGACGAGGTCCCCGGTTCGATTCCAGGCACGCCCACACAATTATTGCGCCATATCGTATACAAAATTTTGCGAAGCGGGCAATTAGCTCAGTTGGTTAGAGCGTTACATTGACATTGTAAAGGTCAGAGGTTCGAATCCTCTATTGCCCACCATAAAAGCAGCGTCATTTCGCTTGTGTTTATGGTTATGTGTAATTTGCTAAAACAAGTTCTCCAGAGTACAATACACAATATCTATTATTTGTATGTCAGAAGAAAAAAAACTACAGATTAAAAAAATAATTACATCATTTTTAGGCAGTGCAGGCCTGTTCATTTTAGAGATGTTAAAAGTGGTGATATTAGCAGGTATTACCATTTCATTGGTGCGATATTTTTTGTTTAAGCCGTTTTATGTTAAGGGCGCTTCCATGGAGCCGAATTTTTTTGATAAAGAATATTTAATTATTGATGAAATTAGTTATCGCTTGCGCGCGCCGCAGCGAGGCGAGGTAATTGTATTTAAATACCCTGAAAACCCTAAAGAATATTTTTTAAAGAGAATCATTGCTTTGCCTGGCGAGCGAGTAAAAATTTCCGAAGGAAAAATCACTATCTATAACCAAGAGCATCCAGAAGGTGTTGTGCTGGATGAATCCTATCTGCCTACAGATTTGCTTACAAGTGGCGAGCGTACATTTGTGCCGTTAAATGAAAATCAATATTTTGTATTAGGGGATAACCGAGATAATAGCTATGACTCCCGTCGATTTGGGGCAGTTGATAAAAGTTTGGTGGTAGGACGCGTATTTGTTCGCGGCTGGCCATTTAATCGCGCTCAAGTTTTTAATTATCCTGATCTCAACATCTAATCTTACTTATTTCGATTATTACGTATGCCAAAACAGAAAAAAATAGAGAAGAAAAAAATAGTCAAAAAACCTAAAACTGATAAGCAAAAACCACGATCCGCAGAGTCAAAAGCGGATACTTCTGCGTCGCCAACTGGTAAAAAAGCCTATTCATTGCTGCGCGGCATGCACGATATCCTTCCAAAAGAAGAGAAATATTGGAAAAGCTTATATCACGCTGCGGAAAATTTGGCAGAACATTTTCAGTTTGGCAGATTAGAAACTCCCTTGTTAGAGGAAAATAGTTTATTTGTTCGTTCGATTGGCCGAGGTACAGATGTAGTTGATAAAGAAATGTACTCATTTGAAGATCGTGACGGTAATAAGGTTGCTTTGCGTCCAGAAAATACTGCTTCAGTAGTTCGTGCATACATTATGCACGGCATGTGGAATTCTATTCAGCCAGTAAAAATGTGGTATTGGGGTCCGATGTTTAGGCATGATCGTCCGCAGGCAGGTCGTTTTAGACAGTTCCATCAGGTTGGTTTTGAAACAATTGGCGACGGAGACCCGGTTCAAGATGCGGAGTTGATTCTGATTGCGCATAATTTTTATAAAGATCTTGGTTTGCCGGTAGAGGTGCACATCAATAGTATTGGCATGCCGGAAGAAAGGCAAAAATATAAGACAGCATTGGTTGAGTATTATCGCAGCAAGCGCAGTTATTTGTGTGATGACTGTAAACAGCGGTTAACTAAAAATCCATTGCGCCTTTTGGATTGCAAGCAGGAGAAGTGCCAGCCAGTTAAGGAAGAAGCGCCTCAGATTATTGCTTGGCTTGAAGAAGAGTCAAAGAACCATTTTATGAAAGTATTGGAATATCTGGATGAATTATCAGTACCGTATGTATTGAAACCTAGCTTAGTGCGCGGTTTAGATTACTATACTCGTACCGTATTTGAAATTTATCCGGTCATGGGAGAAAGTCAAAATGGGGAGCAGGGGTCTCAGAGTGCCTTGGGTGGTGGCGGTAGATACGATCTTTTGGTGGAAGAGATGGGTGGTAAACCAGCGCCGGCAGCAGGATTCTCATTAGGTATTGAGCGATCTGCGTCAGCCTTGCGCCAGTATTTTGATGCTCAGCAGATCAAGTTTGGAAATGTGCAGTTTGATGCGTTTATGGCCCAGCTTGGAGATCAGGCTCGTCGTCGCGCGCTTAAAACTGTTAATGAGTTGCGAAATTCCGGTTTGAAAGTAGCATATAATTTTTCCAAGAATTCGCTAAAAAGCCAGCTGGAAACAGCTAATAGTTTGCAGGTACCGTATGCCCTTATTTTGGGTCAAAAAGAAGTTCAGGATGGAACGATTATTATCAGAGATATGGAATCTGGTGTGCAAGAAATTGTTGATCAGAAGAAAGTTGAAAGTATTCTAAAGAAGAAAATTGACCGGTTTGACGCATCGGAAAAAAAGTAGTATTATTAAGATGTTATTTATAACATATAATTTAGAAAGCGAGGTGACATTGTGTCAGAAGTAAAACGAAAGAAAAATGAATCATTTGAAGCTTTTTTGCGTCGTGTAAAGAAGCGCTGGCAACAATCCGGTAAGATTTTGCAAGTCAAAAAAATTCAATTTTACGAACGTCCAAAAAATAAAAATATGCGCAAAAAAAGCGCATTACACCGTTTGGCTGTTTCTCAAAAAATTGAGTACTTGAAAAAAATCGGACAAATGCCTGAAGAAACAAAGCGTTTTGGAAGATAAAAGTTGCGCTGAATACAAAATTATTTTTGTTATACAGACTCTTGTTCCTTACGGTTTAGTTTAAATAAATTTTAAAATTCCATTGTCCCATGCTTCAATGGATGCAAAAAAAATTTATATCAACCCTAAAAATTGCCATTGTGGGAGTATTTCTGACTTTGGCTATTTTTAGTTTACCGGATATTGCGTACGGACAAAGTGTTGCTGATCCAAATAGTAATTTACAAACTGGAGTGCAGATTATTGAACAGCCGCTCGGTCTGCCTGCTACTGACATCAGGCTAGTTATTGCGCGTATTATTAGGGTTGCGCTTGGTTTGTTAGGTATAGTTGCTCTTGGCCTTATTTTATATGCTGGATTTTTGTGGATGACTGCCGGTGGTAATGAAGAGCAGGTTGCTTCAGCAAAAAAGTTTTTACTTAATACCGTTATTGGCTTAGCGATAATTTTAAGCGCCTATGCTATCGTTAGTTTTGTAATTAGCAAACTAGCCGACGCGACCACTGCCGGCGATATAGGAGATGGCAGTGGTTTTGGCGGAGAGACAATCTTTGAAAATTTTCAAGGCAGTGGCGCTTTAGGACAAATTATTAAAGATCATTATCCGGCGCGCGAACAAATAAATGTTCCGCGCAATACTCGTATTGTTATTAGTTTCCGCCGTCCGATTAAAATGGATAGTATTGTGGAGGATACAAGTGGTGACGGTGTATTTGGTAACTGTAAAACAACTATAGAAAATTGGTACAACGATTGTGATAGAGTTAAAAATATTGACGATAGTTTAATTAATATTAGAAAAGCGAGCGGAGGAGAGCGGGTGTTTGGAGCCGTGGCTTTAGGGTCAGTGAGTACGGAAAATGGCGTAACTGGTGTGTACGCCATAACAATCAAGCCAATCACAGATCAATCCGATCCAGCAGGCGGTTATTTGGGTAGTGCTACTGAGCCGATGGCTTATATTGTGCATCTTGGCCCTGATATTTTGCTTGACGATCCTGCCAACAACAACCCTTCTGCTTTTAACAGCGGTGTTCTTGGTAACAATTATTATCAGTGGGGTTTTAGTAATGGCACTGTTTTAGATATTACACCTCCAACTGTAGAAAGTGTGTTCCCGGGAGCTAATACAACCGTAGATAAAAACACAGTTTTACAAATCAGTTTTTCCGAGCCTTTGGACCCGACTGGTATTACTGGTAAATTTAATATGGGAGATGGGCACTATTATATAGATGGGCAGAATATTTTTCTTGCTTCGCAGCATAGTAGTATGCCGCTCGGAAGCTTTAATTTAACCAATGGTTTTAAAACTTTAGAATTTACCCCGGCACAGGAGTGTGGTAGAAACACTTGTGGCAATCCTGTGTTTTGTATGCCGGTGTGTGATAAACCAAGCGCGAACTGTTCTCAGGATTCATATGAAGTTTTATTGCGAGCTGCAAAAACAATCAATCAAAATTCTTTTGAAGCACAGCCTTTTTCAGGGGTAACCGATTTAGCCGGCAATGCTCTTGATGGCAATAAAAATAATATTCCAAATAATGCGGGTAGCGCCTTGCCAGTATTTCCAAATCAGAAACAGCCAGATAATTATTTTTGGTCTTTTTCTTTAGTTGATAGGCTAGATGTTTCTTCGCCGTTTATTCAAACTATTGTGCCAGGCATTGATGCTGAGCGTATCGCTTCGGACCAGGAAGTAAGCATGGTGTTCAACAAAAGAATGAGGGCAGAATCTATGTATGATATTGGTTTAGAAGAAAAACCAACACATCAAGTTCCAATTTGGAAAGAGCCGGCAACTTCGTTTAGGTCAGATGGCACAACTTATGTTCGGTTGAGTCATGGGCCATTTATTGACTCGTCTCGTCAATACTATTTTCCTACGGTTAGTTCCACAGTTGAGGATGTTCATTTTAATTGCTTTTTTCCAGGCAAAGGCCCAGGTATGAGTGTTTTGCCAAGCACAATTATTTCCCCAAGCTGCCAAGCAGACAATCCGCAAAGCTGCTGTCAGGTAGTGAACGAGCAAAACAGGGCTTTTTGTTGCAATGGCGCAGCGTCTGCTGGTATGGCAGCATGTTTGGATTATTTAAAACAGAGTAGTCTGTAATTTACCGTTTTAATATGAAACAGAAAAAAATAATTACTATCTGGAAATCGGTGGCTGTAATTATTTTTTTATTTTTTAGCTTGTTTGCATCGCATCAATTTGTGATGGCGCAAACTGTTGGTGCGCCAGATCTTGGCTTGCAAAATGTAGGCAATGATATTGGATTGCCAGCTACAGATATTCGGTTGGTTGTGGCGCGAATTATAAGAACCGCACTCGGTTTGCTTGGTATTGTTGCTCTGGTTCTAATTTTATATGGCGGTTTTGTTTGGATGGCTGCTGGTGGAGATGAAGAAAAGATATCGCAATCAAAAAAAATATTATTAAATTCCGTTATTGGTTTGGCAATTATTCTGTCATCATACGCCATTGCCAGTTTTGTGGTTAGCAAATTGGTGGAAGCTACCGGTGGATCAGTAACAGATGGCGGCGGGGGAGGCGGAAGCGGTGAAAATCCATATTTTCCTTCAGATATTTTTTACGTTGATAGTCTGCCTCAGGGAGGCGCTCTGTGTGTGCGTAATGTGCATCCAGCTATTACGTTTAACCGGCCTGTTAATGGCGCAACACTCAATGGTAATTTGGTTGTCAAAACAACGGATGGCAGTATTTCTCCAGGGCAATGGTCTTTGGTTTCACCAAATACAGCTGCTTTTATTCCTGAAGGTGATTGTGGTAGCGCTCCAAATGATTGTTTGTTGCCTGCAACACAGTACACAGTTCATTTTGAAAACTCAGCCGCTATACAAAGTGCTGATGGCCAATTGGCGCTTAACTGTTCTGTGAAAGCAGGTTGTGGGGATATTAGCTTTACTACCGGTGATGGGGTAGATAGAACAGGCCCTCAAATTAGTATAGAACCAATCGCAACTGATTTATTGCGTTCGGGAACAGTTGTGCCAGTTGTGGTAAATTTTACCGATGATAATGGCGTGCAAAAAATTCAACTTTCCGCCGATGATTATTTTGTTGGCAGCCAATCTATAAATGGTTGTCAAAAAACTGGTTCAGTTACAGTTAATTGGCCAACGGCAGGTATTGGCGCTGGGCAGCATCTGATTTCTGCAATTGGGTATGACTGGTCCGGTCATACTGATAATACCAGTACGCTCGTTAATTTATTACCGACTCATTGTTTTGATAATGCATTGCAGGCAGATTTGGGCGAAGTGCAAGCTGGTCCTCCGGCTTGTGGAGGGGAGTGCGGCGCTTGTGCAGCCAGTGCTTGTACAAATAACGCTCAGTGTTCTAGTGGTTTTTGCGATACGGTGGCTGGTGTCTGTATAGATAAAATGAGGATCAATTCCGTATCTCCAGTATCAGGAGGTCCTGGTACTTTAATTACTATTTCAGGTAATTATTTTGGTACAAACCCAGGTAAAGTTTTTTTGAATAATAAAGAAATTTCATTGGCAGCTCGATGCGGTTCGGAATCCTGGAGACCTTGGCAAATTATTGCAGAGATCCCCCAAAATGCTACAAGCGGCTCTATACGAGTAGAAACTGCAACTAGCAGTGCTGGTATTAAATTTATAGATGCAACCAATGATAATTTTGGTCCGCGCATTGATGATTTTGAAGTTAATACGACAACTAGGCCCGGTATTTGCTCTATCAACCCTTCCAGCGGTCTGCCAACAACAGAAGTTTTAGTGGCAGGTAAGTACTTTGGAGGAGCGCCAGGGCAGATTTCTTTTGGCGGTCAGAATGTGCTGGTTAGTCTGGCTAATTGGGCTGATACAGCAGTGAGAGCTCGTGTGCCGTTGTTAAATAATGGTGCGGTAGGGGTAAAAATTGTACAAAATAATAACGAAAGTAATAGTGTTAGATTTTTTGTTGATGCTGGTACAAATGATTCCGCGCCAGTTGTTTCTTCAATATCTCCGGAGAGAGGTGCGAAAGGAACATATATAACTATCACAGGTAAAAACTTCGGCAGTCAGTTAGGGCGAGTATGGTTTAAGGAAAATGTTAATGGCCAGCCTGGCGAAGCAATTGAAGGTGATTTTAATTTTCCACCAGGCTGTCGCAATACTTGGTCCGATACGCAGATAATTGTAAAATTCCCACCAGGAAGCGGACAGGTAGGTAGTTCGTATTTTGTGCAGGTAAGACCAGCTGATGCATCCTTAGGGTGGAGCTCAGTCGGTCCAATTTTTACCGTAGAAAATGGAGAGCCTGCGCCAGGAATTTGCAGTCTGAGTCCTGTTTCTGGTCCAGTGCCATTTGCTAATGATGCCTCACCATTGCAGATTACCGGTGAGTATTTTGGCAATTCTCCGGCCGTATATTTTTGGGCAGATGGCGCTGTTGCTGATGTGATAAATGGCCGAGTGTTAGGTAATTCGCCAGTTTTAACAAATTTAGCCGTTGGCCAATCAATTGCAATTAAGCCTCCGTTGGGCACTCGTACGGGGCCGGTGGTAGTACAAAGAAATCCAGATCAAAAAATAAGTAATCCGGCTCAATTTTCTGTGTTGGATTGTGTCAGAAATAATAATACCTGTTCTATTCCAGATACTCATTGCTGTGCTGCGGGAGTTGATGCAGGTTTGTGCGTACCAAATAGTCAGTTGTGCCAAGGAGAAACACTGGCTGGCGGCTATGCCTGGAGAGTAAGCACTAAAGATATTCCTAAAGTACCGCATGTAGTTGAACGTTGTGATACACGAACGGAATTGGGACAGAATCTTCCTTCTCCATCACCAAGTGTGCAGTGGGATTCTTCATCCGGCGACAGTCATCATAATATTTGTCGTACCGCTGCCGTAGTTGTAGAGTTCAGCTTGCCTACAATCAATAATATTTCTAGATCTGATTTTACTATTACCGAATGTCAGGCCGGATCAGTAAATGAAGGTGGTAGAACTTGTACGCCAGGCGACATTGTTAGTATGGCAGGAACGGGTGATTTGGTTCCGATGCCTAGTAGCGAAAGCGCAAGTTATCTACAAGTAAATCCAGACACATCATACAATGGCGGTAAATGGAAAGATAATACGTGGTATCAAGTAGTGCTTAAGACTGGTATTAGCGCCGGGGTTGGAACTTCATCAGCGCCGCTGGCTGCAGACAAACCGTGTGGAGTAGGCTCTGCTTATTGTTTTGTGTTTCATACAGGCGCTCAAGACTGCCGTATGAAAGGCGTTATTATTACCCCGTATTCATATTGGACTTCAGTATTAGAAGAACCGATAAAACAAAGATCTTTGTCTTCGGATAGCGGAGCCGATTTGCAATATAGTGGGCATGGTTTAAGTACTCAGAAATGTGTTGTGATGAACACCGATGCATTTGCTTGGGCATGGGATACAAAAAATCATGCATATGCGCAAATATTTTCTACGAACAATGACGAAGCAAAAGTTTCTGCATTAGCCAATACGGTTGGGGTAGGATTAACAAATCCGGAGAATGCGATTCATGTTACAGTTACCGCAACATTAGCTTCAGCAAAATATGCCGGTGTTAGTCCGCTTACCATAGATTTAAATAATCCAGAGGTGGTAGATTTTTGGCCAAAATGTCTTGAGTCATGTACCAACGCTGAAGTCGGTGTGCGCTTCAACACAAGCATGTCTAATAGAAATTTACCTGGTTCAATTGTAAGTGGCCCGGTTAAATTACTGAAATGTAATGATGAAAATTGTCTGAGTACTGTACCTGCATTTGGTGCGGCGGATATCGTGCTTGACGGTGCCAGTGATTATAAAGTATTGAAAGTTGCTAATTCCTCAGCTGATTCAGTAGAGCTTGAGCCAAATACTATATATATGGTGGTATTGTCTGCTTCAAGCACGGACAGCAACGCAACCGATTTGTTGTGGTCAGCAGCAAAATTACGAGATCCAAATACTGCCTCAAAACCATATCGAAAACAATTTACCTGGAGATTCAAAACCAAACAAGATAGATGTCGTATAGATAGAGTAGGTGTTACTCCGTCATTATTTATAGCCCAATCTGTTGATGATAAGAAAATTTTCAACGCACAGCCATATTCTTCTCCTGACACATGTAGCGCGGCAGGTCAAAAATTAAATGCCTGGTCCGTGGGGTGGAGCTGGACAACATCAGACATGGCGGCGTTCCCAAATGTGGTTGCAGAAGCGCGATCATTTGTAAGCAGAGGCAACAATGTTTCCTGTGCAAAAAACTGTATACGTAAAGGCAGTGCGCTCGCTGTTGGTGTGCCAGTTGTGCCAATGTGTGGTAATGGTGTGGTAGAAGCAGGAGAAGACTGTGACCCTCCGTTTGCTGGTTCTGGATGTGGTTTGGATTGTCGTCGTACTGGAAATCAAAATCAGACTTCGTGTGGCAACGGAGTTGTAGAGCCTGCTCTAGGAGAAACATGTGATACAGCTGATGCCGCTACATCAATCGGATGCAACAGTGTTTGTTTGCGTGCTGGTTCCACGGCCAATACCGACGCAAGCGCAATTAATGCTTCGGTATGTGGGAATGGTGTGGTGGGTGCAGGCGAGGATTGTGATGTAGGGATTGTTTCATCTTCAACTCTTGCGACTTCTGCGATGTCCTGCTCTCAGTCATGTCAGCATCAAGGATCAAAATTATTTAATGTATGGTGTTTTAACAATTTAGTTTCGCGTGGCGGGTTTACCCAAGCTGCTTTTGATGCAGCATGTAAGAATGCTTTGAGTGTGTGTGGGGATGGTGTCACCAGTCCCGATGAAGATGCGGGTTGTGATTTGGGAAATGGAAGAAAAGCATCGTGGTGCAACGCGCTGTGTTTGAATAATGATTTATCGCACACTGATTGTGTGGCTGGAACCGAAGGTTGTGATTCTTCCGGACAGCACGTTGGCGCTTCTTTGTTATATTCAGAACCATCATTGTGTGGGGATGGTGAAGTTGGAATCGGAGAAGATGCTTTCTGCGAAACCAATTTAAATGGTAATCGTACCAGTGGAAATCCATGGTCGCTGGCGCGTGGTGTGGGTAGGGGAATAGCTACCGGAGTTCCCGCTGCACAAAAATCATCAATTATCGCTACAACTAACGAAAATACTTCCAGTGGTTCCAAATCCGGAAGCGGTCAGTTTGTTGTAACATGCGGTTATTCTAATGATAGTCAATGTGAAGCGCGCATGGGTAGTGGCTGGGGTGTGGCTCAAGACGGATGCTGCTATATGAGACCAAGACTTATTTCAGTGTTACCTGGCTCAACTTCAACAGAACGATTTAATATTTGTCCGAACACTTCAATTGAGGCTGTGTTTGATCAGCAAATTGA
>CAZLNR010000023.1:0-10124 GCA_964561035.1 uncultured Gammaproteobacteria bacterium | reverse complement strand
ACCAAGAGACACTAAGTATGTAGACGGTTTAGTCACAGTTATCTACACGCGAGTTCAACTCTCGCCACCTCCACAGAAATGCTCAGCGCGGCATTATGTGGCAAAAATATATTTTATGCGTATTTCACACAAAAAACATAAACCAGAGCCAAAGCGAACTTATTTTTTTAATCTTGGCATTACAGTTCCTGAAGTCATGGTTCTTGATACTGACGGCTCAAATTTAGGCGTTATGCCTCCTGCTAAGGGCATGACACTAGCTAAGGAGCAGGAATTAGACCTGGTTCTTATCAACCCAAAGTCTAGTCCTCCAGTCGCAAAAATCATGGACTTTGGACAATTTAAATACCAACAAGAAAAAGAAGAGCGTTTAAAACAAGCTCACGCGCATGTAACAGAAGTTAAATGCGTGCGCCTCTCGCTCCGTATTTCTCCGCATGATATGGAAATCAGGCAAAATCAAACAATCCAATTTTTAAACAACGGTGATAAGGTAAAGGCGGAAATCATTTTAAAAGGCAGAGAAATGCAACAAAAACCAATGGCCGCTTCTGTTATTGAAAAATTCGTGTCTAACGTCAACGCTTCCCTGCCAGTACGCAAAGATCAAGATATTGAGTTTCAAATGAATAAAGTAAGCGCAATCATTGCCAAAAAATAATTTAAAATATAATCATTGTTTACAACAATATGCCTAAATTAAAAACTCACAAAGCAACGGCCAAAAGATATAAATTAACCAGAAAAGGAAAAATTGTTAAACGCACCGCTGGTCAAAACCATTTCAACGCACGAGAAAATGGCAACACCGGCCGCAATAAAAAATCAGATGTTATTGCCAGTACCACCCTCAATCGCGTCATGGCAACCAACCTTCCAAACGCTTAATTATACTTACTAACACCAAAACGTTATGACACGTATCAAAGGTGGTTTACTCCACGCAAAACGCCGCCGCGGCATTCTCAAACATACAAAAGGTTTCCGCTGGGGCAGAAAATCAAAAATCAAATTAGCAAAACCTGCTAAAATGAAAGCTGGCCAGTACGCTTTCAACGATCGCAAGATCAAAAAACGTATTAACCGAGGCGTCTGGAACGTAAAAATCAATGCCGCTATCAGAGAATTTGGCATGAGTTACAGCCGTTTTATAGATGCGCTTAAAAAGAACAATGTCGCGCTTGATCGCAAAATTCTTTCACAGCTCGCTCAACATCATGAAACTGTATTTGCCAAGGTTGTGGAATCTGTAAAAGCAGAGAAATAATCCACAATAGAATATCTTGACAAAAATAAAAAAATCGGTAATATACCTTCATTAACAATTAGGTCCGGACATTGTGTGGTATAAGGAGGAAACGTACCCTCCTTCGTTTCCTCTCCTCTTACCACGCACTGTCCGGATCTTTTTTATTACAAAATACGCCCGATCATATTGACCAGGCGTATTTTTTTAAAAATATTTTATAAACTAGACGGAAGTGGATGATGCTGAAGTTGTGCTGGTGGATGGTACTGTTGAAGTTGGCACTTCAAGCACAAGCGGTGCGGATAACAACTTTTTAGCCTCTTTTAATGCTTCTTGATAAGCTTTGTTAGCGGCAACAATTGCAGCCCTGTGCTCAGCTTGAGCTTTTTTAACCGCAGCGCGATATGCCGCGTTTCGAGCTTTGTGAGCTTCTTCTTTTTTCTTTAGCTCTGCTTTTTTAACTTCCATTTCCTGCTTCTTTATTTCACGTGCTTTTTCCAATTCTTGTTTTTTAACCTCAAGAGCTTGCTTCATTTCTTCGCGTTTCTTCTCCATTTCTTGCTTCTGAGCTTCGCGCAACTGCTCCAATTCTTGTTTTTTTTGTTCTAACACATCCTGAGAGGAAGAATTTGTGGAAACAGCATTTACCTCATCATTAGCAGATACGGTTTTCGCCAAAAAAGGCACGGCAGACAATATTACTGCCCCAACCAATAAACCAGACGCTATTTTTTTCATATTATATATAATACGAGATTCAGAATAACTAAATGTGTTTAGTTATTCTGTAAATAAATAATAATTTGTTATTAAACAACAACGGCGAAGAGTCTCCGTGCGCGCTACTTGGCAGCACTATCTTCGCCTTCTCTCTCCTTCAATCCGATTCGCCTCAGCAACTCTTCGCGCAAGCACTGCAACCACAGAGAATCTTCTCCGCCATCTCTGTAGAAAATATCTTGTGTGAGCTCGCGTTCAAATGCGGCCACCAACTCCTCGCCAGACATTGTCTGGGCACGTCCCCGCAATTGTTCTTGATTTGCTTCGGGCATACTGCTACCTCCGTAATTATTATATCATATTTTTCAATATACATTAAAACACCTTGGCTATTTTAGCCAAGGTGTTTATATTTTTTCAGATCGCTATTGCAAAAATTATATACATATCTAACCTTTGCAATTACAGCGACCTGAACACGACCGCATCACAACCCCTCATACTGGCGCTCTACCATCGAGAGCATCAATCGATTACCCGACCCAGGCAGGTATGATTCAAAAGTCTGGCGTTGCGACGGCAACAAACCTGGATCAATTGCCATTTCCCTTGCCAGACGCCGATTGAGCTCGCTCAGAAACCAACCATCCAGAATGTAGCTAGGGAAAAACTCCCTACCAGTTTGCTTGGTTATCTCCCCCATCAACCGCTGAACCAACCGCTCAAAACATGGTGAATTGCTCATAAGAACTAAATATAGATAAAACATGTAACTTTGTCAATCTAACAACCTGTTTAGCACGCACAACAAAAAAGCCGCCAGCCAATTATACTCCAAAATATTTAGAACATAATTGGCGTGGTGGCGACTTTTACACGACCGCGCTATGAAACTCTCTTGGCTTTGGCTTGCCTTTCTTCCAGCCAATCTTTTACCTGCTCTCCCCATCCAATCCAACGAGAGAAATCATTGGCTTTGAAATCGGGCAGTGCAATTCCCACCCGATCACTGACCAGTACTTTCATCAAAAAGATCAGAAACCTCTTCGTCACCCCAGCTCGTCGGGTGGTATTGCGTTTTTGTGCTTTGGACAAAATTGCCAGCAACAGCTGACAAAGCGCAACCTGTTGTAGCGCCTGCCTGTGTTTGGCATATATCTGCCGAAACACAACCGGTTCTACACCCGACCTCTGCAGCAAATCAGACACCAGAAGATTAACCATCTCTTCTGCGTCAATTATTTTTTTCATAACGCCTCCCTTAGCGCAAAAGCTAGCATGGATAAATCATTTTGTCAATATTAGAATCGCTCTAAAATATATAAAATCTAGATAAAAATACACACCCTATTTTAGAGTGTGTATTAAATTTATACTTCAGATCGTCACTGCTATAGCGATAATAACTTATATCTATAGCAGTTTGGACGACCTGACAAAACTTCCAACCCAATCAACTGAAGCGCATCGGAGGAATGCCTCCGTTCTCTGCAAATTCCTGGCGAACTATCTCCAGCATCTTCTTTCGCCATGGAACGAACAGTTCTTGCCACTGTTCTTCAAGGCTGACCAGTCTGGAAGCGCAAACTTCCAGCTGAAGCTGAGTGATTTCCACCGCCACCTTCTTCATTTTGTCTTCTTGGGTAGTCTTACGAAGAACGCGGTAGACGGTCCACCACAAATGCCAAGGCGCCGCCATTGCAAAACCTAATCCTAAAATCTTGTGGTACTCAGCACCAACAACAACCATTGACACAGTAACAGCCAACAAAACCCCAAACAACAGGGTTGAGAGGGCCATTGCCAGAACGCCCCACCTCAGCATGCGACTCTTTTTTTGAACGCACATAGGCGCTGGCAAGCGAGACAGTTTTCTCCTCGCCTCTTCTACCTTGAGCGCAATCTCCGCTTTACCTGACTGTATCCCGCTAATGGTTGTGGTTTTCGTCTCAATATCCTGAATCAGGCTCAGGTAAGCCGGTGGCAGATCTCCGGCTGTAGACTTCAACTCCCCACGCATCACCTCCACCACCAAACCGCCCAGAATCATGTTGGCAACTTGGTTGATATACCGCAGATCCGACGCGAGTTCTGCATCGGAATCTACAACATTGGACTTGTTCATTTGAGCCAATTTTCGCCACCGGGGAAATGCAAGATATGCTGTTCCGGGACGAATATAACTGATTTTAACAAACCAGCTATTTTCGTTCCAGAATAAAACATTAGTAGCAACAAAACTTGTTTCTGTCAATCTTAGTTTTGACAAAAACCACCTGTTTATAATTTAAAATATTTAAAAACACCCAGGTTAGCTTGGGTGTTTTTAAAAAAACAAAAGTCCTGTTCGTAAAAAACTCCTTGCTTTATCCCCAATAACTTTAGAGATAAAGCAACGACACGAACAGGACAGTGTTTGATCACATGGAATCTCATTCGGATTCCTCGATGTTGACGACCACGGCCCGACCAGTACGCATGATCTCGCCGGCGGCGGAGCCACCAACGAAAGCGGACTGGAAGTGATCGCCTGCCCATTTGCCAGCGAAGAAACCGGCCGAGAGGCAACAGTCCGGACGCATACACGCGAGAAAGCTCTTGTGTCTGCCAGCACCGACCACGGTGGGGACCCAGCTCAAACTCTCGAGAAGCTTCTTCTTGTAGCGATAGAGCACGGCGCTATCGCCCGGCATGATCACGAAGCCGCACTTGGCGCAGCGAATGATCTGCTTCTTGAGCTCGGCGAGGTGGCAGTTGGCACAGAACTTACGTGCGGCGTAGTACTCGTCGATCATCTCGATCTTCTCGCCGTAGAAGTCGAACGCGAAGTGCTCGGGGTGGCGATGACCACATTCGTAGTCAGCTTCCGGCCCGCTCACATCGACCACCGCACAGGTGTCGGTCGGCTCGGGCATCGGAACACGCTTGTGCGTACTTGCCAGAACAATCAACTGGACGGATTCTTTTTTTGCCACGAGAATCTCCTGTGTATAACCGCCTTGGATCAACGTCAGTATTTAAACATAATCTAAAACTAGGGTCAATGATATTATGCTAGATCATTACAATATTATTGTAGACACAACCAAGAAAAATTGAGCTCAGAGAGTTTATTTATTGTATTATTATTTCAGCATCTCAACATTGACAAAACCACATTTTCATGATATGTTTTTCCGATATTTCTGTCCAGATTCTATACAGGTGCCTGTGGCAAACGCCCGGGAATCCGTAGGGGTCTGAACCCTAAAAACCAACGCAGTTTGACAAAGGAACAACACAGTGAAACTCCTCACCATTCTCAGTCTCGCGTGCCTGCTCGTCGCCGCCTGCTGCGTCGACGGCACGTCCAACCCCAATCTGGAGTGCGACGCCACGACCCCCGTGGTCGACGGCCAACAACCCGACTCGGCACCGCCCATCGACGCTAGCGTCGATGGGCCGGTGTGCGGATGCCCCACGCTGCAGCCCGGCGACATCTTCACGGTCTGCGGCCAGACGGCGATCCGGCACTACATCGTCGACCCCCAGGGCGAGGCGATGTACTTCCCGATCTACCAGAACAGCGACGTCTTCGCGAGCTGGCGGAACAACGAGGAGGGGCTGATCCCCATCAGTCAATCCTGCTTTGATAGCCTATGGGTGCCGGTGATCTACCCGAGCAGCGTCAACTACCGGCCCGGTTCGTACCTGGTCAAGCGAGTGGGAACTTCTACGCCGATCTACGTCATCCTGCCCAACAACACCCTGGCACCAATCTCGGCAACGGTGGCTGCCGAGCTCTGTCAACCTGCCGATGTCGGTGGTGTGGGCTGTGAACCCCGGGAGATCGCCGATACCTTCTGGCCCAGCTTCACTGGCCGAAAGCCGGAGATCACGGTGGCGCACATCTACCCCGGCCTACTGTTCGTCATCGGCAACAACAGTACGGTCTACAACACGGACGTGAATGGGATCATCCACGAGGTGCCGAACGCCGCCTTCGAGCTGAACCACTTCCAGCGACGGTTCGTGCGACGAGTGCCTCAGTCGGCAGTCAACGGCACACTCGTCGGCGCACCCATGCGCATCTACGAGTGGCCGGTCAGCGATCCGACCCAGGGCGGCTGATCACCACCACAAGCTACAGATCTGAGCGGCTCGGACGCAACATGCGACCGACCACCGACTCAGAACAACCACATCCGAGCCGCTCACGTAAAATAATAATTAATTTGTTATATTGCGTGAGCTCGGATGTAAAAAAATAACATTTAAAAAGCCTTTCTTGATTGAAAGGCTTTTTAAATTACGTTACAAAATTATAACTAAAAAATAGCTAGGATAAGCTATTTTCAAAGCGAGCGGGTCGGACGGGACTCGAACCCGCAACTTCTGCCGTGACAGGGCAGTGCTCTAACCAGTTGAACTACCGACCCAAATTGTACTTTTTTAATACCAATTTAACTTTATAAAGTATACAAAAAACTCAGCCAAATGTCAAACTCAACCTGTTTATAATCCATTTGAACAAAATGCCAATGTAGTTTACTATAAATAATACCGATCAAAGAGGAGAATAACCCGTGGTAATCATCAAGGTTCTCATTGCTCCTACAACCGCCCCTGAACTACTGGGGCGATTCGTTCACGCAACCCGCATAGTCGGCTGTGACGGGAAGACACACGGCTTCATCACGGAAGGTGGCGAACACACCTTCACCCCCGAAGAAGTTCACCTGTGTGAAGACCTTATGGCTTCCTACATGTGACGCGCGGGCTGCAAATATACAAAACCCTTGTTCGCTCTACTTGCCCTGTTTTCAAACATGTTGAATATTGGGCAAGGAGAAATATGCGAACGAGGGTTTTGTATAAAGCATAATTTACTACTTAATATTTTTAGGATAATAAAAATATCCCGGAATAGCCGGGATATTTTGTTTTAGATATTTTATTTTTCAGTATTGGTAGCTGATTTGCTTTGCTCTTGGACAGTTTGCTCAAATTGCCAGTTTCGCATCATGCCCGGCACCCAATTGCCTGTCCCGCCGCGGTAATACATACCGCCATTATACATGCCGTAATATCCTCCAAAATATCCGCGTAATACACCTAGTTTATAACCGGTGCAAAATACAATTATTAAAACTACCAATCCAATAAGCCAGCACCAGACGGATTTATGGCCCCAGCCACAACCCATTTTATGAGCGCCACAACACCCTCCGCCCTGCTGATTTTGTCCGCATTGTCCGTTATTGCACATATACGTACGTTAGTGAATAATTTTTTATTAATTAATTTTAAAATCCTTTATACTCTGGAAAATTTGATCAAAATAATCTGTTGTACCTTCAAAAGAAATAATATATTTTGATTTTTTATAACCATCCGGATATACAACAATGACCTTGCGACCAATTTTAACATTATCCGCATCGGGGAATTCAAATATTTCTACCGGCAGATTATTCCAAGTAGATGTACCAATCAAATTTTCTGTCTTGCCCTGCGTAAACGGATATACCCTAACACTAAAGGCACTTTCAGGCATAGTGTTATTGGTAAAGGCAGCCAATTTTTTTAAACGCATTACATTCCAAGCTGAAGGGTATGAGATTGTAAATTCTGGCAAATCATCACCCTTTTCAACGTATGTTGATTTTTGATTTTTTCTTTCTTTTTCAAACGCTTCTTCCATTTCTTTTTTCATCTCTTGCCGCGCTACCGCCACCTGATTTGCCACCTCAACTTTTACTTCTTCAGGCGACATTTTATTGGCATTTACATTTTGGCAAGTATATCCGCCCAAAACCGTAGTAAGACCCAACACTCCAAAAATAAGTAACAGTTTTGAAGCTATTCCCATTTTGAAACTACCGGCTGGCTTGGCGGCAACTTTTTTCTCCATAGCCGCAATTCGCTCACGGGTTTTGAGTACTGTATCCGGGTTAAGCGAGATACTATCTATCCCCTCTTGTACCAAAAATTCGGCAAATTCCGGATAATCACTCGGCGCTTGACCGCAAATGCCAACTTTACGCTTATTTTCATGAGCTACGCGAATTACTTGGCGTATCAAAGTTTTTACGGCTTCATTTTTTTCATCGTAGACATGGCTTACCAGCGCAGAATCTCTATCTACTCCCAAAGTAAGCTGAGTGAGATCGTTTGAGCCAATACTAAACCCATCAAAAATCTCGGAGAATTCTTTGGCTAAAATTACATTGGCAGGAATTTCACACATCACATATACTTTCAACCCGTCTTTGCCGCGTTCCAATCCAAATTCTTTCATGGTTGCCAAAACTTTTTTACCTTCTTCTACCGTACGGCAAAACGGCACCATTACAATTAAGTTTTTCATCCCCCATTCATTACGAACTTTTTTGATTGCTTCGCATTCTAATTTGAAACCAGGCTTGAATTTTTCATCATAGTAGCGAGATGCGCCGCGCCAGCCGATCATCGGGTTCTCTTCTTTTGGCTCATAAGCTGCCCCGCCAATAAGTGTGGCGTATTCATTGGTTTTAAAATCTGACAAGCGAACAATTACGTCGTTTGGATGAAACGCCGCGGTAATAAAGGCAATGCCTTCGGCAAGTTTATCTACACAATACTGCGCTTTGTCTTTATAACCCACGGTAAGCGCATCTATTTGCGCCTTTACCTCAGTAGACTGGTCTTTATAATTAACCAGCGCCAATGGATGAATCTTTACAAAATTAGTAAAAATAAATTCTTCACGAGCCAAACCAACTCCGTCGTTTGGCAGCGCTGATAACGTAAAAGCATTACTTGGATCTCCTACGTTCATCATGATTTTAGTGCGCGTATCCGGCACATTTTTTATTTCAGTGCGCTGCACTTCAAACGGCAACAAACCTTTATATACATAACCTGTTTCACCTTCAGCGCAAGAAACGGTTATTTCTTGCCCATTTTTGACAACCTGGCGCGCTTTGGCAGCTCCCACAATTGCCGGCGTTCCTAATTCGCGACTAACAATAGCGGCATGTGATGTTTTGCCGCCCTGCTCCGTAACAATAGCGCTGGCCATACGCATTATCGGCTCCCAGTCTGGATCGGTAATACGGGTTACCAAAACTTCACCTGGCTTAAACTGCTTCATCTGTTTTGGCGAGTTGATAACTCGGGCTTTACCCTGGCCAATTTTTTGGCCAACGCTGGAACCGGTTAATAACACTGAACCTTTTTCTTTCTGTTTTATCTGATATTGTTCAATTGTATTGGTAATTTTTGAACGAACGGTTTCTGAACGCGCCTGCACGATAAACAACTGATTGGTCGTACCATCTTTTGCCCATTCTATATCCATTGGATGACCATAATGCTCTTCAATGAGCACGCCCCATTTTGCTAATTGCAAAACTTCATCATCTGTTAGGCAAAATACTTTTTGCTCGGAAAGTTTTACTTTTTCTTGTTTAGTACCGACTTTACCATATACCAACTTAACTTCTTTACTACCCAACGATTTGCTGATAATAGATTTAAAGCCGTTTTTAAGACCGTCTTTGAAGATATAAAACTGATCAGGAGTAACACGCCCCTTAACCACATACTCGCCTAAACCATAGGCAGCATTAATAAGCACTGCGCCTTTAAAACCTGATTCGGTATCAAGCGTAAACATTACCCCGCTGGCGCCCACATCGGAACGAACCATTTCTTGCACGCCTACAGACAAAGCGATGGCGGTGTGATCATAGCCTTTATCTTCACGATACGAAATAGCCCGATCGGTAAACAGCGATGCAATACATTTTTTACTGGCCAGCAGCAATTCTTTTTCTCCGCGAACATTTAAATATGTTTCCTGCTGCCCCGCAAAACTTGCATCTGGCAAGTCTTCGGCCGTAGCGCTGCTGCGCACTGCCACATCTACGTTAGTTTTTTTGGATGACTTGCATAATTCTTTATACGCCGCAACAATTGCCTTTTCAACTTCTGCTGAAAAACGAGCGCTTAAGATCATTTTTCTGATTTTTGCTCCCACCACCGCCAACTCATGCACATTTTTCTTATCAAGACCCTTGAGTGCTTCTTTTATTTTTTTATCAATATTATTGCCTTTAATAAAATCCCAATATACATCAGCGGTTAACGCAAAACCATTAGGCACTTTCATGCCTTTGCTTGTCAATTTGGC
>CAZLNR010000022.1:0-10646 GCA_964561035.1 uncultured Gammaproteobacteria bacterium | reverse complement strand
GCGTCGGCGGCTTGACATCCTCGTCACACGGCGGCTTGTCACCATCGCCACCACCCTTCTGGATGTCGTCGGTGTTGACCCCACCCGCCGTCGTGCTGGACGAGTCGTTGGGCTTGTGTTGCTGCGCGAGCAGCAGCTGGTCGAGCTTCTCGATGACGGCCTGGTTGCTCTCGTCCACCTTCTCGCCGATCTTCTCGCCCAACCCACCCAGGGTGGTGTTGAGCTTGTCGAGGTTGCTGTTGAGCAAGCCCGGGTCGAACCCGGGCGTGGCCTCGGCCGTCGGCGGCTTGGTGTCGTTGGCGGTGCCACCATCGGCGGCGTGGTGGACGCTGCCACCGACCGATGCCGACTTGGCACCCTTCTTGCCGCCGATCGTCGACCAAGCGATGAGCCCGGCGATGAGCGCCACGGCCAGGGCGGCAATCGCGAGCTTTGCCCAGCTCGACACCCCGCCACCCCGATTGATGACCCCAGTCTTGACCTCAGAAGAAGACGTGTGCATAGAACCTCCAAGGCGCATCTAAGGGCGCCTCACTCTCGCTTACTCCGCATGGTCACTCGACCACACAAAGCGCACGAGTGTTACCGTTACCGGTTCGCACATCAACTGTTACATTGACGCGCTAATTAGAAACAGTAAAACCTCACTTTGCGAGAGAAGTTGTAAAAAACTAACATGATTATTCATTCGTTTAATAGGTTTGGCAATACCTCTCGCAATACTGCCATCTTTCAAACGATAGAGCACTATACCATACATTGTTATTTTTGTCAATAGTTAGAAGGTATTTTATGATATTTTTGGCTAAAATAAAAGAAAAACCTTGGATTTTCACCAAGGTTTTTCTAACTTTCTAATTACTATTATTTACCTATTCATATTTGAAGACTGCCTGGCAGTAGAAATCGCTTCTGAATAGTTTTTCCATGTATCAACTACTCTATCACCATCCATTTTTAAAAGCGTATTGCCCTTTACCACAAAAGTATATTGAGGGTTGGTAATAAACAGCTCCTCCTGTTTTTCCTGATCCCAAATTCTTACTGCATGACTATTATTTGCAACCATAGGCAGGTTATCCGTATTAGGATCAAGCATCAGACGCAACTCATCATTTTTAATCATCTTATACCAGCTCTGATCGTTTCTAGCATACGCATTTAACAAATCTCCAAATTCTTGGATTGACTGCCTGCTCATGTCTGGTTGCCTATTATTTGAAATACTTTCAAAATAACGCCCAAAGTTTTTAAAGGCTGGTTCGTTTGCTATAGCATCAAGTATTCTTTCCTCAGCACCGTTTTGTAAATTAAAAGAGCTCATTCTTGCAACAATCTCATCTTCGGTTAAACTATCAAACAACTTATTTAGTCTTTCTACGTAATCTCTCTGCGCTTCCGTTAACTCTAAAGTATTTGACGTAGTTTCAATTTTTGCCGCAGGCTTTGTTTCTGATCCAACTTCAACCAACGGAGAAGAATTAACTTCCGCAGTTTGCACCACTTCACTTCGAGAAACCATTTCTTCTGAAGATGATCCGCTTCTCACCCCTCTGCTTCCTGCAACTTGCCCTCTCTCCACCGGTTTATCGGCAGCATAGACAGCAACTGTTTTACCAGCAATTCCTTTGCTTGTTTGAAGGTTTTTAAGCGGTTTAAACGCATTATCTGGCACCGGAGATTCGGCAGGCTGTTCTGCAAAAGTCCTTCGCTCAATTGGATTACCCTCTTTATCCACTAAATGGGTTACATTAAATTTGGTAAGAGTAACATCATTTCTACCAACCGGTCTGTCCAACGCATTAATATGCTCTTCGCCCATTTTGGCAAACTGAGCCTTATCTGCTTCGCCTTGCATAAACTGAGCGATGCCTTTAGGTGAAAATTCAGGCAAAGTATTTTGAGTATTACCCTCAAACGGAGCAGCATTTGGATCCATACTTCTAATAGTATTTGCGTTTTCCCACAACCTATCATCGGTACTGAGACCTTCATTTGCGCCTGCCGCAGACAAAACTTTTCCGCCGCTTTTTTGCATCAAAGTTTCTCTTACCATCACCTGGCCATCCCCGCTCAAAATTGGCTTGCCATTTTTATCCAAGCCGAAATATTCCACACCGCCTTTTACTTGAACTGTTCGGCCTACATGATCAGCTGTGGCTGCACGCACAAACCCGGCATTGGTCAGCTCGGTGTTTTCTTTGCCTTGCATGGCTTTAAACAAAGCCAAGGACATTTTTTTATCATTTGGATTATATTTCTCTACAAATTTAGCAAAGTCAACATTGCCTTTTTTATCCGCAAAGGCAGTCAAGTGACTTAAATGCTGCTTGCTAAAATCTTGATCTTCCAAAAATTTAACCGCTGCTTGCTTATCATGTTTTAGTAATTCTTCAAAAATAACGGCCCGACGTTCACCGCCAACTTCTATAAGATTATCCAGTTTACTGCCGGTAAAATGCGAGTGGCCATTACCCCCAACATGACTTGCTTCCAAAATTCTATTAAGCGATTCTGGGTGTGTTTGCAACGAACTGAATTGATTTAGATATTGCGCTGAATGTTCGCTTAAATGATGTTCGGCTGCAAAGTTTGCTACACCAGAGTCTATATTTTCTGCAAAACCAGAACCGTCTGGATAGGACACCAACCCATCTGCATGTTCTAAAGCACCAGAGTTGTCTGGATATGATTCTAATCCGTCAACGTGTTCTACAGAAGCATTCTTTGCCGATTCTACCCCCACAAGATCATGTGTAGCACCCAAACCAAGTTTTGAACGTAATTTTCCAACAGCTTTTCCAATTAACGGCCCACCAACAAGATATATTCCGGCAGTAGCTGCACCACCGACGGCGGCACCGCCAAATTTATATACTCCTTTTGCCAACCATCTCGCAAAACGCTCTCCAATTTTTTTCTTATCTTTTTCAGAGATTTTACCCTGATATTCTTGCATGGCAGCTAATACTTTTTCTAATTTCATTCCATCTTCTTTATTTTCCATTAACGCGCCCATATCTTCCGCCTCGTGAATCAAGCTTTTTATTTGCGAAAGGAGCATCTCGTCTACTACTGGCCCTGCTTCGGTAATTTGCACTGCGGCCAATAAATCTTCTTGCGCAGCATTTCCATGCAAGAATTTCTTTAGATATATTAAATCGGCTCTAAACGCACTTTTTGCTGAAGGATTAAGCGTTTCAAACGACTGAACCCCATAAGTAAAGTGAGAAATTTTTGCCAATAATTTTTCTTTGGCAACCTGCTGTTCTTTTTTGGCAAACATTCTTTCTCCGGTTTTATAACCGCTATATGCACCAATAGCGGCACCAAACGCAGCCCTGGCTGTACTCGATGCCAAAAACACACCTGCTAAAGCAGAATTTATTGCTATTGATTTACCCAAACTACCACGACCAGAATAATTTTGCAGCCACATATCTCCAAGCGACGCTTTACCCGGCCCAATATTTTTCATTTGCGCTTGCAACTCATTGCCTTTTTGAGACATTTTTGCAAAAACTAGAGCGAGATTCTTAACCTGCTCTTCTTCGGGACTTTGAGTTTCCAAACGGCCCAATGCTTTTTCAAATTTAATTTTATTCGCGCCGCTTAAGGTAACTTTGCCTTCAGCGGTTTCTACTTCCAAACTGCCTCCTGTTACTTCTCTGATAGTGCCGGCAATTATCGAACTCATCATTGGCATACCATCAAGCATGTGTTTTTTATGCTGTGATTTAGTAATTTCCTGTTCGCTTGGCTTAGAAATAAAAGACCACATTTTTCTAAAAAATCCTTTCTGTGATGGCGGTTGGACCAGCAAAGATGCAAAATCAAAAGCTTCATCCACAATACTATCTGCTAAATCATCCGCTGTTTTGGCTTGTAATTTTTGTATAGCTTTTGCACTATCTTTTCCCCAGGCGCTGTCTTTACCAAAAAGCTTGCTTCCTACCAACCATTTCCCCGCACCACCGGCTGCACCACCAGCCATCACCGCCGCGCTGTGCAAGATTTCAGAAAAACTACCGAGCATTGTTCGGGCCGTCATTGCCGATCCACCCACAAGCAAAGCGCTTAAACCAGCCCGAAGTGTCATTTGCCCTTTTATTGCTTTAATTTTTTCCCAAACACCACTTAGGCTATCCATAGCTTCGGCCACTTTTTGTAAAATTCTCTGTTTAGCCAATTCTTCCATGCTTGCCGCTACTTCTTTGGCCAATTTTGTATCCCACAGCTCTTTAAAATCTGCCCAATCTTTGATACCTGCCTTGCGCAATTCCATTTCGGAAATATTGGCTGGCGGCACATCGCCGATTAACTTTTTAAACTCTTCGGTTGCATCGCCGCGATACAAAGCCTTCATGGCTTTTTTTGCCTGATCAATATTTAAGCTTAGAATTCTTTCCACCAAAGACGAACGCAAATCTATTGGCGCCATTTTTTCTGTTTGTTCAAATTTCTCTCCAAAGCTTTCGATGATTTTTATTTTTTCTATCTGCTGAGTAAGTTCATCTATAATTTTATTAATTTTTTCTACCTCTCGCTCGCGCGCCTTATACAACTCTTCTTGCCCATCCGACATGCCAATAAGACCTGCTTTCTTGGCAGCATCAACACTGCCTAACGCTGCCAAAGTGCTGGCAAAATCTTTTTTATTTTTTAACAGTTCCTTATATACTCCCTGATATGGTTTATCCGGCACTCCGTTTGTTTGTGGAATAGACTGTTCGCAGTCCAGCGCAACAGCATTTATTTTATTCATTTCACTTGTAAAATCAAAAACCTCTGCATCCGCATTATGTTCTTTCTCTTTAAATTCATATGCTTTTTCCCATTCGGTTAAAACCTCATCAAACAATTCGGCATTTATTTCATCTTTTTTATCATCATCGTAATCAAAATTGCCATTTGATAATTTAACAATATGTTCTTTGTCTGGATCTGTTTTTGCTTTCTCCATTCTTTTTTTAGCCAAACTAAACTTAAGGTCTGCATTTTGATCAACCAAATATTTAATGGACTCAAATTTCGATTTTGCAGCCACTTGTTTTTCTTCGTCTTTTGTTAACACAATACTGCTTTCCACAGGCTCGTCAGGCCGCTTCTTAAGCTTGCTTTTTTCTATATCCCACTCGGCGCTGTCTGCTAAAAACTTTTTATATGCTTCTTCCTTTTTATTTTCTAAGGCTTTAGATATCTCTTCTCTTTCTTCTCTTTCTAAATCTTTTTTAGCAATATCATACTGCTTAATTCTTTCTTTTATAAAAACATCATACAAACGAGCGTTGATTTCTTCTTGCCGAGTAGCTAGATAATCGCCTGTCTTTGGATCAACCCCGGCAGCTTTCGGATCTGCTTCTTTTGCAGCCATTGCTTTTCTTTTTTGCTCTAACGCGGCACTCAATTCTGAAAAATCTGCTACCGCCTCTCCAATCAATGTGGTGCGCAAATCTTTCTCAACCACCATCATCTCGCGCTTATTCAGAGTAGCCTTAGGATCTTTGGTGTTTTTTCTTTTCGCATCAAGGGCTTCATCAAGCTTCTGCGTACGCCGACTATTAAACTCATTTTCAAGAGAACTATTAATACTCATTGCGTTTTCATGCAATATTTTTTCTGGCAACTGCTCAAGACGTTTATCATAATCTTGCCTAATTGTATTTTCTTCAACCGCATCAAGTTGGATAGCTTTATAGTTTGGCTGTTTTGGCTCAGGGCGAGCCATAGCTCTCTTTTGATTTTCCCACTCAGTCAATCTATCTTCATACTCATTACGGATGGATTTTTTTTTATCTGCTAACGCCTCTTCCTTGTCCTGTTCCAGCCGTTTTCCCATGAAATCTTTCACTGATTTTGCTTTTTTTGTTTTAAATGCTGCAGATCCTTCTTCCTGCGCTTTTCTAGTTTGCTTGTCTGCATCAGTCTCTGCATGCTCGATTTTTGATTTTTTACCGGCACCATTAACTTTAGCTTCGTCTATTTTTAATCTCAAATCATCAATATGCCGGGCGGCCTCGGCGTGCAGAGATTTAATTTTTTTGACTGCACTCGCAACATCTTTCTTTCCAGATTTTGTCATTGCCTTAAAATCTTTGGGTAAATTTTCAAAAGTACCCATCAAGGCAGTTTTTAATTTACTTATTTTTTCATGCAAATCTTTTTGCGCTTTTACCCCTAATGCTTGTATATTATTTTCTAAATCTTCAACCTCAGCTTCCATAGCCACAGTTTTGGACCAGACATCCAAAAATTCTTCCGGTACGCCTTTGTACATCTTGCCATCAGGTGTTGTGAGGTTATATTCTAAACGGCCATCTTGAGCAGCAAACGCGCCATGAATAACAAAATCTCCGCCTTTTTGACCATCAGTTAGAGTGTCCAGTTTAGAAAATTTTACAATTCTCGGAGGAGTATCTACAAAAAGCTCTTGACCTTTATCAAGAGTCAATTTTAATTTGCCTTTTTCAACAGCCGCAGACGCAGACAGCTCTCGCACTTGCCACTCACCCTCAATATTAACGACCACTCGCTTACCTTTTTTATATTTACCGATTTCTGCGCCTTTAAAATCAGAGTTGGAAACATGCTCTCTAAGCATACAATTATTTAGTTATGTTGTTCAATATTTTTTAAAACCGATTTTAACTTTTCTTTATCTATATGCTCGTATACATCTTTAAGCAACGCCTTTTCTTCTTGTTCCATCTGATTCCAAAAATAAATAAAATTATTATAGGCTTCTTTAAGCTGAAGCAATTTTTGTTGCGCTTTTTTCTGTCTATCTTCTAACTCTGATTGTGGAAACAATCCTCCCATAAAAAATTATTTGGCAATACCGGCCAATGTCTTCTTAAATTCTTGAGCAAATGCAGACAGTGTTTGCTGGACTACTCGTTCAAAATCTGGAATGCTGGTTTGCCAAAAAGCAGCCAACTCTTCAGCAGAACCGTTTTCATCAGCGAGTTCCACCAGCTGCTTAGCTTGACTTTCTGAAAGCAATGGTAAAAGCGCCATGCCAAGCCGGCGTTCTGCTTCGGCAACAAACATGGGCACAAACTGAGATCTGGTTTCTTCGGACAAGCTTTCAAAACCAGCTTCATCTAACACTCCGTGGATAAATGATTCTAAAAAATCAAATTGATTAGTCATATAAAGCATTAGTTAGAAAAAATTAATTTCCAAATAAACTATGTTTTTTATATCGCAACACCCATAACGCAGACAATAAAAACCCGGCCGCAAAACCAATTCCAGCATTTACTGCCAAGTTAGGCCGCACTGGCCAGCGAGAAACTAACGGCTCGCTAATGAGTTTAATGGCCACATCTCCGCCTAAATACTCCCACCCTTGCGAAACCATAGTTTGCGCCACAGCTTTGGACAAACGAACGGCTTCAGCTTGGTTATAACTATAAATTTTTACATTCATTATACTAACGCCATACAACATGCTTGCCTGGACATCTTTCGCCCACTTTTTACGGCGCTGGCGATCTGTAAGACTGGTCCACGGTGTTTTATCAAACGGTTCCGAAGCCCCCAAAATTACTTTGTTATAAAAATCGGTTGTATTGATTACCTGCGCTAAATTGGCGCCGATTTTTTCGGCTGAACGAGCCTGAGTATATGGATCTGCCCCGCCTTTATCGCGAGAAATAATTAAAACCTGACTGGTGGCACTATATTGTTTTGGAAAAAAAACAGAGGTTATGGTTGATAATAAACTAAAAACCAAACCCCATACAATTAGCAATGCAAGATGTTTTTTCAACACATGTAACATACGCAAAAGTTTAATAATCTAAAGATTATTTTACAAGCTGTACTTTAGCAGTTACCGTCTGTTCTTTGCCGTTACGAAGAATTTTCACGCTCACGCTTTCTTTATCAGAAATAGTATACCATAAATCATTATGAGTAACAATTTTGCCATTGATCTCAATAAGAATATCGCCTTTGCGGAAGCTACTTGCTGCTACCGAACCAGTTACCAAGAATCCTTGCACCTTCTTACCGACCTTATTCTCACCATCTACCGATACAAAAATGTTTTGTTCTTCGCTAAACCAACCTTCAACTCCTAAAGACGGGTACGCCACAGGTTGTCCGCTTAAAATTTTTGATAAAAATCTAGTGATATAATAACTTGGCATAAGCGTATTGTTTTCTGAAACAAAACCAACAAACCTGCCTTGGCTATTAATAGCAGCGTTTCCGGAAACAAAATTACCATCAAGCGAATATGCCACGATAGGCGCTGTGTCTATGTGGGGCATTTTATATCCAAGCACTGGATATAAAGCCTGTGTTCTGTACCAGTTATCATTGTGCCACACAAAAATCTCATCTGGATTGTAACTTTCTTCTTCAAATCCAAAAACTTTAAACTGTTCATTTGGAATTTTTATATATAATATGCCGGTGTATTTATCCCACAACGCATTTTCCGCTTGATACACATTACCGTTCTGACCTGTTACAAAAATATTTTTATAAACACCATCATAATGAGGCTGGTACAAAGCAAGCCAGCCATCAGAGCTTAACATAATACCGTCCCCTATTTTTTTATTTAAGTAATTAGCACCACCCACCGAGGCAGAGCCTTTATATAAAGCAAAAATACGCTCCCCGACTTCAGCTCGCACACGAAGCTCTAATTGTGAGCGAGAAATTCCCTGATGTGTATATGACGCGATCCATGTATCGCCTTCGGCAAACCGAGGCCAAATCCAACCAATCATAATAGAAGCGCCGCTAGCACCCACCACCAAACTAATTGCGGTAATGCTAAATAATAATTTAAGTCGCCACCACATGCGATTATATTCAGCTGGATTATTTTTAGGAGGAAGATGAGGAGGGTTCATAACATGTTAAAATTTTATTTCCACAACGAAATAAAAAATAAAAATAATATAAATAAAAATGCATTACTGCTTAAAAATACAATTTGTTTTCTCCAATGAACGCCTTCTGGCGTTAGATTAAATCTAAATAAGAGCCAAAGCACATACCAAACCCATATCAGCGCTAAACTTCCGGTTAGATAGCCAAGCGGTAGCAAATTTACCACCCACACTAACTCGAAAATTAACACAAACCAAAGCGCCACTGAAAGCCATATTTTTTTTCCGACCATCGGATTATACTCCCACCACCACCACCCTGCAAACAATGCCGCGCAAACTGATGACACAGATAGCCATATTAACTGATGGATATTGGGTAAAATTTGCAATAAAATAATAGCTTGAACGCCTTGAAAAATTCCAGCAAGGCCAATAATTGACATTACAAAACGCCAGCGCAAATGCGGTTTGACAAACACCGATAACCCAAGATCGGAAGCCGGCAGCAGCCAAAAACTGAAAAAAGAAAAGAAAGAAAAAAGAATCGCGCAAGCATACCAGGCAAATCTCCATTCTATAAATAATAGAAACAGAGTTATACCGACCAGCATTGCGCTCAAAGAAATAAGATGTTTAAGGCGGCTCATCTCTTTCGCATAATACACAGACCAGAGCAGTGAAGCCCAAACGGCTATGCGTATGCTAAGCCACACCCAGACCATCCACCAGGCGCTTAACCTACCGAACGCAAACAACATAGCTCCGTTTACCAAAACATCAATGACGGCTGCCAGTTTGGGATGAAATGAAATAGATTTTAGCATAACTGTTTTTGAATATATTTTTTGTTATTTTATCCTAAAAAACAAGAAAAAGCAAACTACACCTAAAACATCGTCCTGTTTGTCAATAATCAAAATTTCTGCTAATATTAAAAATAAATATGAGTCTTGCTGAAAATAAAAAAGCATTTTTTGAATATGAAATCCTTGAAAAAATGGAGGCTGGCTTGGTATTGACTGGCCAAGAGGTAAAATCGGCAAAAACAGGCCAAATTAACCTAAAAGGATCCTATATCACCTTTCACAACAACAGAGCTTACATACTCAACATGCATATTAACAAGTATAAGGCAGCTGGTCCTCTGCCAACCTACGACCCTACCAGATCGCGAGAAATTCTCCTTCATAAAAAACAAATCGCTTATTTACAGGAAAAATCCAAAGAAAAGGGCTTGACAATTATGCCTTTGCATGTGTATACTAAGGGACGATTAGTGAAAGTTGAACTGGCTATCGCTCGCGGAAAAAAGCTCTATGACAAACGAGAGTCTGTCAAAAAACGAGAGCTTAAACGAGAACTAGGCAGAGCAATGAAAAACTAATGGTCACGGGGGTGCCGGGCTTCGATAGGAGCTTCTGGCTACACTTGCATACCGAGGAAGCTCTTTTCCTCGTAAATCACACGGAGCAACATAATAAGTGCAAACTTGTTATCAAAAGTAAAGTCTGCTGTAGCTAACGCTTTCAGCACCAACTTTGCTCCAGTAATGGCCTAAGAACCATGCTGGTTATCTCAAATCCTTCGTGATTTGAGGCATCGTATCGGCAATACTCAATAACCGAACCACGGTGTCATTCATTGAGTGTAGTGAGGCGGTAATGCCGATTATCGCACCACGAAGTTACCTCGGCTCGCTAAGCCAATTTTCGTCCTCTTTTATTGGCTTAGGACACACCAAGAGACACTAAGTATGTAGACGGTTTAGTCACAGTTATCTACACGCGAGTT
>CAZLNR010000021.1:0-10830 GCA_964561035.1 uncultured Gammaproteobacteria bacterium | reverse complement strand
GGTAAAATCTCTTTAACAATTTAGGCCGAAAGGCAAGATGTCCTAACCCCAGAGTGTTCAAATACTTTGGATATGGCTCTCAAATCTCAACCAAGACACTGATCCCCGCGATCAGCTATTCTTGGTTGAGTCATACATCGAAAGGTGTATGGGGCCCTTAAAAGCCCAGCTGGCGTGGGGTTTTGTGTTTCTCATGTCGGCTCTTAAAAGGTCGATATTTTTATTTTATTCAATTTTTAATTTCTTATGACCCAATCATTAACCAAGAGTTGCCCTCATTGCAAAGCAACAATAGATTCAGCAGCTAAGAAATGCCAGCATTGTCAGACCGATCTAAGAAGTTGGTTTTTACGTCATCCGGTTTGGACATGCATACTGGTAATAGTCATCGTTCCAATTATCGCTTCTACCGTCAGCGATACTAAAAAAGTCCATAATAATACCGCTCAGATAACCAGTGCGCCTCAGACAGCTAGCGGCACTCTATCAACGGACGAAATCAAAACAATCGGCTCCCAGGCAACTGCTAATGCAAATGATATAGCCAAGCGGACGCTGGACACTCTCAGTATCACGTCAGTCAAAATCGTAGAGAATGTTATTGGTACGCCGGAGCTGTATGTCACGGTAAAGAATAATGGCACAAAAACAGCAGATGCGTTTACATTTGCGGTAGATTTATACAATAATTTTGATGAACAGCTTGGAGAATGGAACCGGCGCGATAATGAACCGTTTCTTGGAATATCGCAGGCTACAATCAAGCCAGGAACTATTTATCAGGATCGGTTTAATTTGGCAGTATATGACCAGGCAACCAAGGCTAAGAATCTGCGGATAATTAAAGTGCATTTTACGGATGGGACTGGGGCAGAGTTAAGTGGTTATTAGCGTCATCTTCCATTTGCTTTATAAACTCTTCCTCGGAAACATAAATAGCAGAATTTGGGTCTAGCCCTTTTTCCTTATAAAACTCCATCCTTTCTATGGCTAGCTTGCGAATACCCTCACCATGCTCACGCATTATTTCGCTGGCTTGATTAATCATATCCTGCGCCTCCGCACTGAGCCGCTCGTACTTCTCTTTATCCGGGCTTGAATGAACTATCAGCACCTGGTTCTTTCCTGGCTTATACCGATCTGAATTGCGGCTGAGAAAATACTTCATTGCTTCCACCTTACCATCTTTCGCAGCCTTGATTAAAGAAAGCTCAACAACATCACACGTATTTTCCCTGCCTTCTTTCATAGCTCGTTTGGCTTCTTTACGGAACGATCGGTCACAATGCATCCACCGGTAATAGGTAGCACGCACAATATTAACTCTCCGGCAAGAATAAAGTATATTTCCGGTTTTCTCCAGCTCCTCGATTAATTTTTCTTTTATCTTGCCGTCAATCATACGTTAATTAATTTTTATCGGTTTTTTACCTGTTGTCTTTTCCCAACGATGCAGTATAACTTGGGCGTAGGTTGGGCTTTTTTCCATCAGAAAACAGCAGCGGTTCATTTTAACCGCAGCAATTAATGTACTACCGCTGCCGCCGAATGGTTCGACAATAAGATCGCCTCGTTTGGTTAAGACCTTAATATATGGAATCAGAATCTCAAGCGGCTTGGTGCCGAAGATAACACCTTGCCCCGACGACTTCTCGTCCGCAGATTTGTAGTCAATAAAATCTGTTGGACAGATCTTCTTGCCTTTCTCGTATGACTCCCAATGCGGCTTGCCTGAAATGGCATAGAGGGCAGTTTCGTATTCATTTTCAAGCAGCTCTTCTTCGGGTTCACTATTAGCCACAACATCATCGGTTGCTCCCACCATGGCAATATCATGTTTGTTGAAGAACTTGTTGCCAGCCGCAAACCCCTGTACCCGATTCGGCACATGCCAAACAATCATATTCTTCACCTTCCAGTACTTTTCCATCTCATTCCAGATAGTACGAATGTTCTTCCAGTTTTCGTAGACGATAATAGAAAAACTTTCTTTAGCAACCTTAGAAATATTTCCCATCCACAACTCGGTAAAGTTATCTGGCAGGACATCGGTCTCTAGATATCTTCTATTTTTCTTTACTCCGAATCCGGTTGTCACTCCGTCTTTTTCTTTGGTCTTGCCACGGAGATAATCGAGAATGTAGGGAGGGTCAGTAAAGCACATATCCGCCTTGTGTCCGTCCAGAAGTTTCATCATATCCGCCTCAATGGTTGAGTCTCCGCACAGAAGTCTAGACCCATCGAGCTCATAAATATCTCCTTTTTGTACCGTGACTTGTTGGATATTTAGTTTTTCCAATTCTTTTTTCAAATCAAACTGTTCAGTATTTTCTTCAATCGGAAAGATGTCATCGAGTTCCTCGCTGTCAAAACCGACATCCGCCAGAAATGCTTCGTCGAACTCAGCGAGCAGGTCCAAATCAAATTCACCAGTGTTTTTATTAAGACGGACATTTAACTCTTTCTCTTTTTCAATATCCGGGATTTTTATATACACCACGGGCACGGTTACAAATCCAAGCTCTTTGGCCACCTCCAGTCTGAAATGTCCGCCAATGACAACGCCTTTGCGCCCTTCGGCTGAGTTGGCAATGATTGGATCTACGAGACCGAACCTGCGGATTGACTCTTTAAGTTGATCTGACTGCTCTTTTGAATGCTTCCGAGGATTGTACTCAGAAGGGCGAAGTTCCATGGTTGGAACTTCAACGATATGGATATCTTTTTGCATATTCCATTTGAATTAATTAATTATAAATCAATTAAAACAAATGGGTCGGTACACCTTCAATACACTTTTGCAAAAATTTGAAGAATAAAAAAAGCGCTTTGTTACGCTATTTTTGTTCTGTTATCCACAGAAGACGGAAGGTGTATTGGAACTATTTTTCGCTGACAAATCTAATAGATGGGTTAATACGATATCCTCGGCCAATTTTGCCGACAATCAATTTTTGCTCTGTTTCAAAATGTTTTGCGAACAGAGTATTCATTTTCTGAATGGTTCGAGATACTGAACCAGCGTCAGAAATACCAGTTGCAGTGACCAAGAGAGCGGTGGAAATAAATTTTTTATGTCTGATAAGAAGAGTAAGTATTTTATGGCGGGCGCTGCCTTTTTTTGCCTCATACAAACGCCCTGTTTCTTTTTCAAGAATTAAGCCTGTTTCGAGATTATAGAATAACATAAGCACCTGTCGCACCGGTTGTTCATCTGTCGGTTCGTTTGGATCAGAAACTAACCTTTTTTGTTTGCAATGAAAACATGAGTCTCTGTCATGAATAGACTGAAGCGCAGGGCTAAGGTGTTCGGAGAAATCAAGCATTGAAGCCATCTGGGGATCCAGGCTTTCAAGCTGTGCTTTCTTGCTTATATATTTTATTTCTTTAATTGGGAGGGTGTTCATATATTTAAATTATCCTATCTTGTGACCAATTTGTCCATATGCTGTCATTTTGTAATATTTTCAAACTCATCAACCACTTTAATTGCTTCATCGATTTCTATATCCGTGAGCAGCACCGCTGGCTTACGCTCAACTAACCACTTACAGAAACTGCGACCACCAACCCAGATACCATCAATTGGATGCCGAATATCTATGCGAGCATTAGGAAAAATTAACATACCAGTAACTGGATAATCCTTTCCTGTTTTTTCTTTAAGCAAATCTTTTAAGAAAAACATTTCCGCTCTGGCTTGTTTTATAAAATCTCGTTCAGTGGGCCGGTTATTTATCAGGATTTGATTCCCGTTATTTGTTATTCTTCCTCGTTCCGCTTTTACTTCAATGGCAAATATTCCAGTTTCACCAATGCAGATATGATCAATATTACCTCGCCCCGTGTTAAAGTCTGGTATGAGTTCATAACTAAACGGTAATTTTTCAAGCTCTTTACCAATCACCCACTCTGCTCCTGCCCCTTTACCCCAAGTAAGATAGTTATATCTTTTTAAGTTTTGCAGACTTAATTCAAAAAACTTAAATAAAATAGCAAAAGCGATTAAAAAGATAATCAAAAAACGATTAGAAAAATGTAAAGTTAGCTGTAGGAGAAGAAGAATTACAAATAGGCCGATTAGGCTGGCTAACTGAATCAATAGTTTGTTATCTTCGTATTTTCTATAGGTATATGAGTCTCGGTTATCCATATGTTATTTAGATTTTATAGAGAGTATAGTACCATTTTAGGGTTAAATTATATATAAGCCCGGAACAGTAAATGAACCTCCCTCAAGCAGCCGCCATCCTCAATAGACGCTTGGCAAAAAGCCAGCCTCGTACTTTTACCAGTCTATGGATACGGCTTAACGCTCCAAGCGTATTTAATTTTATTAAAAAAGAGATAAAAACTGAATTAGGCTATACTGATTGGGATGCCATAACCACCGCCCTAGACCCCGTGCTCCAGCGACGCTGGATGGGAGAACATGGCAGACGACATAAGAAAAAGATAAAGAAATATAAAAATAAACATGAGGTGGAGATAGTGTTAAAAAAGTATCAATCCAAACTATATACCTTTTTGACGCCAGTAGATAGAACCACTGATACTATAAGAGATATAATCAGCATTACTCTGGTGCGGGTTGCCCAAAGAGGCAATATGACTGCACAGCAGGAAGTGGTAAAATTAGTTGGGTATATTATTGACCATTGGATCGAAACCACCCCACGACTATCCCGTTGGAATGGATATAAGGAGGAGCTGCAACAACAACTGGTAGCCTGTATCCGCCGCTTCCGGTATGCCGGAACCTTTATTGGGTATTTATTCCGAACGTTGGAATATGCCGGACAGGGTCTGCCACCTTTTCGGGTTAGTTCGCTTGATGAGGATATAGCCGATACGGGAAAAAGAAAGATTGATAATGTATATAAAGATTCGGTAACTGGAGAGATAAGCTATTTTAAGTAGGTTTGAATTTTAGATTATTTATTCTTAGACTCAGGGGTGTACTCGGTTAAACCGCTAGACAAATCTGGTTACATAGGCATAAGATAGAAACATCTACTTTTATAAACAATATGGAACAAAATCCTGCCAGTAACTTGAAAAAAATCTTTAAATCGTTTGACCCAACCACCAAAAAGGTGGGCATGCGAGAAAATAGTGTAGTAGAACTGAAAGAAACATTTAATTGGGCGGCCAAAAGTGAATATGCAAAAAGCATGGCGGCTTTTTCTAATAATCGTGGAGGTTACCTTATTTTTGGAGTCACTAATTCGCCTAGAACTGTCGTTGGTTTAAGGACTGATAATTTTGAAAATAAAGATGAGGCCAATATTACCGAATATTTAAATAGTGTGTTATCACCAGAAATACGCTATGAAAAAGGAGTCATTGATATTGGTGGTTTAAAAATTGGGTATATTTATACTCATGAGAATGAAGCCAAACCTGTTATTGCTATAAAAAATGATGGAGATATACATGAAGCCGAAATATATTACCGCTATAGCGCGCGCAATGATAAAATAAAGTACCCCGGACTAAAAGCTTTATTTGATAATATACGTGAACAAGAAAAGAAAGCATGGATGGATTTGTTTCAAAGAGTCACAAAAATTGGTCCTGTTAATACTGCAGTAATGGATATGGTCCATGGTAAAATTGAAGGGAATAAAGGTTCTGTGCTTATCGATAGTAAACTTATTTCAAAATTGAAATTTATTAAAGAGGGACAATTTTCTGAAACAGGTAAGCCGGCATTAAAGTTAATCGGAGATGTACGACCAGTCACAGTTGCGGGCTATAAACCAGGCAGTGGCGCTCTCAGAATAACAGATGACCCTTCTGCGTTAGCGGTAAGAGAGGAAACCATTCTAAAAGAATTTCCTCTGACCTATCAAACTCTTGTTGATATTTTACGTAAACGTTATAAAAATTTTGTAACTAATCCTCGTTTTCATTCGATACGAAAACCGCTGGTTAATCATCCTAAATACTGTAAAACTCGTTACCTTGATCCTATAAATAAAAAAGGTGGTAAAAAAGACTATTATAGTAAAAAAATAATTGCCGAATTTGATAAGCATTATAAAAAGAAAAATTAGAACTCTGCCATTGATACGAAATACCTTTTTATATTTATAAATTTAAGTAAGCTGTTATGGTAAATATACCAAAATATACTACTAGTAAAATGAAAGGAAATATTGGTGAGGCATTTGTCCAATATGTACTTTCTGATTTTTGTTTAGTACATAAAATTGATGGGAGTAATGATGTTGGAAATGATATGATCTGTGAGTTAATTAAAGATCAGTATCCAACCAACCTTTTGTTCTATGTGCAGGTGAAATATACTAAGGACGAACCAAAAATAAAACCGAGCACGCGGGCTTACTGGAAAAATTCTCCTATACCAGTTTATGTTTTTTGGGTACAAGATGCTGAACCGGTTGGAAGTAAACAAGTTCCGCAAGGAAGTTTTAAGGGTTTGGAAAATAGAACGGAGTACAAAAGGTTTACTCCAATTGTACATGGTACAGTGAAAGAATCGAAGGAGAGGTATAAAAAGTTTATTAGACAAGACTTTTTGTTTGATCTACTTGATGATTACACACGTTGTCAGTATATAAAGGGTTTTATGCCTGTTTTACAGCCGAGAGACTTTTTGGCACTTGATGAGAAAAGAGCAATGAGTTTACCTCGACATATTTTAGAAGTTAAAAAATTAACACCAAAGTACCGCAAAAGCATCCTAAAGAATAGTTGGTCTAACCTATTCGGAATAGCTGCTTCACTTTATGAGGAATCGCCGGAAAAAGGTAGTAGAGCAAAGCTTAAGCTAGCGCTAGCACTTCTACAGTCTGCCAAGAAATTAATTAATAAAAAACAAGTTGATGAATCTAATTCTAGAGAGAATATGGCAGAATATGAGCAGAAGATAAGAAATAGATTGGGAATGAATTAAAATAACCTGTATTAATTGGAAGCTAATTCAACTTTTTTTCTCTTCCCTCCATCGCCTCCACAAATCCTCTCATGCCTTTTTTTATCTGCTCCATAGCTTCTCTTGAACCTTCCTTTATGTCATCCTTCAACTGCTGAAGCGTCAATTGCTGTTCTTCCGTCAATTCTCCCTCCTCTTGCCTGATATCTAATTCTCTTATATACATCTTCCTGTCATAATCAACCCGCAACGATTCAGACAATTTCTTTAGTAATTCAACCACACTCATACCTCTGGTTTTATACCGATCCCGGTATGATTCATACAACCTGTGTCTTGAACGTGCAAAAGCAAGTATCGCTTGATCGCGCTGGGAAAGTCCTGTTAGGTCCCGCCCATCAAGTTCACGTAACACTTGCCTCTCCGTAAACTCAGGCATCTCCTCCTTATGATCCACCACCCTCATTAAGGTGGTCGTATCTATTTCCTCTAATTTTTTAGACATATCTTTATTATATATACATGAATGATCCCTTTTTTTACATGATCTGATTGTCCTGTAAAGAAACTTTTCAAGTAATTTTACTTATGGTAGGGTACATTCATTTTCAAATGAATAAAACTATGGCCTCTCCTCTAAAAATCGCCCTCGTACAATTTTCCATCACTCACTTACGACCAGATATCAATCTGGCTCATGCAGAATCCTACATCAAACAAGCAGCCGAACAAGGCGCACAGGTAATTGTATTTCCGGAAGATCTCATGACCAGTTCTATTTTTGGCGATATCACACACCTTGATAGAAACCATACTTTTTTGAAACAATTTCAATTGCTCGCTAAGCAATACAATATTGATATTGTCAGTGGTTCCTGGATGGAGGAAACAGCACACGGCGCCAAAAGCACTGCTAGTTATATTGATGCAACCGGGACGGTACTCGGACAATATCATAAAAATCACCTGTATCTTTCCGAGCGACATTTTTTAACTCCGGGTACTGAAGTATCGGTTTTTGATACCAAGTACGGCAAAGCAGGCTTAATTATTTGCTGGGATATCATGTTCCCGGAAATATTCAAACGCATGAATGCGCTTGGAGTACAAATAGTGTATTGTCCAAGTTATTGGTATAAAGAAATTGCCGGTAAGGGACTGGAATATAATATAGAGGCTGAAGAACAGCATTTGGACGCACTGTGTTTAGCCCGGGCCGTAGAAAATAACATTGCTTTTGTGTATGTGAACGCAGCCGGGATCGCTAACTTCCCCAATGGCTCCTCTGACCATCTGGTTGGCCATTCGCAGATTGCCCTACCGATGGCCGGAACCATAGCCAAGCTTAATCACAATACCGAAGAAATGATTATACAGGATATTGATCTGTCTTTTTTAGATTTAGCTGAAGAAACATATAAATTACGGGGTGAATAAACAAGAACATGCTTTATCTGCAGAACAATATGCCTTCCTCAATCATATTAATCTCCGATCCAAAAGTACTACAAATCCCTATTATAGAAAATAACGACCCTCTTGTTGATTTGTCGGCTTTTTTAGAACTACAAGTTGATACAGCTAAAAGCAAGGCTTCTGTATTGTTTTTTAAAATCCGCAAATCTGTAGCGCTTAAGTTGGTTGAAGCACAAAATAGGCTCCCACAAGGCTTAAAGCTGTTAATAGTTGAGGGTTATCGGCCGCTTTCATTACAGAGAGAATATTTTGATGAGTATTCACATGAGCTTGCAGCAACCCATCCTGACTGGGATTCTGATAAAATATATAAGGAGGCTAGCAAATATATCGCGCCTCCCGACATTATTCCACCCCATTCAACCGGTGGGGCAGTAGATTTAACGCTTGTAGATGCAGAAGGGAGAGATCTAGATATGGGAACTGAGGTCAATGCGAATCCAGAGGAAAGTAATAATGCCTGTTTTATGCTGGCACATAATATATCCGAAGCCGCACGGAAAAATCGTAGTATACTGGCCTATGCTTTGTTGCAAAGTGGTTTTGTAAATTACGGTACCGAATGGTGGCACTGGTCATATGGCGACCGGTATTGGGCATTCCAAAGCAATAAACCCGCCGCATTGTTCGGCACTTTAGAGTAATACTGTTAACCTAAATTTATGAATAATACTTACATGCCATACAAAATTCCAATTTCCATAAAGGGTATTGTTTTTGATGAGGGAAAAATCTGGCTGCGAAAGAATGAGCGGCTAGAGTGGGAGTTGCCAGGCGGTAAATTAGACCAAGGAGAGCAGCCAGAACAAACAGCCGTTCGAGAGATGCAAGAAGAATTAGGATTTACTGTTGAGGCCGTAACCCCAGTGCAGGCGTATTTGTATACAGTTACGAGTTCAAATGACGAATCTCGAGGTGTTCTGGTTATCAGCTATCTGTGTAAGCTCTTAGATAAAACTGGTGAATTTGAATATGACGGTGAGGCAGGCAAGGCAGAGTTCCAGGCCTTTGGTCTTGATGAAATTACAAATTTAAACATGCCTGAGTTTTATAAAGCAGCTATACAAAAAGCATCGGAACTAAGGCAATAATCGAATGGTATTGCAATATAAAATATATATGGCAAGATAGATAAGTTCTAAATTTAGAATATGGCTAAAATGAAACTTCAACACCAGAAAGATATAAACGGCTGTGGTATTGCCTGTATAGCTAATCTACTCAACAAACCCTACGATTGGATTAAAAAGGATTTTGAACGTAAATTCTATACTATAGAAAAAGGTATAAAGATTTTTGATATAATAAAATATTTAAAAACGCATAATCTTAATTATACAAGTAAATTTTTCAATCAAAATAAAAAATACAGAATCAATTTAAAAGAGGCCAGTAAATTTTCTAAAATTGAAGGGTCAGTTACTTTAATTCTTAAAAATAACACGTATCCTGTCGGGCACTATTTATTAAGAATCAAAAATGGGTGGATAGATCCCTGGTATAATTTTCCGAGTATAGATAAAGTAACAGCTGGGGTGAGAAAACAGTTGCCCAACAATCCATGGTATGTTTTATATCCCAATTCTTAGCAAATAAACAAATTAATAACTTCAACCCTATTCATATGAAAAAACACGGCCCCTGGAAAATCAAAAGCAGCACCATAAAATATAAAAATAAATGGATCAGTGTCCACGAAGACCAAGTAATACGACCAGATGGTAATCCAGGAATTTTTGGCATTGTAGAAATGGTACCAGGAGTATCAATCTTGCCTATGGATGAAGAAGGTAATATATACTTAACTAAAGAATTCAAATACGCAGTTGGTAAAAATAGTATTGAAGTGTTTAGCGGTGCTATAGACAAAGGTGAATCTCCCCTTAAAGCAGCTAAAAGAGAATTAAAAGAAGAACTAGGCTGTATAGCAAAGAATTGGATAAAGCTCGGAAAGATGGATCCGTTTACCAGTGTTGTCTTTTCACCCGCAAATTTGTTCCTTGCTGAAGACCTCTCATTCACTAATACCGCCTTTGAAGGTACAGAAATTATTACCCATATCAAACTACCGCTGACCAAAGCAGTCCAAATGGTTATGGATAGTAAAATCACTCATGGCCAAAGCTGTGTGCTTATTTTGAAGGCATGGAATTATTTGAATGGAGTTAGCGACAAATTATAATATGCCAAACCAACCCGTAAAACCAAAAAAGGCCGAAATACAGCTGTATATGGACATTTTAAAAATGAGACAGGTTTTTCTAAAATCCCATATACTGTCTCATTTGTCTCATTTTGAAACTTGAACCCCGACCCGGGTGCCTCAGATTTGAGCCTAGACAGAAGCCTTAGAAACCCTTACACTGATTGTAACCAGCGGGTACTTAACCTGAGTGGCCCGCCAGCGAAGCAGTGCGGGCTTCAAAAACTTCAGTCATAACAAATATGGCTCA
>CAZLNR010000020.1:0-13332 GCA_964561035.1 uncultured Gammaproteobacteria bacterium | reverse complement strand
GCTCCGGGGGCTGGGATCGAACCAGCGAAATCCACGTTAACAGCGTGGCGTTGTACCACTCAACTACCCCGGAAGATATATGCGTAAAATTAAGAATATAATAATCTATAATTATTGTCAATTTAGAAATATCTAATATATATAGATAAGTAAAAAAACCGCCTGTAACAGCGGTTTTTTTACTTTTATCTTTTGAAGCTTATCTTGCTAAGTAATTAGCAACTGCTTGTTTTGTAATGTTTCCGTAGAAACCAGTAGCAGTTTGATTCATTGGGAAGAATCCGGCTGCTTTAAGTTCATTTTGTAATTTTTTAACCGCGTTATTTCTTTGGCCGAACTTCAACATTTTAGCTAAGTCTTGGACAGAGATTCCTTCAAATTTAGTGTTGAGATATTTTTCGATTGAGGCTCTGGTGATCACGCCATAGTATCTGGTGGTGTTCATTTTGGCAGGGAAGAATCCAAGCTTTTGCAATTCAGTTTGCAATTGCTTTACTTCATCATTAGTAGAACCGAACTTCAGTTTAGTAATTAATTCGTGTAATACATTAATTTGTTCGCCAAGAACTTGGCCAGAAGTAGGGGAAGTAGATTCAGCTGAAGTAGCTGGTACTGGGCTTGTAACAACTGGAGTTGGTGCAGTAACAACCGGAGTGACTACTACAGAACCTGCAGGTACGCCGCCAACAGAAGCAGTGCTTTGTGGAATGGCTGTACCGTAGCTGCCAGAAGCAGCTGGAGTGTCGTTGTCAATAATTGTATATGTGTAGCTTAGAGTGGTGCCAAGAGTTACTTCTTGTGGCGCGCTTGGAATAGTAAGTATTGCGGTTTCGTTTCCTTCAGATTCTGTATCGTCTTTGATAGTGATAGTTACTGGCAAAGAAGTTTGTCCAGCAGGGATCATGCGCATTGAGTTTGGCAGGTTCCAGTCAATACCATCAACGCTTAAGTCTCCGGCTTGAGCGGTGCTTGCGCCATTTGTTTCAACTGTTACTTCTGTATCTAAGTAAGAAGGGTTGGAGAGAGAAACAGTAAGCTGGTGAGTGCCAGCACTTTCGTCTCCGGAAGCTTCTGCAGCTGTAAATTGGATGCTTGGAGTATCGTTATCGTAGATAATATAGGTGTGGTTAAGAGCTGTGCCGAATTGAGCGCCGGTTATATTTCCGGTAATTCCTGCTTCGATAGTTTCGGTTAGTTCATATAAGTTATCATTCTGAATGCCCAGATCAATGGTAGCTGTTAATTGACCAGCGAGGATAGTAACGTCAATTGGGGCAATTGGCGCATTGGTAAAGTCAGCAGGAAAGGTGTTGCCGCCAAGAACTGTTTCTGTAGATTGAGCTGTAGTTGCTGGGTAATCAGCACTCCATTGAAAGGTTACATCTTGAGCAGAAGCGCGAGAGAGTTGAACGGTAAGAATACCAGCCTGGTCTTCTAAACCACCAGAAGTCTCAGAGGTAAAGTTAATAAATGGTGAGCCGGTATTGTCGTTTATTGTTACAGTAAATGTGGTGTTGGCACCAAGCTGAACATGTGAGCCTTGCACATCAGTAATAGTAACTATTACGGTCTCTTGTCCTTCTGTATCATCTCCATCGTCAACCAAAGTTAATGGAATTTGGAGGTTTGTACCGCTGAATGCAATTGCGCCAGCAGTTACAGAAGGGGCGTTGTTAAATACAAAATCCTGGCTGGTATTAGCAGTGCCGGAAATAGCGTAGGAAATATTTGCGGTAGAATTTGATGGGTTTCCCTGAGCTTCAGAAGTGATAGTCAGCATTAAGGTGTTACCCTCGGTTGCTGTAGCGGCAGTGGCAGAAAATTGTATATCGCTTACGACAGCTGCTTTTGCGTTATTTGCCAAAGGCAAAGAACTCAAGGTTAAAATAGCCACGAGTAAAGCGCTAATTTTGGCGCTTAAACGATTTTTAAGTGTTTGTTGCGTAGTGCAAAGTTAGTGAATTAATAACTGCAGACTATACCATAAAATTGATATTTTGTCAATAGTAGAGTCTGAACTTTAGATACTTTTTAAGTTGAACTAGTATAGCATATATATAATATATACACAAGGGTAGAGGTTAGGTTACATGCAGATACTTGTATTTATCCTTTTTTGCTGATAATCTATCCATACTTAATATAATAGTATGTCCAACAATCAAATTGAAAAAGCCAAAACTGCTGGTGAGCTCAAAGCTATTGCTAAGCGTGCTGAAGATTATTCGCAATGGTATTTAGATGTTATTGATGTCGCTGGGTTGGCAGAGCATGGGCCGGTAAAGGGAACTATGGTAATTAAGCCGTATGGCTATGCAATTTGGGAAAATATTCAAAAGATTTTAGATGCCAAGTTTAAAGAATTAGGCGTGCAAAATGCTTATTTTCCTTTGTTTATCCCTGAAAGTTTTTTACAAAAAGAAAAAGAGCATGTTGAAGGGTTTTCGCCAGAGCTAGCCGTGGTTACTCACGGAGGCGGAAAAAAATTAGAAGAACCATTGGTAGTGCGTCCAACTTCGGAAACAATTATGTATAGCACGTTTGCCAATTGGATAAAATCATATCGGGATTTGCCATTGCTTATTAATCAGTGGGCAAATATCGTGCGTTGGGAAATGAGGCCGCGGTTATTTTTGCGCACTACGGAATTTTTGTGGCAGGAAGGGCATACCGCTCATCAAACTGCTGCGCAAGCGCGCGAGTATGCTTTAATGATTTTGGAAGAAGTGTATAAAAAGTTTGCCCAAGAGTATCTGGCTATTCCAGTAGTGTCTGGTCAAAAATCAGAAAGAGAGCGTTTTGCCGGAGCGTTGTCTACGTTTACCATTGAAGCGTTGATGCAAGATGGTAAATCTTTACAGATGGGCACTGCTCATGATTTGTCCGATCATTTTGCCAAATCATTTGAAGTGCAATATTTGGATGAAAAAGGCGAACAACAGTTTGTATACCAAACCAGCTGGGGTGTGAGTACGCGTTTAATTGGCGGTATTATTATGAGTCATAGCGATGATAACGGCCTTGTGTTGCCGCCAAAAATTGCGCCAATTGAATTGGTAATTGTGCCAATATTTAAAAATACAGATGATGCTCAGCTGCAGGAAGCAAAAAAAATAGCAGAAAATTTAAAAAATATCTTTAGGGTAAAGCTAGACCAGCGGGATAATTTGCGCGTCGGTGAAAAGTTTTTTGAATGGGAGAAAAAAGGCGTGCCGCTTCGTTTAGAGATTGGGCCAAAAGATTTAGTTGCCGGTCAATGTGTGTTGGTGCGTCGCGATACGGGAGAAAAAATTGTGTGTTTATTGGCTGATGTGGAAAACACAGTTAAAGATTTGCTTGAAAAAATTCAGCATAATTTATTTGAGACAGCTTTAGCGCGACAGAAACAAAATACTGTGTTAGTAGATAGTTGGGATTCATTTGTAGAATCTTTAGAAAAAGGCGGGTATGTTTCTGCGTTTTGGTGCGAGCGAACAGAGTGTGAGCTAGAGATAAAAGAAAAAACAAAAGCAACAACTCGCTGCCTGCCGTTTGATGCGACAGAAGAATTAGGAGCGCATATATGCGTGCATTGTGGAAAAACTGCGCCACAGGGAAAGCGATGGTTTTTTGCCAGATCGTATTAGTATGCAAAAACAAAAAACAGCTTTGATAGAAAGCTGTTTTTTGTTTTTGTCCCGACCTTCGTTTGCGGCGATGGTCGGGAGAGTCGGTCGGCTGTTTGCTCGCACAGAATTTGCATCTGGTGCAGGCAGTTTAGCTGATCTGGCAGTGGGTGCACAGGTCGAGCCCCAGGCTTGTGAGCTGGTAGTTCGGCTCTCGTCCTTCTGCTTGCGTTTTCTCCACCACTTGTTGAAGCTCGAATGCTTCGAGAGTTGGGGCGATAAACGCCCAAAGCAATCCTAGAGTAGGTGGCATGTTGTCAGTTGGATCGGTATCACCGTGTAGATGTTGGCATATCTCTGACCCCGAAAGAGCGTGATCTGCTCCTTTGAGAACCCGGAGAATGCTGCGTCGCCCAACATCTTCGTTGACTGTCCGCGTGAGGTGTTCAATCCATACCATCCATCCGATATCCTGCAATCCTCTTTCAATACCAGCCAGGAGTACGCTTACTCCGGTTTGGATTGTAGCAGGTGTGTCCATGTCTCGCTGCACCGTCTCAAGACGACGGAAAAGAAGCGTGAGCGTTTCCGTGTCGCGCATCACGACGAGCTGGAATACCAGCCGAGCGATGTGGAGCAGGGTTTGCATAGACATACCCGGGCTAATGTCGCCCAGAATTTTTTGCAGATTTTCCATGACAGCCTCGATTGTTTGCCTGTGCTGGACACTATACTAGATTGATAAAAAAATCAAGGGTTTTGATGTATTTAAAAAAGCCATCCGGTTGATGGCTTTTTTATTTTTATAATTAAGAGTTTTTTACAAATTTTCATTTTTACTGCGAACGATTCTCCAGTGAATTAAGAATAAGGGGATGCCAACCACAATCATGGAAATATCGCGGACAATATTATTTTGTCTTTGGGAAACTCTGTTCTGATCTTCATTTTTTTGATTAATCTCTTGCTGTTTTTCGCAATCTGCCATGCGCTGCGTTTTAACCGTCGGATCGTTTATAGGCGCGCCTTTTTCGTCGTAATATGGCGCCGTAGGGCAGTCCACGCGATAGGTATAGTTGTCAGCTTTAGTAAATATCCAGGTTTTAAGCGCCATGTTGATAAGGTCGGCGCTGGAGAATGCTACCATCATGAGCGCTACAAAAGACACGAGGTAAAAATAAATACTTTTTATAATCATCGCCTTTGTGGCTGGAGTTGTGTTTTCCATATATGAAATTAATGAGAGAAATAATCAAATGTATTTAATTATTTCTGAATGAATGAGTATATATGGCTTTAGCCTATATATAATTACGTTAATTATTTATAATAATCCAATACTTTTTTTCACTTCGGCCATTTTTTTCTCAGCCACCGATGCTGCTTTATTGGCGCCTGCTTCCAAAATTTGCATCACAGTTGCATTATCTAACGCATTAAATTTATTTTGGAATTCAGTTAGGAAATTTTTTACAACTTCACCCAGGCCTTTTTTGAAATCACCATATCCCTTGCCCGTGTATTCTTTTTCTATATCTTTTACTGACTGGTTTGAAAGCAAGGAATATATAGTAAGTAAGTTGGTAAGCGCTGGCCTGTCGGTGCCGGCGGCAACGGTTGTGCCGGAGTCGGTAACCGCGCGTGATATTTTTTTGGCAGCAGTTTCCGGAGTGTCAAGCAGGGAAATGTAATTGTTGGCGCTGGTTGCGCTTTTGCTCATTTTTTTGGTTGGATCATCCAGGCCCATGATGCGCGCGCCGTGTTTTTGGATGAGCGGTTCTGGTTCCACAAATGTTTTTCCATACAGCGAGTTAAAACGATTTGCCAAATCTCGAGTAAGCTCAACATGTTGTTTTTGATCTTCGCCCACCGGCACCACGTTGGTGTCGTAGAGTAAAATATCCGCGGCCATGAGTGCTGGATAGGCAAATAATCCAAGGTTGATATTTTCTTTATGCTGTTTGGCTTTGTCTTTAAATTGAGTCATGCGCTCCAGTTCGGACATTTTGGCAATGGTATTTAAAATCCAGGCCAGCTCGGTATGCTGTGGCACCTGTGACTGAACAAAAATTGTGCACTTGTTTGGGTCGAGTCCCAAGGCCAAATATGTTTTGGCAGCGTTTAATATATTTTGTCGAAGCTGTTTAGGATCTTGTTTTATGGTAATAGCATGCAAATCAACAATGCAATAATATGCGTCATACTGGTTTTGCAGCTCTACCCAGTTTTTGATAGCGCCTAAGTAATTGCCGATATGTAAATTGTTGGTTGGTTGAATGCCTGAAAAGATACGTTTCATATATGGTGTTATTATGATACGTAGTGTAGCGAATTTGGCGGAGGTTGTAAATGATAGTAAGCATAAAACAAAAAAGCGCTGTGAGCGCTCTTTAGTAATGGTATCGTTTGTTGTTTTGTATCATCATGCTGCGGTAGAGCTGTTCCAGTAAAAATATCCGCGCCATCTGATGAGTAAACGTAAGGTTAGATAATGAAAGTTTGAGATTGGCTTGTTTGATGACAGATACGTCCAGTCCGAGAGGTCCGCCCAAAATAAATATGAGGTTGTTGGAGCTGTGCTGCGAAATTGTTTCTATCTGTTTTGAAAAATCAACTGAAGAAAATTGTTTGCCATGCTCGTCTAGAGCAATAATATAACTGTCTTTTATGGTGTCGGTAATCTTTAAAATTTTATCCGCTTCTTTTTGTTTGATTTGCTCTGCGTTATCTTTTTCGGAAAAAGATTCTTCTTTCAGTTCGTGGATAGTAATTTTTGCCCAGGGCTGCAGTCGTTTAAGATATTCAGCCTCGGCTTGCTGCCAAAATGTTTCTTTAAGTTTTCCGAGTGTAATGATGTGTAAATGTAGCATAGTTTCCTGTGCCACGCCCGCGAGTCGTGTGACTGGCGGGGTGGCTATCGAGGCTATCGGGGCCTTTTTTTCTTTCCCCTTTTCCCTTTTCTTCTACCTTTACCATGTTGCCGGTCTTCGCGACGTCGCTGAGCTTGTCTGGTCCGGCTCGGCGGGGTGTAAAGAACCTGTTCGGTTGGGGCGGGCATTGTGGAATATCCGCCAAGGACGAGAAGTGCGGCGATGAATTGGATCATCGGAACCTCGTGGTTTTGGCAGACAATCGACAGTGTCGATCATCCGCAGTTGTGCGGACACGGTATCATAAATTTATAGTTTTGTCAAGAGGTGCTTTATGTATTTTATGCTTATTTTAGCAACAATTTATAAACTTTTAAGAAAAATTTACATTGACAAAAGTGTATTTTTTTGGTATAATATCTTTGTTAGAAATTTAATTTTTAACTATATAAGTATGGTAAATTTAGAGCGTAAAGTCGGCAAATTTGATGAACAGCCCTTAGAAATAGCCCAGAACCCTGAAAAGCCTGTGGTCCAAGCAGAGCGATTAGCCACGGGTGTCTTAAAAGTAAAACGAGGAGAAAAAGAAATGCCTTCCCCAACAGTTCCCGGGGTAACGTTAGAAGAGGCCAGAGCAGCCGTTGCCCAGATAAAAGAAATTGGTAGGAAACAAGGTGGTACTTCTCAAGGAAGTCCAGGAGCCGGAGGACAAAAAGGCGGCTATGATTATAGAAGTCGTTAGAAAATAAAAAAATCCCCCGAAAGGGGATTTTTTGTTACATCCATTTTTTGAGCAGGTCTGTAAATGTATCAGCACTAATTGCTTGTCGCGCCTGTTCCATTAGATTGAGCATGAAATGTAAGTTGTGAATACTGGCCAGTCGCATGCCTGACATTTCTTGAGCATTAAATAGATGGTTTATATATGCGCGAGAATAGTGTTGGCAGGTGTGGCAAGCGCAGATCGGGTCAATCGGGCTAAAATTTTTTTTGTAAGCGCTGCCAGTAATATTGATGCGTAATTTTTTATCTACCTCGGGGTTAACAAATACCATTCCGTGCCTGGCCAGCCTGGTTGGCGCTACACAATCAAACATATCCACGCCGTGTTTTATAGCAATCAGCAAATCGCGCGGCGACAAACCGATGCCCATAGCATAATGAGGTTTGTTTTGAGGAATAATATCATATACCCAGTCCAAAATTTCAGCTGTAGCCTCCATGTTATATCCAACCGATTCACCGCCCACAGCAATACCATCAAAATCAAGTGAAGAAATATATGCGGCAGATTCTTGGCGTAAATTTTTGTATACCGAACCTTGAATAATACCAAACAAAAATTGTTTATAATCACGCGTGTTTTGCACGGATAATTTTTGGTGTTCATCCAAAGATCGTTTGGCCCAGCGATGAGTGCGTTCCATAGCTTGGCGTGCATATGGTTCGGTGGCAGTATCTGGAGTGCATTCGTCAAAGGCCATAATGATATCTGCGCCAATTTTGTGTTGGATTTCTATAGCAGTTTCGGGGGTAAATCTGTGGCTGCTGCCGTCGATATGCGAGCGAAAAGTAACGCCCTCTTCGTCTATGGTAACCAGTTTTTTATTATTTATAGTTGCATCTTTTTGCAGGCCCAAACTAAATACTTGAAATCCGCCGCTGTCGGTAAGAATTGGTTTGTTCCAATTCATGAATTTATGCAGTCCACCAACATTGTTTATCAAATCTTCACCAGGGCGCAGATGTAAATGATAGGTGTTGCCTAAAATAATTTGCGCGGGCAAATTATGCAGATCGGTTTGGTCTAAGGTTTTTACGGTTGCTTGAGTGCCAACCGGCATAAAAATAGGAGTGGCGATATCTCCATGGTCGGTATGAATGACGCCGGTTCTGGCGTGCGAATTTTTATCCTGATGGGTAAGTTCAAAAAATGACATATGCCCAATCATAGCGTATTTTAAGCAAAAAATCAACCCTATGGCGTCTGTTATAAAGGTGTGATATTATGTAGGTGGTTTTTTAAATATCATTAATGTATATGCCAGAAGTATTTGGTTGGAACCCAGATGAAAAAGAAGGGGAAGAAGGGAAAGAAAATAATAATCCAGATACAAGCGAAGGAAGAGAAGTTAAAAAAGATGCGGATGTGTCAGTGGATGATTACGCAACTGGAGCGGATAATGAATATACAGAGAATTCTTCGGCCGGGACAGAGTTGCCCGGTCTTGATGCAAAAAGAGCGGCAAGCGCAGGTAATGGGGCGGGCAGTAGAAAAGGACTGGGGATTAATGCGCGTAGCGGAGGTATGGGGTTAGGCGCAAGGAGGATAAAACTATCAACTTCTCATGGTGCTCGGGCGCGTGAAGCTGGAGAGTATGGTGTTGAAGCAAAAAATACGGAATCTCAAGGAGAAAAAGAAGATAAAAACAAAGCGCCTATAAAGGATCTTCTTAAAAAGTTTGGATTCGATCCAAAAGATTTTCGTTTGGAAGTTGCCAAAAATGATAAGGCAAAATTTTTTTTGCGAATTCCTAAAACCGGCAGGGCTGGTTTTTCCGAAACAGATACATTAGAAAATTTACTGGCTTCGCTTCGAAAATTCTTAGAAGAAGTGTCAGAAGAAATGAGGGGCTCTAAAAAATAAAACTACACATATATGCCTAGCGCAAAACTCACACTCAAAGATGGTTCAGTATTTGAGGGTTTTTCTTTTGGTTCGGAGGTAAGTGTGAGCGGGGAAGTGGTTTTTAATACTGGGATGGTGGGGTATCCCGAAACTATGACCGATCCTTCATATAAAGGACAGATTGTGGTTTTGACATATCCGCTGGTTGGAAATTATGGCGTGCCAGATGATAGTTCGCCTGAGTTGTTATTTAAAAATTTTGAATCAAATAGAATCCAAATCCAAGGATTAGTGGTAAGTCAGCAATGTGAAGGTTTTTCTCATTGGAGCGCAAAGCAATCGTTATCTGAGTGGATGAAAAAATATAATATTCCCGGCATATATGGCGTGGATACGCGCCAGCTAACAAAAAAATTGCGATCAAGCGGCACGATGCTTGGTAAAATTTCGGTGGAAAATACTGCGGAAGTTGAAATTGAAGATCCTAACACACGCAATTTGGCGGCAGAAGTAAGTGTTACAGAACCGATACGATACGGCACTGGTGAAAAAATTGTAGTCGTGGTGGATTGCGGTGTAAAAAATAATATTATTCGCTCGCTGGTCAAGCGGGGTATATCAGTTTTACGCGTGCCATGGAATTATAATTTTTTAGAAACAAAAGCCGATGGTATTTTGATCTCCAATGGTCCGGGTGATCCAAAAATGTGTACAGACACTATTGCTCATGTGCGCGCGGCGTTGTCGGGGCATACGCCTATTTTAGGCATCTGTTTAGGCTCGCAAATTTTGGCGCTGGCTGCGGGGGCAAATACATATAAATTGAAATATGGACATCGTGGACAGAATCAGCCGTGTGTAGAAATGGGTACAAAAAAATGTTTTATTACTTCTCAAAATCATGGTTTTGCCGTAGATACCAAAACACTGCCGCAAGATTGGCGAGAGTGGTTTGCCAATGATAATGATGGAACCAATGAAGGGATTATTCATATTTCCAAACCGTTTTTTGGCGCGCAGTTTCATCCGGAGGGAGCGCCCGGGCCGGATGATAGCGAGTTTATTTTCGATATGTTTATTCGGACGCTGTAAAAATTTTGATTATGATCAGAAATATTAAGCCAAAAAAAATTCTTATTCTAGGATCTGGCGCCCTGCAAATCGGGCAAGCGGGCGAGTTTGATTATTCTGGCAGCCAGGCCATAAAAGCCTTAAAAGAAGATGGTATTGCCACAGTATTAGTTAATCCAAATATTGCCACTATTCAAACTTCCGAGCATTTGGCCGATAAAGTATATTTTTTACCGCTCACTGTTTTTTTTGTAGAGCAGATTATTGCTAAAGAAAAACCGGATGGTATTTTATTGGGGTTTGGCGGGCAGACAGCCCTTAACGTGGGAGTACAGTTATATGAGCAAGGAATTTTATCAAAATATAATGTGGCGGTGCTGGGCACTCAAGTTGAGGTGATAAAAAATACCGAAGACAGGCAGTTGTTTGCCGAACAAGTTGCGCAGGTGGGTCTTAAGGTGGCGCGCAGTATAACAGCGAACACTACTGATGAAGCGCTTCTAGCAGCCGAACAAATTGGGTATCCGGTTATGTGCCGAGTGGCTTACGCACTTGGCGGTTTGGGGTCGGGGATTGTGTATACCAAAGAGGAGCTGGCGGAAAAAACTAATCGCGCGTTTGCGTTTACCAGCCAGGTGCTTATTGAAGAATGTTTATACGGCTGGAAAGAGGTTGAATACGAAATTGTGCGCGATAAGCATGATAACTGTATTACGATTTGTTCCATGGAAAATTTTGATCCCATGGGTATTCATACAGGCGACAGTATTGTGGTGGCGCCGGTGCAAACACTTACAGCCCAAGAGAATTTTAATTTGCGTGCGATTGGGATTAAGCTGATTCGGCATCTGGGCATTGTGGGCGAATGCAATATTCAATATGCGCTTGACCCGCAATCCGGCGATTATAGAATTATTGAAGTAAACGCTCGTTTAAGCCGCAGCTCGGCGCTGGCTTCCAAAGCAACCGGATATCCACTGGCTTTTGTGGCTGCCAAACTCGCGCTGGGATATGGGCTCAACGAAGTTGAGAATATTATCACCAAAGAAACATCGGCTTGCTTTGAACCAGCGCTTGATTATATTACACTTAAATTTCCACGGTGGGATTTGCAAAAATTTGAAATGGTCAACAAAGTGCTGGGTACGGAAATGAAATCGGTGGGAGAGGTGATGGCTATTGGCCGCAGTTTTGAAGAAGTGCTGCAAAAAGCAATTCGCATGCTTGATACGGGCGCAAATGGCTTGGTGGGCAATGATATTATTTTTGAAAATTTGGAAAAAGCGGTTACCGAACCGACGGATAAAAGAATTTTTGCCATCGCCCAAGCAATTAAAACAGGTTACTCAATAGATAAAATTCACGAACTTTCCAAAGTTGATCGCTGGTTTTTGTATAAATTAAAAAATATTATTGATATAGAAGCAGGGTTAAAACAGTACTCGCTCAACAATATGCCGGCCGATGTATTGCGCGCTGCCAAGCAGGCCGGTTTTTCCGATAGGCAAATTGCCGATGTGTTTGGTGTTATGGCTAAAGAAGTGCATGAAAAAAGAAAAGAGTTGGGGGTTATGCCGGTGGTAAAGCAGATAGATACGTTGGCAGCGGAATATCCGGCTAAAACAAATTATCTGTACCTTACATATCATGGCACGGAACATGATATTACTGTTAATGCTACTGAGAAAAAAGTCATCGTGTTGGGCAGCGGCCCATATCGCATTGGCTCGTCGGTTGAGTTTGATTGGTGCTGTGTCAATTCGCTTATGAGTTTGCAAAAAGCCGGATACAAAACAATTATGATTAATTGCAATCCGGAAACAGTTAGCACTGACTATGATGTTTCTGATCAATTGTATTTTGAAGAGCTGAGTCTGGAAAAAATATTGGATATTTATGATTTTCAGAAGCCGGAAGGCATTGTGGTGTCCATGGGTGGACAGGTGCCGAATAATTTGGCGTTAAAATTACATAAAGCCGGGGCGCGTATTTTGGGCACCTCGCCGGTGCAGATTGATAATGCCGAAAGCCGTCAAAAATTTTCAAGCATTTTGGATGGTTTGGGTGTTGACCAGCCGGAGTGGAAAGAGTTAACCGACCTTAGTTCAGCCAAAGAGTTTGCCGATCGCGTGGGGTATCCGGTGTTAGTGCGGCCAAGTTATGTACTTTCTGGAGCCGCCATGAGCATTGCTTATAACCAAGAAGATTTGGAATTATTTTTAAAAAAAGCCGCAGCCGTAAATACGGAATATCCTGTTGTGATCAGCAAGTTTATTACCAAAGCCAGAGAAATAGAATTTGACGGGGTTGCAAATGGCGGTGAATTATTTTGCTATGCCATTTCGGAGCATTTAGAAAATGCCGGGGTGCATTCGGGAGATGCAACACTGGTATTTCCTCCGCAAAAAACGTATCTGGAAACAACCAGAAGAATAAAAGTCATTGCCAAAGAAGTTGCTAAAGCGCTGGAAATTACCGGCCCGTTCAATATGCAGCTGATTGCTAAAGACAATGACATTAAAGTTATTGAATGTAATTTGCGAGCTTCGCGCAGCTTTCCGTTTGTATCCAAAGTTTTAAAAATAAATTTTATAGATATTGCTACACGCTTGATGATCGGAGAGCCAGTGCCAAAGTTAAGCCGATCTTCATTTGAACTTGATTATGTGGCGGTGAAAGCATCGCAGTTTTCGTTTACCAGATTGAAAGGGTCGGATCCGATTACGCGCGTAGAAATGAGTTCTACGGGAGAGGTTGCCTGTTTGGGAAATGATTTAAACGAAGCATTTTTAAAGAGTATTATTTCAGTCGGATTTACTATTGAACCGCACTCAGTTTTGCTGTCTATTGGTTCGGTAGAAAAAAAGACAGCATTTTTGGAAGAGGCAAAAATTTTGCACGGTTTGGGGATGGCTATTTTTGCCACGCCTGGCACAGGCGCGTTTTTGCAAGAAAATAACATTGAGGTGGAAATTTTGCCATGGGAAGCTGGGGCGGGTTTGCCAAGTGTTATGTCATACTTAGCCAGCAAAAAAATAGATTTGGTAATTGATATTCCAAGCAATACGGAAAAAGCCGGTCAAAGCCGCGGCTATGCAGCGCGCCGTAAAACCATTGATCAAAATATTTCTTTAATTACCAATCTGGAACTGGCGCG
>CAZLNR010000019.1:0-14129 GCA_964561035.1 uncultured Gammaproteobacteria bacterium | reverse complement strand
GAAAGATAAATAATTGCAACTCGTGGAGCCATATATTTTAATACGGAAAATGTTTAAAATTATTGCGCCATTTCCACATATACTTAAACCAGCTATACAAATGAGCGCGCGCTAATTTATTTTTTATCAAGGCTTTAAAAATACCGGGGACCTTGGCAGATTCGCGCGCATGTTTATGCGTAATTATAATATCATGGACATAATATATTGGCCATCCATAATTCCACATAGTACGGCACAAATCATTATCTTCCAAATACATAAAATATCTTTCATCAAACCAGCCAACCTGATCCAGAGCCTCTTGGCGCGCCACCATTGCTGCCCCTAACACCCAATCCACGGGACGAGTGGTGTTATGGTCAAAATCTTTCATGAGCAAACGATCGGAAAATTTTCGTATCCATTTATATTTTTCGTCCAAATGTATTTGCTTAAAAGGCTTAATGAACATAGACAGTAAATCAAACCGGTAACATGAATATTGCAAAGTACCATCTGTATTTAACAATTTTAATCCTATACCGCCCACGCGAGGATGTTCGTCCATAAATCGCACCACGCGTTCTATAGCTCGGCTATTTTCCGGAATTATGATATCCGGGTTTAAGGCAAAATAATAACGAGCCGGGGTAGCCATAAAGCCAACGGTATTACCTTTGCCAAACCCTACATTTTCACGACAATCTATATAACGAACCATGGGAAATTGCGCAGCCAATGCTTCCTTGATTCCATCTTGATTCTGCGAATTATCCGACACGGTAATCTGCACCTCATACGGACATCCGGCAATATCATTGCGCACCGAAGCAACCGCATGCAGAATCTCATCTTTCATGAAGTAGTTAACAAAAACAATATTGATGTCTTTTACAGATTCCATAGTTGCCGAATTTCTCGCCAATTTATTTTTCTTTGGCTGACAATCCATTGCCTTTTCTTTGCTAATTCGGCATGCATGCGCCATATATCTGCCAACCCGCGCAACGCCACCCGATCAAACATAAGAAAAAATATGAATTTCTTTAGTTCATACCACATAATCCACGGAAAATCAAGGATCAGGTTCTGCCAATATTCGTTTTTATACAGGGTCATTATATGGTTTTTATAGCTCAGATATTTCACCAATTGCGACTGTGTTTTTTTGTTTGCCATGGCAGCATGGTCAGCAGTATCTTTAGGACCAGCAGCGGAACGATCATGGTATGCCACTGCGCCCAGGAGCACGCAAGCGCGCTTACCGCTGGAAGCTAACCGATATGCTAAATCTACATCTTCTTTGTATGCATGATATGACGAATCAAACACTTCGCCATTCTCTAGTAAAACTTGCTGCAATGCCGAACGCCGAAAAACCGGCAGAGCTCCAGATATACCAAATACTGCCGACTCACCATCGCGGGACATAATTTTTTCTTTTATATCATCCCAGTTTTGCTGGGCAAATTTTTCCACGACTCGCCGATTGCGAAACACTTGAAGCCCCAACGAATCTATCTGATCGGTGAAACTGCTCTGTAAATTTTCAGTCGCCTTGGAAAACTCCCATTTCATAAGCCGGGGCGCCACGGCTGCGCAATCTTGAGTTTTATCCAAAAGTCGCACTAATTTTTCCATGCAATCGGATTCCAGATACATATCCTGATTGAGCATCAACACATATTCTGATTCGGTTTTTGCAAAAGCAAAATTGTGCCCGCCGGCAAAACCCAAATTTGTTTTATTTTCGACCAGCTCTGCATGAACAGGAAACTTTTCTAATTCTTTTTTAATGGCCGCAACAGTTTCATCAGTAGAATTGTTATCAAGGATAAACAACTGCCAATCTAAAAAAGTCTGTTTGCGCAAGGAATCAAACAGGTACGGTACGTATTTTGCACCATTCCAGGTAATAAGGTGTACGGATAATTTTGGCATATTTTTAAATCCCCCATTTCCAAAAATATTGGAGCATGCTTTTAATAAATTGTTTTTGCTTCCACAAAGTGTTTCGCTTTTTAAAACTTTGGCCAATAAAATCTACGCAGCTAATAACAGGAGTATACATAACTTTCCAGCCCATTTTTTTTACTTCTCGGCACAAATCAACATCTTCAAACCAAATAAAATATCGCGGATCAAAAACTCTTCCCAGTTTTTCATATACTTCTCGTCGCATTATCATAAAAGATCCTTGTACCGAATCAACTTCCTGCTCTACATTTGGATTAAAATCTCTAAAGAGATAACGGTCGTTTATATGAGGAAAAATATGCGGCAATTTTAAAATGATTGCCAGCTGACTCCAAACAGTTGGAAACCGCCGCGGCTGCGCAGATAGATTAGGCTTGCCATGCTCATCAATTAACTTACAGCCTGCCAACCCAACTTGAGGATTTTTTTTCATCCACTGCACCATGCTGTCTAGACTGCCCCGCTCTACGCGCATATCTGGATTTAAAAACAGCAAAAAATCACCGGCGGCGAGCTTGGCAGCAGTGTTATTAGCAGTCCCAAAACCAAGATTAGCGCTATTTTTTAACAGCCTAACCCCTGGAAATTGTTTCTCTATAATTTCCACCGTATTATCGGCAGACGCATTATCTGCAACAATTTCTTCCGCAACAATATGCTCACAGCCGTCTTTAACCGATTTAATTTGCGCCGGTATCAAGGCGGCAGAATTCCACGTAACCGTAATTACGGAAAGATCCATATATTATTTCTTGAGCGCCGCTTTAAAAAAATCTACAAATGGAATGGCGGTTGGATCTATGCCTTGCAGCATGGCTGAATAAAAACTAATATAGCTTCCCAAAACCAACATCTCGCAGGCTTGCAGCAATTTTGTTTTCTCCTGGCAAACATACGATTGTCGGCTAATATTGTTTTTGTCCAAAATAGCCTTGGTAATTTCATAGCGCTTTTGTACCCGCTTATCATACAGCGCTGATTCAATAAGCATCATTTTTATATTTTTCGCATTATTTTCAGGATATAGCATGCCTTCCATTAAATGATGATTCATTTCAGGAATTAAAAAATACCCGGCGAAACGCTTGGCGTTTTCATTCATTTGATTAGCGGCAATATGCGCATTGCCGGACAAATGTTCCGAGGCGGCATACCATACGCTGGCGCCAGTTACATTTCTGGCCAGCTGTTTGGCTGGGTTTTTTACTTCAACGGCATGCGCGCCAAACAAAGTATTATACTTTTCTATAGTTTGTATGCACCGCTTAATTTCAGCCGAAGAAAATGGCAAAAGCCCCACCTGCGCCAGCATTATAATTTGCCCGAAAATCGAATATCCCAAGCCCATGCGCGGCGAACCGCATGGATTATTATGAGTGGTAAAAACCAAAGCGGGAGCTTTATTTTTTTGCGCCCAGGCAGCCAAAGCACCGCCAGCGCAGATAATTACAATTTTTGCTTTTTGTTTTTTTGCGTCCGCAACCGCAGACAATATTTCTTCGGTAGATCCGGAATAACTAGAGGCAATCACGAGAGTTTTTTCATCCACAAAACCAGCAGACTGATAGCCGTTTATAATTTCCACAGGGACAGCCAGATTTTTAAAAAATACAGATTTAATAACGTGCGCGCCCAAAGCCGAACCACCCATGCCAAGCACCGCGATTTTATGTACTTTTTTATATGAAGCAGGAATTTTTACAGATTTTGCCAGAGCATAAACTTCGGCAATCTGTTTACTCAACAGCTCAATGCTACCGAGCATGTTTTTTGAATCCAACTGCCGTATTTGTTCTATAGAATCAAGCATACAATATAAATTAAATACGATTGTTATTTTAACAACCGCCCATTATTTTGTAAAGCAAAACAAAAACAGCCTTTTAGTAAAGCTGCTTTTGTACTGACCCGAGAACCGACCCGGGTCGAACCATCGTGTTGGTGGCTGTGTAGACCACCGTCCGCCTATGTAGGCGAACTGCCCCATGTTGGGACTATTACTTCAACTGGTCCTTGAGAATCTTGACCAGCATCTGGATCTTGGCCACGGCTGCGACCGTGAACATATCACTCAAGTCGACAGCTTGGTTGACAGTAATGAACCGCGCCCGACCGATGGACTCGGCGATCCTGTGCGCCCTGTTTCCGACGACCAAGTCGGGACGGAGGCGCCAGATGCCATCGACCTGGATGACCTGATCCGGCACGAGCGCAACACCGAACCACCGATCGCCCTGCTTGGCCTCCGTGGTCTGGAAGAACGTGCTGTTGGGGTTGGTGGGCTGACCGCCGAGACCGATGAACAGCTCAGGGTTGATGCCCATCTCCTCCTTGAGCTCACGACGAGCCTCGTCTTCGAACGCATCACCATCGCTGAAGCCCCGCGGAACGTTGAGTACCATACCGCCCGACTGCTGGAGCGGACGCTTCTGCTCGACGACGCCGATGTAGAGCTGCCCCTCGATCTCCACGAATGGCACGATGACCACGCCGCCACAGTCCTGGCTGATGACGAAGCCGTCGAAGCCGCCCGGGGTCATGCCGTAGTTGATGGTGACACCGAGCGTCGCCTGCCGCGCCGTCATCACGCCCGGCTCCATCACATCAGATCTACCAGCATAGTGAGCGACGATCTCCCACCCTCGCCTCGCACCCACAGGGATTGAGGCGACAGCAAGGGCATCGGAATTTTTAGGATCAGACATGGAGGCTCTCCTTGTGCCAGCCAGGCACAGACGCATACCATCGGGATAGATTTCCCGATAAGTTGCGCACGCACCTATCTTTCAAAGATTGAAAAACAAATACCTGAGCAACAGATATACATAACGCACTTTAACTATTTTGTCAATACTAAAAACTAGTCAAAATTGACCAGTTTTATAAAATTATTAATAATTTTTATTAACTGTTCTTTATAGCGGCATATTTTACCAGCGTATCCCGAACAGCTTCTTTTACTGGGCGCATATGAATTCCCAGCTTGGTCAGATTGTCTGAGCGTAAAATATTATTGGATCTGGTTTTTTTTGCCAAACCTTGTGTTACCAGCTCTTGCGCGGAAATCCACTCATTAGTATGAGCAGGATCAACAATTTCTTTATACATTTCCAAAATTTCCGTATGCTTGATGGCGCCCGGATTGGTCACATGAAAAATACCGCTCGCTTGTTTTTCTAGCAGCTGTTTAAACACTTCAATCATATCTTCTACAACTGTAACACTGTTTATCACATCAACCACGCGCGGATATGAGGCAAGCTTATCAATTAAATTTCCTGGGGATGGCTGATGATCAATCGGCATTCTAATGCGAGCAATGCCAACATTTGGCAAAGTTGACAGAGCCAAATCTGCAGCATATTTAGTGCGAGTATACACAGCTGAAGGATTTGGAAAATCATCTTCTCTCCAGCCTTCCGGATCTTGCGAGTACCCATAGAACACGCATCCTGTGCCCATATGCAGCAGATATACGCCTTTCTTTTGGCATGCTTCAGCAATAATCATCGGCAACATAGTGTTGCCTTGAACTGTTTCCAACTGATGCGTTTCACACCAGTCCACATTTGGCTTACCTACAATACCGGCGGCATTTAAAATTGAATCGGGCTTGTGCTGATCAATAAGATCTTCAACATCTTTAACGGAAGTAATTATTTTATCGGATAAAACTGCTTCCGGCCAAGCCGCAGCGCATTTTTTCCCTAAAAAACCACTACCAATGATAAGAATTTTTTTCATACAAACATTATTTAGATTCTTCGTATTGTTTCTTAAAATATGCTTTATGTTCTCCGCTTTTGAGCGGCTGCCACCATTGCGGATTATTTTTATACCACGCGATTGTTTCTCGCAAACCGTCGGTAAAATCTTTTTCAGCGCGCCAGCCAAAATCTTGCTGCAATTTATCGCAATTTATCGCATAGCGCCGATCGTGACCCGGACGATCTTTAACCGGTTCAATCATTTCATCGCCAAAGCCCATTTCGGACAAAATCAATTTGGTTATGGCAATATTTTCCAATTCTTTTCCAGAACCAATGTTATATACCGATCCTGGCGCTGCCTGGTGAAGCATAATATCTATGGCTTTACAGTGATCGCTGGTATGAATCCATTCACGCACATTTTTACCATCTCCATAAAGCGGAACTTTCTTGCCTTCCAATAAGTTGGTAATAAAAAACGGAATGAGTTTTTCTGGATACTGATTGGTGCCGTAAAAATTACAGCTATGCGTTACTACCACCGGGGTTTGGTATGTAACCGCATATGCGCGGCACAAGTGGTCTCCGCCGGATTTGGCCGCAGCATACGGACTGTTCGGAGAAAATGGAGAATCTTCAGTGAAGCTGCCCTGTTCAATACTGCCATACACTTCATCGGTAGAAATTTGCACCATTTTTTTTAATTGAAATTTTTTAGTTGCTTCCAATAAATTAAATGTTCCCAAAACATCGGTGCGCAAAAACGCATCCGGATCTATAATAGATCGATCTACATGCGTTTCCGCCGCATAATTTACAATCGCTTCAATACCGTAATCGGCGATTACTTTTTCCACTTCATTACGATTGCAAATATCGCCTTGCACGAATGCGTAACGTGGATTGTGCGCCACTTCGGTCAAATTTTCTAAGTTGCCCGCATAGGTTAACTTATCAAAATTAACCACGGTATATTCGGGATATTTTGCCAAAATATATTTAATAAAATGAGAACCCATGAAACCGGCGCCTCCCGTAATTAATAATTTCATATGATGTGCTATACATTACTAAACCGGCTAATACCCGCCACAACCCCCATGCTTGCCAAACCGATTATCAACGCCGAACCTCCATGGCTGATAAACGGCAGCGGCACGCCGGTAAGCGGCAACAGCCCGATAATAGTGCCTATATTTAAAAAAGATTGCCACATAAACCATACCATAATACCTGAGGCAAGTAAACGCCCAAACTGGTCAGGCGCGCCCTTGGCTATACGCAACCCGCGCAACCCCAAAAATGTAATGAGTAATACGAGCGCCGAGGTGGCAAAAAGCCCCATCTCTTCGGCAATAACCGCAAAAATAGAATCGGCCTGCACTTCGGGCAAATACTGAAACTTTTGCCGCGAGTGCCCCAAACCAAGGCCCCACATCCCCCCCGAACCGATAGCCAAATAAGCCTGATTAATTTGATATCCAATGCCTTGCGGATCGAGCTCGGGGTGTAGAAAAGTAGTTAATCTACGAACTCGATATGGTGCTAAAATTAACATAAGCGCAAAAAACGCCACCCCGGCCAAACCTAATACAAATAGAAATTTTTTAGGCGTACGCGCTATATACAGCATTGCAAAAACAATAACAGCTAAAATTGAAAGCGTGCCGATATCGGGTTGCAAAGCCACTAGCGCGGCCGCAGGTGAAATGACAAAAAAAATCGGCAATAGTTCTGATTTCCAATCAGATAAATCCCCACTTTCAGAAAGCATTTTTGCCAAAATAATAATTACAGTCAATTTTACAAACTCTGAAGGCTGAAAGCTAAACCCAGCTAACTGCACCCAGCTGCGAGATCCGTTAATTACCAATCCTACTCCAGGTATAAATACTAAAAATAACAACACAAGAGACGCAATATATGCAATACCTGAAAATTTTAACAACAGAGAGGTTTTGGCGCGAATAAAAAATAAGAATAAAACAACACCTGGCAATAATCCAAACAAAGCTTGTTTTTTTATAAAAAAATACGGATCGTTAAACTTGGCAAAACCAACCGGCGCGCTAGCAGATGTAAGCAAAACCAAACCGGCCACCATTAAAATACCAAGTAAGAACAAAAACAGTCTATCAGCTGGTTGAGTAGCTTTTTCCATAATACGACCATTTTAAGAATTGAGTCTGACCAAAAAAATAATCCCGGCTAGCAGAAAAATATGAAACAACAGCACCCATCCGGTAAGCACTCGGGCCAAAAACTTATCAGCTCTGTATACAAATAAACCCAAAATAATATTTATCAGCAGTACCGCAACCCCAGCTGCTGGAAGATAGAAAATACGCCACCAATCACCTACCCTGTCAACCCCAATAACAATATTATAATGCAAAAAAATCTGCCCCTCACCCTGCGGTATATTCATAAACAAAAAAAACCACAGAAACGCCTGAATTAACAGTGTAGCCGCAACTGGCATGGACACCCACAAGTCTTTAAGGTATAATTTGGGAAAATAGAGCATAAATACGCGCAAATACACAGCAGAAAATACGCATGTATTCTAGCAGGCGGAACATATATTGACAAGTTGCCTGAGTTGTACTATAATAATCCCATATTTTCGTAAATATAATTGCTAACAAAAAGATATGTCCCATAAAAAAGCAGGTGGATCTACGCGGCTGGGTCGTGATTCTACATCGAAACGCCTTGGCATCAAACTCCACAATGGTGAAACTGCCAGCAAAGGTATGATTATTGTTCGCCAGCGCGGCACTAAATTTTACCCTGGAAAAAATGTTAAAAAAGGCAGCGACGATACTTTGTTTGCTATGGCAGACGGAAAAGTAAAATTCAGCCAGCGCAAACGACGTCGTTTTGACGGAACAATGAAAATGACTAAGTTTGTCAACATTGAAGAATAAGATTATCTCAAAAAACAAAAAACCTCGTTCCATACGAGGTTTTTTTGTACATTGACAGCATCTACACACAATGTTACATTTCTATAATCCTATAACTTTATGCGAGTACCATATAGAAAACCAGGCAAATACAGCCAAATGAAACAAGACCACATGCTAACTGAAACTAAGGCAAAGGAGCTGCAAGAAAAACTTGATCGGCTAAAGAATTATAGCCGGCCTAAAGCTGCAGAAGAAGTGCGTCGCCTGGCAGAACTTGGAGATTTTTCTGAGAATGTTGAATACCAGCTTGCCAAAGGCAAATTGCGCGGCATAAACAGCAGTATCCTCACCATAGAACACCAGCTTAACAACGCTGAAATAATCTCAAACCCAAACACTGTCGACACAGTACAGGTCGGCCATACGGTCACCATAACCAACGGTGAAAAAGAAAAAAAATATCTTATCCTGGGCTCATCTGAAACCGACCCTACCAAAGGTATTATTTCACACGTCTCCCCTCTTGGCACCGCTCTATTGGGGAAAAAAATTGGCGATACTGTACAGATAAAATCAAGCGAAAAGGAAATCGGTTACACCGTGATCGGGATAGAATAAACGATTACATCGCCCGCCAACATTGACAAAACCAGAAGGTTTTGCTATGCTATGGTGTCGTTAAGACATTTTGTTCTTTAACAAAATTACAAGAAGAGGTGTGTGTACAATTTTATTTTTGTACATTTACCTCTTCTTGTACTACTAACCGCCCAGCTGGCAGAAATGCCACAGGAGAGACGTCATGCGCTCTGAAAAATGGGAAACGATGAGCATTGCGGTCGCACTAATTGCGATCACGGTAATCATCGGTCTGCTCGCGACCTCCCCACCACCAACGTCCTCCAAGATGCCGAGGCACAGCAGCGCAGTTCGGGTGCTGAGCCAGCACCACCACCCCCAACCAACAGGGGCCGACGACGAGCCGCTAAGCGCAGAGGTCGGCGACAGCCTGGAAGTGATTCTTGCTCCCCAGGAGCGGATCACTCGGCCTGTCACGGAGTTGCGGATGTATTGCTCCACTGACACGCCATACTGGCACGCACTGGCCGACACCAAACCCGTCACCATCCCGCTAAACAACGCGGGATACTGTCGGGTCGTGCTCATCGAGAGCTTGATGGCTGTTCCACCGGGAAACGGGCAATTTGATGGAGACATGTTGAAGCTGCGGCAACTGCCGCCGCGCTTCAACTGTCATTTCAACCCGCTGTTCACACGAATCCTGGTCGCCCCATAAGCAGCGACAGCGGGAGGCAGGCGCGCACCATCACGAGGCGCGCCATTATATAAATTGACTCGTGATCCAAACAAAAACCACCTTGAATACAGGTGGTTTTTGTTTTATGTTAAAATCTTTTTATTTATTCCAGCTATTCTTTAGAGATTTCCAGCCATATTTTGCCAAGACAAAAATTATCAAGGCATACACTAAGTACGGCAGCAGTTTAAGAAGTGTTGCCAGTAAATTGATGGTTGCATTTTGTACAGCGATATTTACACTGTATACAAAATTTTGCACGGCTGCCACCCAAGAATCTTTTAGATTTTCTCCATCAAAATATTTATTTTCATAAATATTGACATTGAAATACGTGTACGCTAATTTATCCATTTCTTCAGCCTTAGCTTTAGCTAAATAATCAAGCTGCTGGCTTACATTTATTTTTTCCTGGGTTAATCGTTCAATAACCTGCAATTTGCTATCAATAATTTTTGCCAAACTTGCCACATCTTGAGTGCGTGCTGCCAAAGCGCTAATCTGATCATAGGCAGCTACGGCATTTTTAAGCGTGTCATCAATTGATGATAATTTTTTTTCTAAAATTTCTGTTTGACTAGTAAAATCATCTAGCTGGCGTTTTATCGTGCGAGTATTTTCATACAAATCTTTTGGATCTAAATCTTTAATCTTTGCCAAAATTTCTGCTACATGATTTTTTTCAACTTTAAAAGTATAGTTACAATTACGATCCGACTCCTGTGCGTTTTCAAAAATTACATACGATAAGCTTTTTAAACCAGAAACCTGGCTGCAAACCTCTTCTTTATTTCTAGCCTCAATGGTCGCGCTGTAATCGGTAACCTCAAATTGTTCGGCAGTATTGCCAGTTGTACCCTGCGGATATGGAACAGGCATAATATTTTGCACCGACAAATCGGCCATACCCCCGCCCATTTTACCGTTAAAATATATCGCATCTTCAGCCACCCCGTATGATGGAGCTACCGCTGAAGTTGCTATTTTATTTTGGCGATTTGCCATCGGCCGCACAGTGTTGTTAATAAGACTCACCACAAACACCAGCACCGATACGCACAAAACAGCCAAAATTGTCATCTTGAAAATGGTTAGCGGTTTTATATTTTGATTCTTAAAAAATTCCATACTATATATGCTTAAAAATAAGTTTACTTAGTCTGTATCTGTTTCCATGCGCGCACAGTTTTACTGCTATAGTACAACGCAATAAAAAATATAAACGCAAGCGCTTGATTGACCGCAAAATACGCCCAATCAATATCCATGCTCGTTGTGGAAGAAAGATAATACTGCACTGCCGTATACTGGAAGAACCCGCAGCCGATTGCAGCCGCCATCGTGTTTATCATTACAATTGTTTTATGATTAGGGCTTTCAAGACCGGATAGAAATGCGAGCACAATAATTGCCGCCACGGAAAATGGCAGCGATACGGTAATGAGTGATGAAAAAATAGCCAGCGTGGCAAGCATTAAAACACCAGCGGCTAAAAATAATTTGCGCACAATATCGCCATAGTAATGGCGGGGCGGCGTTGACATGTTTGGTTTATTTTCTTGGAACATAGAGATGTAAATATATTATATATTATAAACCCTGCCAAACGACCTGTCCACTACCAAACTTGCTCATTAAACAACAAGTAAATAGGCAGCACTCGCGCAAATAACGGCTAGCGCAGATACAAAAAATAATGCCGCAAATCTTTTCGTACCTTGTAAAAAAGAATATACGGTTTTACTAAGCAAATTGGTGGCGTTTACTAAAACAAAAGTAATAAATGCGAATTCAAAAGAGATAGTTCGACCGGCCATTTCAGCCAAGTTAACTAAAATTGCATCAAGCCCCGCCAAAGACGCAATAACTGAGCTGATTACAAAACCGGATTTGCCAAATACAAGCAAAGAAATTTTAGTAATAATTTTCACTGCTATTAAAATGCCGGCAAATTTTAATGCCGGGATCAAAGAAAATATTTTAGCTGATTTTACCTCTTGCGAATCTGACGCGTCAGATTCTTTTTTCTTCAGAAGAAAAAAAGCAAACACACCGGCAACCAAAACCATAAGCAGAATACTAGGGCCAATAAAAACAAGCCATTTGGGATTGAGCGGACCGACCAGTAAAAATACCTGTAAAAAACTAGCGAGATTTGCCAACAATGCAGCCCCGACTAGGTAATTTGCTGTTGAAACTTTTTTGCTTTTTTGAGCCAAAGACTGAGTTGCGGATGTAGATGAGACAAATCCTGCTATAAAGCTTGTAAACGCAAATCCTTTTTTATTGCCAACAATTTTCCCTAAAATATACCCAAACACATCTATGCCGGTAATAAGCACCACAATAAACCAGACCTTGCGAGGATTGATTAATTCCAGCAAACTGAATTGCCCCATGTCTATTCCAAGACCGCTCATAATAGACGGCAATACTGGAATATCAGATAATGTATAACCGACATCGGGCAAAAACGGCAGAATCACCAACGCAATTACAGCATAACTGATAAACGACTGAAGCTCTTCTCGAGAAATACCGGCGATCAATTGGCTTGTTTTTGATTTTATAGACAAAATAAGCATAAGCATTACAAAAACTGCCACAATAATCTGAAGCGGAATAATATTTAGAACCAGCAGCAAGCCTATAAGAAACGTAATTATTACTGACAGTTCTGTGGTAAGGCCAAAATCACTCGTAACAGTTACGCCTGAAACATAATAAGAAATAAGAAGTATAAACAGCCCTCCCGCAACCAAAAGCGCCAGAGAAGAAAAGTTGTTTGTAAAAAATACGCCTACCAGCGCACCCACAAGAGCAATAAGCGAATAGGTACGAATTCCGCCAAGAGCGCCTGGCCCCTGCTTACTGCCTTCCCGCTCTAAACCAATTGTCGCTCCTAAAATAATCGCAAGCACTAATTTGGAAAATAACCCTGTAAACATATAAATATATTGTTAAAGCCTATTGCTAGTTTATTAGAAAATGAATATCCTGTCCAGATAAAAAAACTTCGCATATTAATACGAAGCTTTTTTAAAATCAAAACTATATTTCTAAGCCATTAGAGCCCTGCCGCCAATTTCTACCAGCAAACCAGATAATTTTTCTAATTCTTTGATTTTATCCGCAGACACAAAATCTTCCGCATACATCTCCAATCGTTCAAGAGCTTCGGACAATTTTTCTTTGCCCGCAGAAGTCATTAGCACAAAACGAATACGGGCATCGTGTTCTACAGGTCCGCTTTTAACCAAATGTACTTTTTCCATAGGCAGCAATAATCGCGTAACCCCCGAAGCGGTCATGCCAATTTTTTTAGCCAGCTCAATACGGCTAATTTTTTGCTCTTCAGCCTGGCTAATATAATATAATATTAAAAACTCGCTAAAACCCAAGCCCCCCAAACCGCGATCAAATCGATTGGTTAATATAGATTGAGTTTTAGCTAAGCTAATAAAAAACTTTATAGCTGGGTGCACAGAAGACATATATACTTAAATTAAGAATGATAACTCAAGTATATATCAATTACCACTCAGTGTCAAGTGTATAAGTGTTTAGATACCCCCTCCTTCTTGAGGCGAGCGTAAATATACAATAGCCAGAACACTTATGAGCAGATAGAAAATCAAGCCGTATGCACAAGTGGGTAGACCCAGTGCATAAAAAGAACCGCCGGAAAGCAAACGAGCAATTTCAGGTACGGTAAAATATCCGGCAAATACAACACCTGTCAAACCTACAACAAGCTGTGCGACTGCAGTTTTTCGCGCATTCAAACGTCCCGCCAGGGCAGCTAAAGCCAACACAGTAAGCGTTAGAAATAATCCAAATCCATACCAGCAGGCAGGATAGCCCAAAAAATACGGACAGGGCTCACGCAAGGCGCATGTTGCTGTAAACAATTTTACGGCGCTCAAATAACCGGAAAAAGCAAACCCGGCCAAACTAACCACGGTTATGATTTTAACGTACAGAGAGCGTTTCATATTTTAATGTAAATAAAAATTAAACAGACTCAACGTGTTGAGCCGTATTAAGTTTATGATAACTAACATATGAAACTACCAGCACTACCAAAGCAACAACTGGAAAAAGAGCAGCTGCATTTAATCCATCAACTACTACCAAACTGATGAATGCAGAAATAAAGTCAAAACCAAAACCAGCATACGCCCACTCTTTTACGCGTTTTGGAACTACCGGCAAAACAAGCGCCAGCGA
>CAZLNR010000018.1:11416-17048 GCA_964561035.1 uncultured Gammaproteobacteria bacterium | reverse complement strand
TTAGTCCTTACACGGCACTATTACCGAGTGGTCGGAATAGATTTTTGTCCAGCCGTTATTTTTTGTTTATAAAAATTTTTATTAAATACTCACCTTTTTAGAGTAAGCGTACCGATTATACCAGGTTATTAAAAAAATTGCAAGTCCCCAAAGCCCATTTTTTCATGTTATTTTACCAATAAAAACCAAAGAAAAAACGAACCTATATGACTTTTTACTCTAAAACCTTTTATTTGTCTTATTTTAGCCAAATTATTCTACTGGCTCAAGATAAAATTTTTCTTCCTCTTCCTCGTCTTCAATATCCGCGGCAGAATCTTCTAACACTTTTTCCACAGGTTTTCCCAAGCCAACACCTTGTTCAGTATGAACCGATTGGGCTGAACGCAAATAATCCTCTTTCTTATTTGGGCTTTCATCTAGAAAGGTGTTTTTTTCCAATACCTTGTCAATTGTTTCCAAACGTTCTTTGTCATTATGAGCACGCCACACAGCCACATCTTTGTTGATTTTCTCCATTAATTCTTCTTCGGTTAGTGTTTCTACACTTACTTCTGGCTGAATTACGGCTGGTTTTGCCAATAACGCCTCATATGAATCAATGTCCATAAGCATCATAACTGCATCGGATTCATTGTCCATTAACACGACTTTATCCCCTGTTTTCTTAATCAGTTTAACTACACGATTGATTTGGCTCTGTTGCATATAAAAAACTTAAAGATCACCCCTTTTTTTATTTTATGTAGTGTACCATTAAAATTTTTTTAGTCAACCCTTTCTAACTAGAGTATAAAAAGCAAAAAAGCCCCGTAGGGCTTTGTATTGCTGAAAGCGAATAATTGCTTACCGCTTTCGAAGTTAAAGACAGTATAGCATGTATCTAATTTGCTGTCAAGAGGCTATTTGTATCTTAACGCCTCCAGAGGATCCATACCGGCAGCGCGACGAGCTGGGAAAATACCTGAGAGAAAACCAATAAACACAGATAAAGCAACAATTAAGATCAAAAAGGCACTCGGATAAACGAACAAGCTTGTCTTAGCCCCACCAAACCGCGAAGCCAAGCTGTTGATAATGAAATTAAACACTTGCCCTAAAATAATACCGATTACCGTCCCCACCACACCGCCTAAAAAACCAATCACCACCGATTCGCTTAAAAATAAATTTCGAAGATTGCTTTTGCTAGCCCCCAACGCCCGCATAATACCAATTTCGTTGGTGCGTTCAAGCAGCGTTACCGTCATAGTATTAAACATGCCGATTGAAGAAACCACCAGTGCCACAGCACCAAACAAACCCAGCACAATCTGTATCACTCTAAAAATTTTATTTGCCTGCTCAATTGTTTCCGATAATGACTGCGTTTGATATCCTCGGGAAATAACCTCTTCTTTTACCAGCGCGAGGTCCTGGCTAGTTTCTACTTTCACACGCGCCTGTTCATATTTATTTATTGGCACATATGAAGCAGCCTCAGTCAGCGGCAAATAAATATAACTCTCCTGATTATCCTCCACAATACCTTTAATTGTAAAGTTTACAGGCACATCAAAAATATCAAGATCTGAATTATCAAGCGCATTCTTATTAGTAAATATTTTTAAAGAAATTTGCTTGCCTAACACCGTACTGGGATCTGTAATTCCAAACAACTTAAGCACCGCTTCAGAAATAATAAGCTGATTCTGATCGCCAGCTTCGTATAATTTACCATACTTAACCGATGTTCCTGCATACCCAAAAAAAGCAGAGTCAACTGCTCTCATTTCCACAGTACCATTTATATCTTCAAATGAAACGCGCCCCATAAATTTGGCGAGCGGTTTTACATCAGTAACCTTGGGAATCTGGCTAATTTCAGAAATAGCCTTTTGATCGAGTGTAATAAGGTCGGTGCTCGGAGTAATAGCCAAACTTAACAAAGCTTGATTGAACACGATTTTTTGTAAAATAATATTTTGCAATCCATACCCTAAAGAAACTAAAAACAACACTGCCGAAATACCCACGCTAATACCCAAAATTGTCAACCAGGTGCGCGACGGGTTGGTACGAAACATTCTCGTTGACAATGAGAACAGATCACGATATTTCATATGTTTGAGCCAGAATTATCTCTAGACGCTCGGTTAACCGTTCTGCGGTTATTGCGTTTAAACCAACACCACCCTCTGAAAATGGCTTATCTAAAAGCGCGCTAAATTGCGGTGTATTGATTGTATCGGACAAACGGCTATTAATTGCTTCTTCAAGTCTTAGCATCTGGTCTTTTCCTAAAGAGCCATGATACTCATCTAGCAAAAATTTGCGCAGCATTTCTGTTACCATTGCACGTTTCTTTGAATGTTCGGCGCTTTTTGCATCTTTTAAGAAAATTCCTACTTCTTTTAAAATCTGACTGATTTTCTTTGTAAACCGCACGGCCGTTCCCCGATACAAGCCAACACCGCCTTTGCTATATGGCGTATTTAATTGTTCAAAAAACTGATGTTCGCTCAATTTGCCAGCCAATAAATCTTCCATATATTTTTCCAGCCGCTCCAGTTGATTGACCGTAAACTCATCTGTTAAATAATTTGTAATACTCCAAGCTTTAAGCTGGGGTACTGACATCATATGGTGAGACCGCGCCATTTTTTCCAACTCTCCAAACGGCGTGCTATCTACCGGCTCTTCTTGTTTTTTCTCCTCTTCTGTTTTTGGCTTGTTGATTTCACTTGGCTTTAGCGGATGTTCATTTTTTACCACTTTTTCCAACTTAGCATCTTTAAAGTAACAAACTCTATCTGCGTATGGCAAAAAACTTGGATCGTGCGTAACCAAAATAATAGTTTTTTTATCTTTTTTGTTAATTTCATATAATGTTTCCATTACCACGCGCGAGGATTCACTGTCTAAGTTTCCTACCGGTTCATCCGCCAACAGAACAACCGGATCGTTAATAAGCGAACGGCATATAGCCACGCGCTGCTGCTGACCACCAGACAAATTCGCTGGCAAGTTGTGAGCTCTTGTTTCTATGCCGAAACGTGATAATAACACACCGGCCTTTTCTATTCTTTGCTGAGCTTCGGCATTTAAAAACACCTGCGGCAATGTAATATTATCAATAACATTTAACGAGTAAATCAAATTGAAATTCTGAAACACAATCCCAAAAAATTGCGACACCATCTTGCTTTTATCCATTTCAGAGAAAGCGGCGCTATCTTTCCCTTTAATATATAATTTTCCTTCGCTTAATCTTTGGAGTCCTAGTATGGTATAGAGAAGCGTTGATTTTCCACATCCAGAGGGACCAAAAAATATCAGGTACTCTTCCGGATACACTTCAATGCTAATATTATTTAAGGCTACATACTCATTATCCTGTCCTTTATTGTAAATAACCTTAATATTTTCAGTTTTAATAATAGGTTCCATGGTACAAATTTACAGCTACTGTTTTTTGCCTTTTACTAAATACCGATATTCTTTGTCCAACCAAATACCGACTGGAAGTTGTTAATAATAATATCAATAATTGTTTCTTTTTCTTGTGGAGTAAGTATGGAGAAAATCTCAGATTTACCAATATTACCAGCTAAATCTCTTGATTCAACCCAATACTTGTATACAGTTCCCGGCTTAAACTTAGTTACCACTACAATATGACGACTGTTTAATCCATCGTCTATAGGCAATGACACAATATTGTCTCCGGACAAACCTTCTTGATAGAAGACTTGCGAAGTTGCCGGCTCATCTGTTTCCCACGAAATAATAGTTTGTACTTTTGAATCTTTTCCTGGGTACAACGTTGATTCAGAAGAGAGTTTAGAAATAACCGGACTTACTTGGTCAAGTTTAGTAGAGAATGTTATTGGCAAAGACACGGCTTCATTTTTAAATTCATCCTTACCTCTAATTACTAAATTATAACCCGCACCACCCTCTAACCCTTTGAGAGTAACCTGATGGTTGATGAGCAGCGCTGAATCACCCTGTGTTAATGATTGTCCGGTCTTAAGACTCTTGTATTCAACCGTACTATCGGTAGAAACATTTGTTTTCCAGGTAACAACCACTGAAGACGGAGAGTCATCAGGTCTGGTAACGCGAATATCGCTTATTACCGGCAATTCTCCTGTTGTTTGGAATGTATAATCGGCACTGGTAGCTACCGGGCCAATTAATCCCTTTGACACAACTTTAAAGTGATATGTAACCGCTGGATTAAGATTTGTAAGCTCAATTGTATGATTCAGACTAAACTCATCGGGATTGATAGCCGCATTTGTATATGGAGAACTATCCCCAGCTTTATACTCACTTTCACGCGCGTAATTTACTTCTGAAGAAGATTTTTTATCTGTAGACCATTTAATTATGGCGGTAGTACCTTTGACATCTACAGTTGGTTTAATACCAACAATTGTCGGCGGTTCAATTACTTTACTGGTCATCTCAAGCAAGGCCTGAATAAATTTATCTTCCGGTATATCTTTCAGCAACGGATTTGAAGCGATATCCTTTAAAAATTTCTCTAAAGATTTGCTGGAGGCTTTTTGTAAGGCGTTGGAAATCGTCTGAGATTCAGTCACAGCTTCTGTTTCAACCTCCTGCACCACCTCTTCTGGCTTGGCTTCGGTGCCGTCAACGTTAAGTGTAGTAAATATCCTATCTTCAGATTCAGCCCGATTACCAGAGGCATCATAAGTTACTGCTTTAAAATGATACTTGTGGCTTGGCGCTAAATTGATTAATTTTACTGTATGGTTAGAGGTTAATAATTCAAGATCATTACCTGTCAATAAACCATAGTCAAGCGTAGAGCCAAATCGCACTAAAGAATTACCAGCTTCATTTGTATCCCAGGTAATTAAGGCTGAACTTGGCGTAACATCTTTAAAGTCTATATTAGAAATAATTGGAGGAGCCGTATCTAATGAGTTTCGCGCACTGCCTCCGCCGCTTACCACAATAATCGGGGTACCAGGCGTATCAAGCGTGGTGAAACTATGGCCTGAGCCACTATTATTATCAATCGTCTCATTGCCTGAAGCGTCAACAGACCGAACACGGAAATAATATGTCGTATTATTAGTTAAACCATTAAGGGTAATTGTATGCGTGGTTTCATAAGATAAGCTTGAACTTGAGTTGCTGTATGTACTGGAAGATAGATCAAAATCAACCCGGGAAGTTGCCGACTCGTTTGTATTCCAAGTAACAATTGCCGAGGTGTTATTAACCAATGAACTGATGTTTGAAACCGTTGGAGCAGTGGTATCGGCCACAGTAGTAAATGACCAGCCATTGCCGCCATTGTCATTGGTAGCAGAGTTGCCCGAAGCGTCAGCTGATCTAACTCTGAAATAATATGTAGTGTTGCCATTTAACCCCGACAAAGAAACTGAATGCGATGTTTCTAAAGCTGAAGCTGAACCAGCGATACTGTTATACGAGGACGTAGTTGTGCCATATTCCACTAAAGTGGAAGCAATCTCATTTGTGTCCCAAGTGATAGTAGCTGCCGTGAGAGATACGCTTGAAGTGGCCACGTTTGAAATAGATGGTGAAGCGGTATCAGCCGTGCCAAGTGTGGTAAAGGTATAATCAGGAGAAGTTGCTGTGTTACTATTTT
>CAZLNR010000018.1:0-11316 GCA_964561035.1 uncultured Gammaproteobacteria bacterium | reverse complement strand
GCCGTGCCAAGTGTGGTAAAGGTATAATCAGGAGAAGTTGCTGTGTTACTATTTTTGTCAGTTGATAAAATTTTAAAATGATATAACGTTGACGAACTTAAACCGGATAACACTTCAAGATGTTGTGTGGTAAACGTACTGTCAAGCGTAGTGGTATTTCCATAATCAGTAGTCGGACCATACACAATTTGCGAGTTAGCATTTTCATTGGTAACCCATGTAATATTTGCAGACGTATCACTGGTGCTGGTAGCAACCGAGGAAATGGTTGGGGCGGTTGTATCAATAGTGGTTGCCAAATTAAAATATTGCGGCGTACCGTCAACCAAATTTTTATCGGTAGAGGTTACACCGCCTACACTTACCGATTCAACATAGAAATAATATCGAGTGCCTTGAGTTAATCCGGTTAGGATGAGATCATGGAAAGTGCCGAAATCAGCAGAGCTAGTGGTAACTGAGGACGCAAAATTAGTTGTGGTTGAAAACACCACATGACTATCTGCATTTTCGGATGTATTCCAAATCACTCGGGCAAACGTATTATAAACTTCCACAGCTGAAACACCGGTAATAGTCGGACCTGATGGAGTAGTAAACACATAACCATCAGCTCCATTACTGTCAGTTGACGAAGTATTATTAGCGCTCACAGATCTTACCCTAAAGTAGTAAGTAGTATTTGGTGTTAGCCCTCCTAACACAACCGAGTGCTGTCCAATAAAACCAGACGGGTTATCTACCATTGAATTTACCGTTACAACATTGTCGGTAAAATTACCAGCAGTTGTAGAAAAACCAACAATTGAATTTGATAATATATCAGTATTCCACGTAATAGTAATAGATGACGGAGTTGGCGAAGAAGTTGCAACCGCAGAAATAACCGGATCACTGGCTTGCGCTGTTCCTCCCCCGCCCTCACCCGCATCTTGAGTACCATTGGCACGACCGTTAACCACAGCCGAAAATATAGAGTGATTTCCAGAACTATCGATTGTTTTTACTTTATAGTAATACAAAATATCTGCGGTAATATTACTGTCTGCAATATAGTTATTGCCAATAGAAGTATTAGTGGCAATCGAAGTCCAGGATACCTGGTCAGTAGAGCGATACACGACATAATCGGCAAACCCAGGTGATGGCGCTGCCACAACTTTCCACGCAACAAACAAACGATAATCGGTTATACTATTTAGAACGTTGGAGATATCTTGCACGATAGTGCTAGAAGGGGTTTCGGGAGTTGTAGCAGAATAAATAGTTGAGGTGTTGCCATATATATCTTTAAACTGCACGTACACAGTGGCTGGATTTGCAGATAACGTAACTGTGGTCGTTGCAGCAAAATCAGACCATGAAGAAACATCTGATAACGAACTATTTTGAGATACTTTCATGTACAGTGTGGAGCTGTCCGTTGCAGACAGCGATATAAGCGCTGGTGTTTGAGAGCCATCAATTGTGATCACCCCACTAGTTGGCGCCACACTATCTATCTGAAACGTACTACTTGAAATAGCGCTAGCAGTATTATTTGCCGCTTCATTATCATTGACTGTGACGCGTATTCTACTAGCAGCAACACTTAATCCCGCAGGCACATTCCACGTAACAGTAGTTGTTGTCCAGCTAGAAGTCACAACCGGCACATTTGCCATAGCGCCGGCAGAAAGCTGGCCTACAGAAATGGTCTGATACGCACCATAGGCATCTAAATACTCGAATGTAGAACTTACATAACCCGGATTCGTAGTGCCTGTATCAGTATCTGAATCACGAACTTGATACGTTATAGTAACTGTACCATCCGCATTTTGTGATGCATTAACATTCTGCACTTCTGGATTCGCATTCACCACGTAAGTAACGGTAACACTAGAAAGCGTAGGAGTAAACGCGCTATTAGTAGTATCTAAGAAAGCTTTATACTGAAAGTACCGATCCCCTGACCCATCTCGCATTGTAGAAGAACTTGTTTCACCAGTGTAAGTAGTAAAATAAGTTGAATTTGTACCATCAGGACCAATCCAAGTTGCTGAAGCAACACTAGAGGTTGTTGAACCTGAGCGCAACTGAAATTTAATTGTTGTGCCGGTTGGAAGCGAAGCCGGATTCCAGGCAACACTTGCTACTACGTTAGTAGGATCGGCAGCGTCGTAAATGGACGAAATCAGCGTACCAGAAGATGTGTATGAACTGTACGAAAATGTTACGCTATCAAGCGTTGGAGAGACAGTGGTGTCAGCGGTGGAAAGAAAAACTTTATATCGCCAATAACGAAGGTTCCCTTGGAGAGACGATGGAAAAACTGTTGTACCGTTAGTGGTAAAATAAGTACCACTGGTGCCATCAGGGCCAATATAACTCCAGGTGCTATTATCATTATTTGCAGCCAGTTGAAATTTTATTGAATCCGACCCTACTCCGGACGGAGTTGTAGATGCCCATGAAAGCGAGTTCATTCGCGCCACTCCTAAATCCATGCTTGCAGAAGTAAAACTACCAGAACTACTGTATACAGTCTGACTGACTGTATATTTAAATAATTTGTCATTAGCATTGGCAGTTAAGAAATAAAATGATTCATCTCCGGGCCTCCGATAAGCGGTCTTATTAGGAGAGCCGTATCCGCCAAAATTACCATTCACCGTATAATACGATGTCCAAGAATTCCCGCTGATGGAATATCCCCAAACAACAACTGCGGCACAACACTGCCACTCACCGGTTACATAAATTGTGTCTTCGCCAGCACTATGAATAAGCGTAGTACCATAACTTGGATTAACCGCAGAAGCATCAGCTAGAGTTGTCCAAGAATTGCCCGAGATAGAATATCTGTAAAGACTATTATTGGATAGTACATAAATATAATCACTGCCTTCATCATGCAAAGCACTGGCATTTGCACCAGTAATTGACCCTGGCAAACCGGTGAGAGCGGTCCAGGAATTGCCGGATATAGAATATCGGTAAAAATTTGTACCATTTCCAGTTACCAAATATATATAATCACCATCAGCATCTCGCACTGCCTGCAAGCCAACATCAAGAGCAACCGGTGTTGAACTTAAGGAAGTCCAGCTATTACCACTAATTGAATATCTATAAAAATCTGTATATCCGTTACCTCTAAAAAGATATATATAATCTTCAGTGCCATATCGCAAAGCGGCTGTCTGACCCAAACCATTTGGCAAGGCGGCCGGAATACTTGTCATAGCAGACCATGAATTACCGGAAATAGAATAACGATCAAAACCTGTGCTGTTTTGGCCACGAGCTAAATAAATGTAGTTATCGCTACCATTCCATAATAGCTGTGCGCCAAAATAGGAAATAGTGTAATTTGCCAAATTTGTCCAAGAGTTGCCTGAAATAGAATACCGACGCAACGGCGATGTATCATTAGCACCTTCAATTGCATATATATAATCTGAACCCGACGCACCTACCATTTGCGCCGCACCATGAAAAGCAGCTCCAGTGAGCGTGGAAGTAACCGTAACACGATTGACTGCGGTGGTGCTACCAGACAACTTAATTATTGCAGAAGATCCGCTGCCAGAAACAACCGCCGACGACGTTACACCATTACTAAATCCACCACCCGTACCGCTGCCAGTAGAAGAAAATGTTCCATCATCAGTGGAGCTATATGTGGAACTAGCCAAAGTTACAGTAGTTGTACCAGTAGTTAAAACATTTGTGCTGGTTGAAAAATAACTCCATCCAGTTTGATTAGTTGGATGCCCTATCGTAGTAGCGCTAGCGCCCCCACTCCAATCGGACTGTACCCAACCATAGGTAGCTGAAAAAACATTTTGCAAGTTGGAGCGTAAAAAAATTATTCCTGCTGCCACTAAAAATAAAGATAATACTGCTGTAACATGAACGGGTTTGGATTGTATAGCAGAAAAAACCCGCTTAGATATTTTTCTAACAGGTAATTTCTGAAGTTTTAATACCATAAAAGTAAAATACCGTTTACATATTTTACTAATTTTCATAATAATTTCCACAGTTATCTGACTTGTTCAATAATACAATAATTATACCACATAATTGAACCGGCAGAAACGTATGTGGATAATTAAATTACACACGAGCTAGCACTAAACGAACCGGTAAGCGCACATCTGATCTTTCCACCCAAGAAATATGAGAAGAACCGCCGTCGCGCACATCTCCACCGCACAGACCGCGCCTTTCTTTTTTATCCTGCGACACATCAACAACCGCATAGCCGTCAAAGTGAGTTGCCATACTCTCTTCCCCCCATTTTTGTTTTGCCGCCAAACGCGCGTATTCCCCCGCGTCTATAAGCCGCAAACGGTAATTGTGCGGATCAAAATTAAGATCTTCTATAATCTGACGATGGCGCTTTGTAGGCTCTTGCAAATCCACATCACCCTCCCATAATAAATCATCTATTTCCGGACGACTCATCACTATTCCGCTACTACCCCAACCTAAAGACCGCAGCAAGGCTGAATTAGCGCCCACAGTTTCTAAAAACGGACGCCCCGAACCATCAATTTTTCTCAGATCCTGCTCACGCCAATCCATCATAAACAAATTCATACCCGATGCAAAACGAGGCTTATGCACCGCATCTCCTTGGGGCAGCTCTCGTATATTGTCAACAATTTTACGGTCTGTTAATAGATGTAAATAAGCAAAATTTCCTTGTTCCGGATCAACATCTGTTGGATACAACTTGCCCGGGTATAACTGGTTAAATTTTAATTGCGGCGGCACAAATGGCAACGGAAGAATTCGTACTTGAGAAATCCATTCATCATAAAACTCTTTTAGATCTTTAGGTTTTCTGATATCAAGCTTATTTCCCGACGCATTAGCATACACCCGATCCATTAACCGTTGCGCAGGAAAACTGCCATACATATCTGCCTCTACCAGTCCATACGACCCCAGCTTTAACTCCAATTCTGTTTTTGGTCGCGTATCAGTATCTATAATTTTACTTTCTAAACGAATCCCCTTCTCTCGCTCTGTCTCTTTAATAAAAGATGCAACCGCCTGAACGCTTTCCTCGTCTAACAAAAAAGTAGTTGTCCGCATAACTAACCGCCAGCTATTACCCTCCTTAACTTGCATAGAACCTTGACCATCCAATCGTAGCTGTTTTTTATTAGCATCGTCTGACACGATACACAGGTACGGTTTACGGTTTTGCTGTAAATACGCAACCACCACAAACCACAGCTTTGCCAAACTTTTTTCTACGGGCAGAGTATGTTCTGAATTAGTATTTTTTTCAAACATATATAAAAATATGCGGTATTATAACACAAAACCACCCCGGGAACGCCAGAGTGGTCAAATGTTTTTTCTGTTAATTATTTTTGATTGCCGGCAATGATGGTTTCGGCCACATTGCGTGGAACTTCCGCGTAATGTCCGAATTCCATAGAGTAATTAGCGCGGCCCTGTGAAATACTGCGCAAAGTGGTGGCGTATCCGAACATGCTTGCGAGCGGAACAATTGCTTTAATTACTTTGATTTGTCCGCGATCAAACATTTCTTGAATCTGACCTCTCTTAGAATTCAAATCACCAATCACATCACCCATATAACTTTCTGGAGTGGTTACTTCCACTTTCATGATTGGCTCCATAATGATTGGGTTGGCTTTTTTGCAGGCAGCTTGGAAGGCCATAGAACCAGCCATCTTAAATGCCATTTCGGAAGAGTCAACTTCGTGGTAAGAACCATCATAACAAGTTACTTTGATATCAACCACTGGGAATCCTGCTTGAATACCTCTAGTTAAGGCGCTTGCGATACCTTTTTCAATAGCCGGAATAAATTCACGAGGAATTGCACCGCCCTTAACTTCATCCACAAATTCATAGCCTGTTCCCTGTTCTTTAGGCTCTACTTTTAACCAGCAGTGGCCATATTGACCCTTACCACCAGACTGTTTAATATATTTACCTTCGGCATCGGCAGCCATTTTAACTGTTTCTTTATATGCAACTTGCGGCTTACCTACATTTGCTTCCACTTTAAACTCGCGTCTCATACGATCCACGATAATGTCCAAGTGCAATTCACCCATACCGCCGATAATAGTTTGCATGGTTTCTTCATCAGTATGCACACGGAAAGTAGGATCTTCTTCAGCCAATTTTTGCAATGCCAAACCAATTTTTTCTTGGTCTGCTTTTGTTTTTGGCTCAATAGCCATAGAGATAACCGGCTCAGCAAATGTTGGACGTTCCATAACAATTGGCTTATCTTCATCGCACAATGTGTCACCAGTACCAACTTCTTTCAAACCAATTGCAGCTGCAATTTCACCTGCATACACTTCTTGTACATCTTCACGCTGGTTAGCGTGCAAGCGCACAATGCGTCCCAAACGTTCTTTACCACCAGTACTAGAGTTATAAACATAACTGCCGGCAGTTACTACACCAGAGTACACACGGAAGAAAATCAATTTACCAACAAATGGATCTGTGGCAATCTTAAACGCAAGAGCGCAGAAAGGTTCTTTGTCAGATGGATTGCGAATTTCTTCTGCATCAGTGTCTGGGTTGTGTCCTTTTACTGGAGGCAAATCGGTTGGCGCAGGCAAGTATGCAACTACGGCATCAAGCATTAACTGAACACCAATATTAGCCAAGGCAGAGCCGCACAACACAGGATAAATCGCACCTTTGATTACCATGCTGCGAATACCTGATTTGACTTCTTCAATAGTAAGCGTTTCACCATTTAAATATTTATTCATTAATACATCACTGGCTTCTGCAACTTTTTCCATTAATTTAGCGCGATATTCTTTTACCTTTTCCATCATATCTTCTGGAATAGGCATTTCAATAATATTTTCGCCTTTTGCACCTTCAAATCTAAAAGCTTTTTCTTCAATAATATCAATCAATCCAGAAAAGCTGCTGTCAGCGCCGATTGGCAATTGAATGGCCACAGCGTTTGGAGACAAGCGTTCGTTAATAGAATCAAGACTCATGTAAAAATCAGCTCCCAACTTATCCATTTTATTGATAAATGCAATGCGAGGCACATTATATTTATCTGCCTGGTGCCACACAGTTTCAGATTGAGGTTCCACACCTTGAGAGGCATCAAATACAGCACAAGCGCCATCAAGCACACGCAAAGAACGCTCTACTTCTACAGTAAAGTCTACGTGGCCTGGAGTGTCGATTAAGTTAATACGATGTCCTTTCCAAAAACAAGTGGTGGCGGCAGAAGTAATAGTAATACCGCGTTCTTTTTCTTGTTCCATCCAGTCCATGGTTGCTTCACCTTCGTGCACTTCACCGATTTTATGTTTTTTACCGGTATAAAAAAGCACGCGTTCGGAAGTGGTGGTCTTACCCGCATCAATGTGCGCCATGATACCGATATTACGAGTTTTCTCTATTGGATATTCACGAGGCATAAAAAAATAATTTTAAAATGTTTATTTAGCAAATCTGGCAAAGTGAGCAAATGCTTTATTTGCTTCTGCCATTCTATGAACATCGTCGCGTTTCTTGATCGCGTCACCAACTCCTTGCGCACTGTCCATAAGCACAGTCGCTAATTTGTCAGCCATAGCCTGTCCTTTTTTATTGCGTGCTGCCTCTACAATCCAGCGGAAAGTAAGAGCGTTTTGTCTATTGGCGCTTACCGGCATTGGCACCTGATAGTTGGCACCGCCAACACGTCGGGAACGAACTTCCAATTGGGGCTGAACGGTTTTAATAGCTTCTTCAAAAACCTTCATTGGATCTTTTTTTGCATCTGCAATTTTTTCAAATGCAGAGTACACGATTGTTTGAGCTACAGTTTTCTTGCCGCGCTCCATGATATGGTTAATAAATTTAGCCAGCACAACGCTGCCATATTTTGGATCCGGGAGAATTTCTCGTTTATAGTCTTGTTTTCCACCTCGCATATGAGTTATGAGAATTATAAGTAATTGAGTATATATAAATTTTGAACCAGCGCTTTAGCTATTTTTGCTATGCCTGAATCACTATTTATTTTTTAGCGGCTTTTGGTCGTTTAGCGCCATACAAACTGCGGCCTTTACGTCTTCCTTCCACACCCTGAGCGTCATAAACACCACGAACGATATGATAGCGCACACCTGGCAAGTCTTTTACACGGCCACCGCGCAATAACACGATAGAGTGTTCTTGCAAATTGTGTCCTTCACCCGGAATATACGCAATTACTTCCATACCATTGCTCAAGCGAACCTTGGCAACTTTACGCAAAGCTGAGTTTGGTTTTTTAGGAGTAGTAGTATACACCTTTGTGCATACGCCTCGTTTAAAGGATGTTCCTTTGGCAAAATAAGTTTTACGGCGGTGCAGATTGTCCACGGTAAACTGAAGAGCTGGCACTTTGCTTTTGCGCTCTTTACTGGTTCTGCCTTTGCGAATTAACTGATTAATTGTTGGCATACGTTGAATTTAAAATAAATTCTAAATAAAAAAACTGAACGAAATGTGCTCAGCCACGAGTTCTTTCTCCAGTTTTTAGGAGAACCCCAATCGGGGACGTTCTGAAATGAGTATATACGAAGGCATTAAAAATGTCAAGAAAGCGGCTCCAACCATCTATCTATAGCTGCCTTAAGGCCATACTTGCCAGTTATTTTCTTATAGGAATCCAATGATTTTACGAAAGCCTTTCCTTTAGAAACATTTCTTTCTAGATCTTTTAGCAACGCTATAATTACCGGTTCTGAGCCGATGCTTTCTTTAACCATTAACAGCGACTCTCCACCGCTATTTGTCAAAACAATCTCAGACCAGCCCAAACTTCTCAAAACATTGTTCTGTTGAATTATAGTTTGCACCCTCTTTACTATATCTGCCGAATTCTTGCAACTGCCAAACGAATCTTCTGATTCAAAGCGCGCTTTTATAATGCGCTCGGCCATATTACGCGCCTGCTGATCTTTTTCCAAACTTTTCAAAATAACAGCATTTACAACATTGCCCGTGTCAAGCAAACGCACAACATCTACTACTCCCTCCAATCGATGTGTCTGTTCTTCAAACGCATTATTACTGTCATCGTGATGATTTTTTTGATCTAATCCTTTATTTTCGGCCGCATCTTTGATCTGATCTATGGCTTTTTTTTCTGTATGTCCTCCTCGCGCTCTTTCACTCATATATACAAACAAAATTAATTTAATAACTCTTCAGCATACTGGCCTTTTGGATCAAGCACATCACCCTGCAATTTAAACTCTCCAGTATCTGTTTTCAACATAATTTTAAACACAGCTTCTTTTCCGTTATCAGCTGAAATCTTAATAGATCTTTTGGTATCAAACAATGGCCTACCTGCTGCTTGCATCTCATCTAAAAATACACCGTCGTGAAACGCGAATTTACCTATTTCTTCTTGCATTTTTTTAATAAGATTTTTAGCTTCTGGTTCAGACAGAATTTGAGCGCCAGAATTTTCTATAAGCAATTTTCTTAAGGCAATATCTACAGCAGTAAAGTCTTTTTCTTGCATTTGCATCACAACTTTTTCTCGATTCGTTTCTTCAGCTTTCTGTGTATTTGTTGCATTTACATCCTTTCTACCGGGAATTTCTCCCACCACATCTCTTCTTGCACCCGATTCTATGGGAATTTTCCACATTGGCGGCAATTCTTTACCACCTTGAACACCCTGATGTAAAGCCGTTCCTTCCATATATAAATTAACTTAGTAACTTATATATTATATCAAAAAATAGCCAAAAAGTCAATGGCTATTTTTAAAATAATTTCTATAATTAGCCAAAATAATACAACCTATAGATCATTTAGATCGCGCAAAAAACTACCCGGCCTTATTTTTAATGGCTTGGTTTCATCTATATAACTTACCCCAGCTTCTTCGTCGTTAAGCATCAAACCATTCCCCGTAGATAAAAGCGAACGATCATCCAACAAATCACTGTTAATTTCCGCCAAAAACAAGCTTGGACCCGACATGGAATCACCCCAGGCGCCGCCGGCCATAGGATATGTTAAATACAGATGCCGTTTGGCTCGAGTAATAGCCACATAAAACAAGCGTCGTTCCTCTTCTAAACCACCCGGCTCTTGCAGAGAACGATCACCGGGAAACGCACCACTGGCCATATTGATTACAAATACAGCCTGCCACTCCAACCCCTTGGCTTGATGCACAGTTGATAGCACAATCTTTTCACCCGACTGACCCTGAGAACGCGCGCCAAAACCTTCTTGCAAACTTGCTTCGGCTAAAAACTGATCCAGATCAATATATTTTTCAGCAAACGCGCAAAGCTGATTTATATCTGCCAGCCGATCACGGCTATCCACATATTCTGACTGCAGATATTCTTTATAGGCGGAATCTGCCAAAGCCGCAATCATCTGCGCGGGATTATGCGTCCCTGCTCGCACCGCGACTTCTGCAATTGAGGCAAAGTTGCTCCATCCACGCCCGGCTTTCTCTCCAAGTATTTTTACACCTGCTTCAATAACCGCTTCCATGCTTTCAGCTGTTTTGGCGATAGCGGCAATTTTTGCAGCCGCCACCGGTCCAATACCTTCTTCGTGCATAAGCACGCGGAGCCACGCAGCGGTATCGGCGCGGTTATTCATAATACGCATGTATGCCAATATATCTTTAATATGCGCGCGTTCAAAAAAACGCAAACCGCCGCGATAATCATAGGCGATACCAGCTTTTACCAGCTCCATTTCCAACAACTGCGAATGATGACTGGCGCGGAACAACACAGCAATCTCATGGGCTGGCACCCCTTCATCAAGCAAAGATAAAATTTTTCCAGTTACAAATTCAGCTTCATCCGCTTGATCCATTTTCGGGCACAGCATTGGTTTTTCTCCGCTCTGAAATGTTGTGTGGAGATTTTTTTTATACTGCTTGGCATTGTTGCTAATCACTTCATTGGCCACGGATAAAATTTCCTGGCTGGATCTATAATTGGTTTCAAGCTTGGTAACAATTGCCTGCGGATAATCTTTTTCAAACTGTAAAATATTGGCAATATTGGCAGCACGAAAAGAATAGATGCTTTGCGCGTCATCACCCACCGCCAGCACATTGCCATGAAACGAAGAAAGTTTTTTAATAATTGAAGATTGAATTTTATTGGTATCCTGATATTCATCAACCAATATATATCTAAATTGGCGCGCATATTTTTCCAACACGGATGGCTGATGCAGCAGTTGAAGCAGCAAAACTAACAGGTCATCAAAATCCATAACCTGCGCTTCTTTCTTTTTAGCCGCATATTCATCCGCAATCCGCGCAAT
>CAZLNR010000017.1:8803-17276 GCA_964561035.1 uncultured Gammaproteobacteria bacterium | reverse complement strand
GATTTTTTAAAAAATAATTTAAAAGTCGGGTATAAAGAAATTACCGGCTGGTGGAAAGATACCGGCAAGCCGGAGGATTTAATCATCGCTAATCGTTTATTGCTGGCAGAGGTAAAACCTGATGAGTTTATAGTGTCCGGTATGGTGGAGTCTGGCGCACAGCTTGAGGGCAAGGTTCGTATTGGTGCTGGTACAACAGTAAATGCGGGGACTAAAATTTACGGCCCGGTACTTATTGGTGAAAATTGCACTTTGGCTGATTGTGTCATTTTGCCTAACACCACCATTGGCGCGGGCAGTACAGTTAAAAAAGCGCAGATACAGGATTCTATTATTTTGAATAAATGCCGTATTGACAGCCCAGTTCGATTAAAAGAAAGCATTATTGGCGCTGGTGTAACTATTACCGAGGCAGTGGCTGGCGAGCAAAAAATGTTATTAGGTGAAAATACGTCCATAGAATTATAAAATATAACCATAAAAAAGAGGTTTTTATTGACAAAACCTCTTTTTTTGTATATACTGTGCAAGGTTCTTTTTAAGCGCGCTGGTTTGCTCAAAGCATAGCTAAAATATGCAGATATGCTTTGAGCAGATCAGTGCGGAGTGCGCGAAGAAAGGCAGAGAGGCTGATATTTTTTCAGTTTCTTAGATGCCAAAAGGGCTTTGTGCGCAAGCTGCATTGATGCTGAGGAGACTCCGACAATGGCCAAGGCAAGAGAGTTGTTCTCCGTGTGTGTGTTGACCACCAAGGGAGAAAGTGGTCAACTGACCTATCGAGTTCGCCGGCTGCCCCTCGAGGTGGCGCAGGGGCTCGTGGGGAAGGCGTTTGGCGAAGCCGCGCCCTTCTTCCAGTCCCGGGGATCGTCGATCAAGGGTCCCGATCCGGTCCGGGTGTGCCACACCCGGCGTGGCATGGAGGTGCAGGTGGGGCTCTGGTGCGGCGGATCCTCCAGGAGGATCAAGGTGTTCGAGCTCTGCCATCCCAAGTGCAGCTTCAACAGCGATCAGCAGAACAGCGACCAGATCCAGCCGCAGGAGGCGCCGAGCGCCGATCGTCGCAAGGGAGGCGATCGTCTCCCCGGCCGAGGGCGTCGCCGTCCTACGCAGCCGTCGCAGCCGCGGATGAACTGAACTTCCATCACCTCGCATGACAATAGTCATCGGCGAGGTGGGGTGTGCAGACGGAAACAAAAACCGCCTTCATGCTCATTGGTTTTTAAAAAATAGAAACCAGCGAGCAGGCGGTTTTTTGTTTTTCTGGTCAGGTTATGTTACAGTTAGAATAAGTTTATTTTTTATACTTTTATGTCGCTAAAATCAAAATTAATTATCATAGGTTTTATTGTCATGCTTGGTGTGGGCGGATTTGTTGGTTATCGTCTGGCACTGCCGCAGAAAAAAACAGCCGAAGTTACATCGCAATCAATTATGCAGGCGTTGCAGCGTGAAGGGTTTTTGATTACCGAAACATATGTTGTAACTCAGCAAATTACCATTGACCGTTCCACAGGCAGCGCGTTTAAAGATTTCTTTTGGGGACAAGACATTACAGCTATTGGTACAATGAAATCAAGCTGGGGAGTTGATCTGCGAAAAATATCAGCCGAAGATATATCATTAGAAAAAACCGCTGTTACAATTACCTTACCGCCATTGGAAAATCATGGGGTTGAGCTGGTGGGCGATATTGCACTGCAGAACAAGCAGGGGATTTTGAAAAAAGTATTTAATAATGATAGCGGTTATAATGCGGCGTACACACAGTTAAAAGAATCTGCACTTGCCGCCGCTCAAACCGAAGCGGTGCAAAATGAAAGTAAAGATAATGCAATCCGTGAAATTGAGCGGTTGGTACGCTTAATGCTTGGAGACCGTGATGTGCATGTGAAATTTTAATATGTGGCAAACAGCCTTTATTTTTATTTGTTCGGTAGCTTTGGTAATTAAAGGCGCTACTTTTTCTACCAAATATGCGGTGCGTTTGGCTGATAGTTTTGGGTTGTCGCGATATGCGGTTGGATTTATTATTGTTTCTTTTATTTCTATATTGCCGGAAACATTTGTGGCCATAAATTCAGCGTTGACCGGCATGTCTTCGTTTGGCCTTGGTACGCTGTTTGGGTCAAATGTGGCGGACATGACATTTGTGTTCGCGGTTATTATTGCTTTGGCTGGTAGAAATATTTCCATAGAAAGTAAAATTTTAGCAAAAAATAAAGCATATCCGCTATTGATATTGCTGCCGCTCGTGCTCGGCCTAGACGGGTTTTTTTCTCGGGCCGAGGGCGCGGCTTTAATTATTTTTGGCGGCATCTTTTATTATTCCGCATTTAAGACCGGAGTAGAGAAAATAAAAATTAAAACAAGCGGCACTCGGCGCGCCATGGATTTTTTGATGTTGCTGCTCGGCATGGCAATACTTATTGTAGGTTCGCATTTTACTGTTGTGTCCGCGGCAAACTTTGCCGGATTATTGCGGGTAAGTCCGATTATTATTGGTATGTTGTTAGTTGGGCTTGGCACCACTATGCCAGAAATGTTTTTTGCTTTAAAAGCTGTGAGAAAGCGAGAGGATGATTTGGCAGTGGGGGATATTTTGGGAACTGTTTTGGCCGATGCGACGGTCGTAGTTGGGATTTTGGCGGTTATTCATCCGTTTGCATTTCCAGTGCATATTATTTATGTAACTGGCGTCTTTATGGTAACTGCCTCTGTATTGCTGCTAGCGTTTATGCGTACCGGTAAAAAATTATCCAAAAAAGAAGCTGTGCTATTATTTTTATTTTGGCTGGCCTTTGTCTGTGTTGAAATTGTAATGGGCGCTTAATATAAACAAAAAAGCCGTCCATTGCTCAAGGCTTCATATTTTATGAAACATTAGGCAATTCAGGACGGCTTTTGGACAAATGCTCGGCTTCATTGAGGTGGCGATTCGCCAGCAGTGGGCCGGATTCGGATAAGTCTGTGAGTGGAGAAGCTTCCTATGATGTAGCTTGGCGCCGAAATCAACCACTGCTGCCACCAAATAGTTGGATACATTCCGTCCCAGAATAGTTCTTTTACCAACAGAAAGCTAGCAATGGCTATGAGGAAGCCAATGAGTACAGCTACCACCACCCAGAGTCTGTTTAAGACCTGAGCATTATGACAGAGAAAGTTTTTCATCACCAGCTCCTTTCTATGTAGCTGTGGTAGTCTAATATAAAAAACCGGTTTTTGTCAATCTGTTGGCTTGTTATATTTTGCCGTAATGCTATGTCTATATCGGCATTTTATTTATACTTTATATGGACGCACAAACAGGTCTGTTGTTTTTTCTTTGTGGTCATTGTTGGTTTTGGGCCCTACCTAATAGGTGCGTAACTTAAACAAAAAAGCCGTCCATTGCTCAAGGCTTCATATTTTATGAAACATTAGGCAATTCAGGACGGCTTTCGAGTAGTCCACCTCTGGTTCTTACCGACGACGCACTCCTGCGTCAGGCAAGGGTGATTCCGCAATTGGCGGTCCGAAGAGGTGTCGGTACAACCCGGCTCCGAGCGCCACGGGTGGCGCAAAGCTCAGGGCTATGGCAACAATCTGCTGCCACCATACGGGCGGGTTCTGCCCATTCCAGCCAACCTCTCGCACGAGAAGGTATGTGCTGCGGATCAGGCAGTAGCCCAGGATCAGGATGGCCACAGCGGTGACCAGGTATGCTGTGGCGCAGATCGCGCCATTGATTGTTTTCTTCTCCATGGAGACTCTCCTTGTGGAACAATAGCGCATAGTATAGGTGTAAAACCGGTTTTTGTCAATCTGTCGGCTTGTTATATTCTGCCGTAATGCTATACTATATCGGCATTTATTTATATTTTATATGGACGCACAAACAGGTTTATGGATTCTTTTCTTTGTGATTATTGCCGGCTTTTTAGCCCTGGATTTGGGGTATTTCAATCGGCAAGTGCATAAAGTTGAAATTAAATCGGCGGTTAATCAGTCTTTGTTTTGGGTGGGAATTGCATTAGGTTTTGGTTTCTTAATATTCCTGTTTTTAAGCAAAACACTGGCGGCGGAATTTCTAAGCGCGTATGTTACCGAAAAAATGCTGTCAGTAGACAACCTGTTTGTTATCATGCTTATCTTTAGTTATTTCAAGCTAGATGAAAAATACCACCACCGAGTATTGTTTTGGGGTATTATGGGCGCAATTGTATTTCGAGCCGTATTTATCGGTGTTGGCTCTGTAATTATCAGCCAGTTTCATTGGGTGCTGTATATTTTTGGCGTAATACTTTTGTATACCGGAATTAAATTATTGCGTGATAAGAAAGAAGAACATATTGATCTTGAAAAAAATAAAATTGCCGTGCTGGCTAAAAAATTTCTACCGTTTTCTCCAAATCATCATAATGGCAAGTTTTTTGTAAAGGAGCATGGGCGCACAGTGCTTACCTCGTTATTTCTTATTATGATGCTAGTAGAGGGGACTGATATTATTTTTGCGGTAGATTCCATTCCAGCCGTATTTGCTATTTCTCAAAATTCGTTTATTATATTTACATCAAATATTTTTGCCATCATGGGGTTGCGCGCCCTGTTTTTTCTAGTGGAAAGCGTTTTGCACAAGTTTCATCATCTGCAAAAAGGCTTGGCTTTTATCTTATTGTTTATAGGCGCTAAAATGTTGTCGGGTATGATTGATTTGCATATTTCGTCCATTATTTCTTTTGGCGTTATTATGGGGGCGTTGGCGACAGCAATTATTTTATCAATTATTTTTCCAAAAAAGATTTAATTAATTAATACTGTGTTGTATGTCTGAGCAAAGAGTGCGACCAGGAGGGGAAAGAAACAATCCGTTAACTTCAGCCGAAAAAGCCGGTATGGCAGCATTTGCTGCAGTTCCGGAATTAGAAATAGGGGGGAGAGAGTGGTTTACAACCGGTTGATGATGGTGATGTGCTTGCGCTAGAGCCAGGTGCTGCCTTTATACAGGAAATGGAGCAAGATCGTCGCGCTGTGCTGGCGCAGATGCAGTTAGTGCCAAAAGAAGACAGGACACCGCTATCATCCGATTTTTCTGATAATGAGCCGACTAGACCGTAGGAAATACAGAAAATAAAAAAACGCCATACGGCGTCTTTTTATTTTATCTTTTATTTGTAATGAGGCTGATAATAAACAATATAAGTGACGCGCAGACAATGGAAGCTCCGCTCGGCAGATCAAGATAAAAAGATATAAATAATCCTGAGCAAACGGAAATAAGCGAAGCTGCTAAGCCAAATAAAAAAGTTTTTAAAAAACTGTGCCCAAATTGCAGGGCGGTAAGTACTGGAATGACCATTAAGGCTCCAACCATGAGAGCTCCCACAATACGCATGCTGATTGATACGGTTATTGCTGCCAAAATCATAAGAATGGCATTGAGGGCTGAAATTGGCAAGCCGTTTGCTTGGGCAAGCTCTTCATCGTATGCGGTAATAAAAAAACGTTTGAATAATAAAACGATAATGGCAAAGATGCATATTCCTAAGGCACTGATTAAATACAGGTCAAAACTGGTGACTGTGGTAATGCTGCCAAAAAGATAGGTAAAAATATTAGTGTTGAGATTTTTACTGATACTAAATAAAATTATGGATAAGGCCAAGCCGCCTGATAAAAACAGGTTTAGTGTTGCTTCGCCAAATATTTTTTTACCGGAACGCAGCTTATCCATGCTGAGAGCGGCGATGGTAGAAACTGCTACCGCAGTAATGATTGGGTTAAAGCCTGCCAAAACACCAATAGCGATACCGACAAGCGAAACATGAGACAGTGTGTCAGTAAGCAGAGAGTATCGTTTTACCACCAAAAAAATTCCGATTGCTGGAGCAAGCAGAGCTACGATAGAGCCGGCGATAAATGCTCGTATCATGAAATCGTATTGAAAAATTTCTAGCATATAGTTATGAGCCGTGGTGAATATGAGTAATATTTTTTCCGTAGATTTTTTCAATTGTATTTTCTTGATGGATGACTTCTTTTGTACCAAAACAGAATTGCCCGCGGTTTAAGCACAAAACAGATTTAATTTCTTGAGTTATGGTATCAATATCATGAGACACAAAAAGAATCGTGAGGTGTTTGTTTGTATTTAGCTCTTTAAGAAAAGCGTAGAAATTTTTTTGAGATGTCATATCAATACCGGTAAACGGCTCGTCTAGAACCAGTATGCTCGGATTGCTGGCCAAGGCGCGGGTAACGTATACACGTTGTCTTTGCCCGCCAGATAAACTGCTCATGAGCCGATCTTTAAGATCGTATATCTGGGCTTCTTTTAAAGCGATATCTATGCGTTCCTTGTCATGGTGCGTGGCCCTGCCAAATAATCCTTTTTTTGCTAATAGTCCGCTTTCAATAATTTCGTAAACTGTGGCTGGGAATAAGCTGTTTTCCATGGCAACTCGTTGGGGCACATAGCCAATATCGGCGGTAGCATTTTTATCTTTAATATTTTTACCGTTAATCTTGATAGTGCCGCTTTGCGGCTTAATTAGTCCAACCAGTATTTTGAGTAATGTAGTTTTTCCACCGCCATTAGGCCCGATAATACCCACATAATCACCGGCGGTTATATCAAAAGAAATGTCATCTATAACAGGTGAATTGTTGTAAGAAAATGTTAGATGTTCCGCAGAGATGATTGGTTTTATTTGCATATCATGGCAGTTCGCAGGTTTTGTAAGTTGATATTCATTAGACTTAAGTAATCTTGGTTTTGTGTGCGTTCTGTTTCGTTTAGACTTTCAATCGGATTGAGTACTAAGGTTTGCGCGCCAACTTCTTGGGCAATGGTTTGAGCAAGCTTTGGGCTGGCAGCATTTTCAAAGAAAATATATTGCGCATTTTTTTTCTTTGCTAGCGTAGATATGCTGGCAATGGTTTTTGGAGATGGGTCTTCGTCAGGAGAGAATCCTAAAATATGAAATGTCGTAAAATTATATCTTTTGGCCATATAACCAAATGCATCGTGGGTTGTGATTATTTCTCGGTTGGTGCAATTTGCCAAGCCTGTGGCAAATGCCTGGTCTAGTTGAGTGAGTTTTTCTTTTAGAGAATCACGGTTTGCCATGTAATATTGAGCGTTTGTATTATCTTTGTCTACAAAGGCCTGGGTAATTTTATCGGCAGCCAAAGACATATTGTTTGGGTCAAGCCAAAAATGCGGATCCGCACCAATAGTCGGCTCTGTAATAGATGCTAAATAATCACTGAGTTTAATTACAGAAGTATTTTGTTCTTTACTTACATCTCCGGCGATTTTTTCTGCCCATGGCTCCAGGCCATTGCCGTTAAAAATAAAAATCTTTGAACCGTATATTTTAGCAATATCAGTAGGGGATGGCTCAAAATCGTGCGGTTCCATGCCGGCTGGAGTAATAGTGATCAGGTGTGCATTTTTGCCAGCTATTTGCTCAACCAGGTAAGCAAGCGGGTAAAAACTCACTGATGTTTGAATTTGCGGTGAGCCATTTTCGGTTGTAGGCCGAGTCGGCGCGTTTCCTGGTAAAGCCATTTTTTCCAATACTAAATATGCAGCCAAAAGTATGGCTAAAGCGACAAGTATTTTATTTCTGATTTTCATAGATGTGGTTAATAATGTATACTATATACGCATCCTAGCACAGATTTAAAATACTTGCAAGTAGTTTGCATTTATGATATAATGCGCTCGCTATGAAATGTGTGCAGCACAACCAAGAATCTCGATCTTTGCTTAAGCAGGGGCGGCTTAAATCAACCCCGGCTCGTTTGCGGCTTTTGGATATTTTAAAACATGCGCAGAAACCGCTGAGTGTAAATGAGTTATTTGCGCAGCTTAAAGGATCTAAAATAGATAAAGTGACTTTATATAGAAATGTGGAGTCGCTCGCGCAGCTGGGAATTTGCCGCCAAATTCGCTTAAAAGATAGGCAGGCATATTTTGAGTTGGTAGAAAAACAACACCATCATCATTTAGTTTGCGCTCAATGTGGCAAGATTACCGATATAGCCAATTGCGGTCTTGGCTTGATTGATAAAAAATTATTAAAGAAATTAGGATTTGCAAGCGTGGAAGAGCATTCCCTTGAATTTTTTGGAATCTGTGCCAATTGCGCGTTGCATAATGGCTAATATTGAATATGTTTAAGAAAATATTTTTTTTGTTTTTATTTTTATCGGGATTGGTTATTTTTAAATTTCCCGCGTTAGCTGCCAATGAAGAGCTTGTAAATGCTCCGGAGAAAGCGGATCTGTCGGATACATATTACGTGGGCAGAGTGTTGCGTATTATAGAAGTTGGCGAAAGGGAAGTGGAGCCAGACTATTTTCAAATGTACCAAACAGTTGAAATTGAAATTATAAACGGGCAAGAGAAAGGTAAAAAAATAACGATTGACCATGGGGGCAGTTTTGCGATTACAGAAAATCAAAAGGTTAAGCAGGGGGAAAAAGTAGT
>CAZLNR010000017.1:0-8703 GCA_964561035.1 uncultured Gammaproteobacteria bacterium | reverse complement strand
GGTGCCTTTGCCATACTATTTGTATCGCTGCTTGTGTCGCATGGATTTACACGCCGTTCGCGCGTGGCGATTACTAGTAGTTTTATTGCTTTGGTGTTGGCTGTGGCAATTGACTGGCTATTCGTAACCCTGGCCCATTTATCCGGCACTGGTACTGAAGAGGTTTTTTATTTGCAGTTTGGCGCTGAACATATTAATGTGCGCGGATTATTGTTAGGAGGTATTTTAATTGGCGTGTTGGGTATTTTGGATGATGTAACCACCGCTCAGGCAGCAGCAGTAGAGGAAATTTATTTAGTTGGCAATCATATCGGGTTTAGAGAGTTATATAAACGAGGTTTATCGGTTGGGAGAGAGCATATTGCGGCGCTTGTTAATACTCTTATTTTAGCTTATGCCGGTGTTTCGCTGCCATTGCTTTTATTGTATAGCAGCCAAAAAACCCATGCGTTTTGGATGACCATAAACAGCGCTTTTATTGCCGAGGAAATCGTTCGTACTATGGTAGGTAGTACGGTACTTGTGCTTGCAGTTCCAATCAGTACATTTTTAGCTGCCTGGTGGTATACTCGTAAAAGATAAAAGCTTAGAATTGTGTATAAATTACTACACCATGTAGTAGTTTTATGATATGCTGGATCAGTTCCTAGTTGAACTAACCTTTGTTTAATGATAGGATAGTTGTCAATTACTTAATGTCTTAGTATGATGAAAAAACTTTTTCTTTCTTCAGTAACGATTATTGCATTTATTGCGTATGTAATCTATTACCGAACTTGGTCTGGTAACTCAGGTGTGCGCAACGCTGCATCTAACGCGACTGTAAACACGAGCGCGATTGATATGACAGGGCGTCAGCCGTTGTATAAAGATGGACGCTACACAGGCGTAAGCGCTGATGCTTACTATGGTCGCGTGCAAGTTGAAGTGACGATAAACCAGGGTTTTATTACCGAAGTGATTTTTTTAGATCATCCGCGTGAGCAGAGCACTTCTTTGGAGGTAAATGGCCGTGCTGTGCCGATATTGCGTTCAGAAGCAATTACCGCGCAAAACGCCCAAGTTGATACTGTTTCCGGCGCCACACAAACCAGCCGCGCTTTTCGCGAATCCCTTGCCTCCGCTTTGGTGCAGGCTAAGTTATAATTTAAACGTATCATGCAGAATTCTCGTATTATAATGGGCATGCCGATTACTGTTGCCATTGCGGATGCGCAATTTCCATCTGATATTGTTGAAAAAGTCTTTGCGTATTTTACGCATGTAGATGAAAAATTTAGCACCTATAAACCAAACAGTGAAATTTCTAAGTTCAATAAAGGCATAATTTTACCCGATGCCTTTAGTCAAGAAATGAAGGAAGTGTTTGAACTCTCTGAAAAAACCAAACAAGAAACAAATGGGTACTTTGATATACAACGAGCCGATGGCACCTATGATCCGTCAGGTTTGGTAAAAGGATGGGCGGTGCAAAATGCGGCGCAAATGATGCGGGCTCATGGGGTTAAAAATTTTTATGTAGAAGCAGGCGGAGATATTCAGGTCTCAGGAAAAAATGCCGAAGGCCAATTGTGGCGAGTAGGTATTCGCAATCCATTTAATGAACAAGAGATAATTAAAGTTTTACAATTAGAAAATTGCGGTATTGCCACTTCAGGTACATATGTGCGCGGGGATCATATATATAATCCTCATGCGCGCCAAGAAAAAATTTCAGATATTGTAAGTATGACTGTGGTGGCAAGCAATGTGTATGAAGCCGATCGTTTTGCCACAGCTGCGTTTGCTATGGGAAAAAACGGTATTGCGTTCATCGGCACCCAGGCCGATTGTGAGGGGTATATGGTGGCTACGGATGGTACGGCTGTGTTTACAGACGGGTTTAGCCGATATGTAATATAATATGGTTTAAGTTAGTTAATTTAATGTAATGTATATGTTCGCGCGTATTGATAAGTGGCTCAATCAAATTACCATGTACAGGCTGGTAATTTACTATATTTTTGGTCTATGGGTTGCAGGTGTAGCGGTCAGTTTTTTTGGAGTATTGCCGTATAGCCCATTAGCAATAATTATTTCCGGCGCAGTTTTATTTATAGTTTCATATTTGGTTAATACAGTTTTTGCGCTCGTGTTTGATGCGCCGAGCAACGTGGAGTCTGTTTACGCAACGGTATTTTTTCTAGCCGTAATTTTTCCGCCGGCGCAGTCTTTGTCCGCAATTCCATTTTTAGTTTGGGTGGCAATTTGGGCGATGGCATCAAAATATATTTTTGCGTTACATAAAAAACATTTGTTTAATCCGGCCGCGTTTGCTGTGGCTATTGTTGCTCTCACGCTTCATAAATCCGCGAACTGGTGGGTTAGCAGCGTATATTTGCTGCCTGTGGTGGTAGTCGGAGGTTTATTGCTGGTTAGAAAAATTCGCCGTTTTGATCTGGTGTTGAGTTTTTTTGCTGTGGCCACTGTTTCTGTGCTGGTAAACGGTATGGTAAATGGTGTTGATCCGATTACTATGGTGCAAAAAGTAATTATGTATTCACCGATTTTGTTCTTTGGTTTTGCGATGCTTACAGAGCCAGCTACCACACCACCAACTCGCCCTCTTCGCATTATCTATGGCGCATGCGTTGGTTTTCTATTTAACCCGTCGTTTCATATAGGCTCTTTTTATTTTACTCCCGAGCTGGCGCTGCTTACTGGCAATATTATTTCATACGTAATTAGTCCAAAATTAAAATTAGTTTTACGTTTGAAAGAAAAAGTTTTATCCGCAAACAGCGTATATGATTTTTGGTTTGAGAGCGATAAAAAACTTTCATTCAAGCCTGGTCAGTATCTGGAGTGGACCTTGGGGCACGAATCACAGGACGCTCGCGGTATTAGGCGATATATAACCATTGCATCTTCGCCAACCGAACCTGGGGTAATGGCGGGTGTGAAATTTTATCCTAATCCGAGTACATTTAAGCAGTCGATGTTATTTTTAGAGCCTGGTGACACCATAGTTGCTTCTCAGTTGGCCGGTGATTTTGTTATGCCAAAAAATAAAAATGAAAAGCTTGCCTTTATCGCGGGTGGTATTGGAGTAACGCCGTTTAGAAGTATGATTAAATATCTAATTGATAAAAAAGAAAAAAGAGATATCGTTGTATTGTATTGCAACCGCACTGTTGAAGATATGGCGTATAAAGAAATTTTTGATCAAGCCGCAAAAGAACTTGGTATTAAAGTGGTGTATACAATTACTGACTGCCCTTATCCGGAAAGCTGGAAAGGGAAGTGTGGTTTTATAGACGAGGCCATGATTCGCGCTGAAGTGCCTGATTTTAAAGATAGAACATTTTATTTGTCTGGCACCCACGGTATGGTGGTTTCGTTTAGCGATGTGCTTGCCAAGATGGGTTTGAAAAATAGGCAAATCAAGAAAGATTTCTTCCCTGGATTTGTATAAGCTAAGAGCAGTTGAAGGATTTTGTTAAAAAAAGAGAGCCGTCCGGGCTCCCGCGGTCCGCCGTGCTCGCTGTTGCCAAACCCTTGGCGGAGGGGTTTGTTGATCACTTCTTGGGAGGCAAGAGCCAGCCAAGTAGGGCAAATAGGCTGCCCGCACCGGCGAGAATTGCCAGCGAAGCGATCATAAATTCTAGCGTGGACAAAAGGCTCCTCCTTATGGGAGGAGGGTACTATAAAACCCCATTTTTGTCAATGGTTTGTTTTATGCCAAGAATAATTATTTTGTCTAAGATAAGGTAAAAAACATGTCTTACCTTGATTTTTTGTTGTTTTCTTTTGTCCGGTGTGGTATTATTATTTGTGATTATTGCATAGTTAAACTATGGAAAGTTTTAAACCAGATCAGGATATTTTAACAAAAATCGCCGAGCGCGTTATGTTTGATTCTGTTCATGAGGAGGTGGATGTAACAGATCCCAAAGCATTACATGATTTGGTGGATGGAGTAGTCAGAGCTATTGTTGGCGAAGCCAATCCTGAGCTAGTAGAAGAATATGTTAGGTTTACTCTGTCTGATATGTACCGAGAGGGTGCTATAGATGAGTATGGCGCAAGTAGATATTTTGATCTCATAAGAGTTGCTTGTGCAAAAGAGTATAGAAATCCATCACATAAATAAATAATTTTTTTAATATAAATATGCTTTTAGAAAAAATAAAAACGATGCCAAAAAAATATGTGTACGCAGCGGCTGCTGTAGCCTTTGTGGTGCTTGTAGCGGTTATGCTGCAAAAAAGCGACTCCGATGATGTAAATAATATTTCAAATACCAGTGAACAGTCTGGTCTGGTAAATACATCCACTGTTGATATGGCAACTTCCACTGCTGCCTCTAGTACAATCAAAAAATCTACTGTTAAACCAGCTCCTGCACCGCTTTCTGCTACTCAGCGTTATCTTGATGCTATAAAGATCTATAAAACCGCTGGATATTATTTCCAATTTGTAGATTGCCATGGTTTGCCAGGTTCGCTAACTTTAAAAAAAGGCAAGAAATTCATGCTTGATAATCGCGATAATAAAACTCGCAAGATTGCAATTGTTGGAGGTCAAAGCTTCAATTTAACTGCGTATAACTTTGCAATTGCAACCGCACCTTCCACTCCTGGTACTCATTACATCACATGTGACGGCGGCGGAGCTGCTTCTATCCTGGTTCAGCCATAATATCTTCTAGAATTTTAAATGCAAACAGCCCGTTTCAGCGGGTTGTTTGTTTATTTGCCAGAGCCGGTTTAATTTAGTAAAATATACGCATTGTTTATTTATCTGTAGATATAATTTCTGTATGTCCTTATCTATTGAAGAAGTACAAAAAATAGCTCGGTTGGCACGAATAGCGCTTACCTCGGAAGAAGAGCAGCGATACGCCAAAACCATTTCGGCTGTATTGGCATATATGGATATTTTAAATGAAGTACAGGTGGATGGTGTTGAGCCGACTGCTCAAGTTACTGGTCTTCATAATGTTATGCGAGCGGATGTAGTAGTTGAATCCGATATTAAACAAGCCTTAATTGCGCAGATGCCGCAAGTTGAACAAAACGAATTAGTTGTGCCGGCTGTGTTTGCCGAGGAAGTATAAACGTATCATTGCTCATATGAATCTTAATGAACTTACAATTAAAGAAGTACAAGAAGGGTTGCGTGCCAAAAAATTTACCAGTGTTGAACTTACTCGCGCTTGTTTGGATCGTATTAAAGCTCGCAATGGCGAAATAAATGCGTTTATTACTGTCTGTGAAGAGTCGGCTTTGGAAGAAGCTAAGATTGCTGACGGGTTGATCGCAGCCGGAGAGGCCAATCCGCTTACTGGCATTCCATTCTCTGTAAAAGATGCAATTTGCACGGCAGGAGTGCTTTCTACGGGAGCGGCAAAAATTTTAGAAAATTATACACCTCCATATGACGCAACCGTAGTTGCGAAATTGCGCAAGCAAGGCGCGGTTCTGGTCGGTAAAAATAATTGCGATGCGTTTGGACATGGGGCGAGCAATGAAAATAGTATGTATGGTCCGGTGCGCAATCCGCGCAATACGGCCAAGGTTGCAGGCGGTTCATCAGGCGGTTCGGCTGCAGCGGTTGCAGATAATATGTGTATTTTTTCTATTGCCGAAGATACGGGCGGTTCAATTCGTCAACCGGCAAGTTTTTGTGGTGTAACAGGTTTTCGCCCAACGTATGGCCGTAATTCTCGTTTTGGTATCATGCCGATGGCTTCGTCATTAGATACGGTAGGGCCCATTACAAAAACTGCTTATGATGCCGCGTTAGTTATGAGTCAGATTGCTGGTCAGGATTCGCTTGATGCCACCACATTGCCCGATGCTGTACCGCAGTATGTAGCTGCAACCCAAAAAGATGTTGCTGGTTTGCGTGTGGGGGTTCCAAAGGAATATTTTGAATTAGATGGTTTGCAAAGTGAAGTTAAACAAGCTGTTCAAATACAGATTGAGCAATTAAAAAATAAAGGCTGCATCATTGAACAGGTTAGTTTGCCTTATACTAAATATGCAATCGCCGTATATTATATTTTAGTGCCAAGTGAAGACAGTTCAAATCTGGGACGATTAGATGGTATTCGCTATGGCGCGCGCAAATCTGGAAAAGACCTGTACGATTTATATGCAACTTCTCGCGCCGAAGGTTTCCCGGAAGAAGTAAAACGCCGTATTTTAATCGGTACATACGCTTTATCTGCTGGATATTATGACGCGTATTACAAAAAAGCGCAGACAGTCCGCACTCTTATAAAAAAAGATTTTGATGATGTGTTTAAAAAAGTTGATGTGTTAATCACGCCAACATCGCCATTTACCGCGTTTACAGTTGGTGAAAAAAGCAGTGATCCGTTGGCTTTATATTTGGCGGATGTGATGGTTTCTCCGTCTGCTATTGCCGGTGTGCCCGCGCTGTCGGTGCCGGCAGGCGTAGATAGCGCTGGTTTGCCAATCGGTACGCAAATCATCGGTTCGCGCGCGCACGAAGACCTTATTTTTGCTATTGGTAATGCTTTACAATAATTTTTTTCTTATGCCCAAAGATCCATACAAAGATATATCGGAACAGGCAGATCAAGAGAGAATCAATTCGGCTATTCTAGCTGGTGAAGTGGTAAACTATCGCGACAGCTGGAGAATTTTTAGAATTATTACCGAATTTGTGGAAGGATATCAGTTTTTGAGTGGCTTAAAGAAAGAAGTTACTATTTTAGGTTCGGCTCGTTTACCGGCAAATAATAAATATTATAAAATTGCTCAGGAATTGGGGAACTTGTTGGGCAAAAACGGATTTACCACCATTACCGGCGGCGGTCCAGGTATTATGGAAGCTGCTAATCGCGGTGCGTTTGAGGCGGGTGGGGAATCTGTTGGGCTAAATATTCAACTTCCCTTTGAGCAGCGCATCAATCCGTATGTAAAAAAATCAATTGCGTTTTATTATTTTTTTAGCCGCAAGGTAATGCTTACCAGTCCGGCCAATGCGTTTGTGTTTTTTCCAGGCGGCTTTGGTACGCTTGATGAATTTTTTGAAGTTGTAGATAACATGGAAAATGGGTATATGCAGAAGGTTCCTGTAGTGCTGGTTGGCAGGGAATTCTGGGGGCCTATCCTAAGTTTTTTAAAAGCAAAATCAGCGCGTGAAGTTCATTCGGTAAATGAAGCCGAAGTGGAACGGTGGCATGTGGTAGAAACTGCCAAAGAGGCGTTTGAATTTATTAAAAATACGAGTGATATTCCAATTTGTGATATAGACCCAAACAATATTATGTGTCAGGGCGGTCCCGATTGGAGTGTGTTTAGAATTATGGCTGAACTGGTGGAAGGTTTTGAATTTTTAACCAAAATTACCAATGGTGTTACCGTTCTTGGTACTAAAAGTTTGTTGCCAGGTACGGCGTATTATAATGCCGCATATGAAGTCGGCAAGCTCTTGGCAGAACGCCAGTATATGACAGTAACTGGCGGCGGTCCAGGTATTATGGAAGCTGCTAATCGCGGTGCGTTTGAAAAAGGCGGGGTAAGCGTTGGTATCAATATGCGATTAGAAAAAGGTGAGCGCGTAAACAATTACATTACCAAATCTATTGGATTTTTCTTTCCTTTTGTTCGCAAATTGATTATTACAACTCCTTCAGAAGCGTTTGTATATTTTCCAGGCGGTTTTGGTACCCTGCATCAATTATTTGAAATGTTAACCTTGCAAGAAACAGGAAAAATTCCGCCAATGCCGACCTTGCTATATGGCAAGCAGTTTTGGCAGCCGCTTATAGACTTTGTGCATACCTTGCACTACGATTTCAAAACTATCAGTATTCTTGATGAGCAGTTCTTTAAGGTGGTAGATTCTCCTGAAGATGTTTTTCAGTATATTAAAAAATAATACAATCACATGATTCCGTTTTTTCAGTTTACGGCTATTGATTTTGGTCCGGTAGCGATACAGGTGTGGGGTTTGTGTGTGTCGGCAGGAATCGCGGCAGCCATTGCTGTGTCCTATTTTTTGTGTAAAAAATATTTTTTATCAGGCGAAATTTTGCTTGATATGTTAATTTGGGCTTTGGTTGGCGCGTTCGTTACGGCGCGAATTTTTCATGTAGTATTTTACGATCCGGCATATTTTATTGCACAGCCCGATGAAATTATTAAAATCTGGCATGGTGGCGCGTCATCTCTAGGCGGATTTGCGGGGGCTGGCATGGCTGTATGGTTATTCGCAAAAAAAAGGAAATTTACTTACACAGAGTTATTGCCATATTTTGATATGGCAGCAATAGGGCTTTGGCTCGGATGGGGAATAGGGCGAATCGGCTGTTTTCTTATTCACGATCATCCAGGCACATTAACCAGTTTTTTCTTAGGCGTGCAATTTCCCGGCGGTGCCCGGTTTGATCTTGGTTTGATGGAGTCGTTGGTCGGCTTTATCCTGTTTATTATTTGCGTTTTGACTTTTAAAAAGATTATTAGAATTCGCTGGGGTTTGATGGCTGGTTTTTCTGGCGCGGCATATGCATTTATTCGTTTTTGGCTGGATTTTTTGCGTATTCCCGAAGAAATTGTTGGAGGCGATGCCAGGTATTTACACTTAACGCCGGCTCAGTGGGGTATGCTGGTATTTTTGTGCGGGTTGACTTTATCCTTTGCTTTAGGTAAGATTAAACGGCAAAAATCAATTGGAAGGATCGCATAG
>CAZLNR010000016.1:3378-18261 GCA_964561035.1 uncultured Gammaproteobacteria bacterium | reverse complement strand
CCAGCATGGGCTGCCCGGCAGGCCCAAGTATTACCGAACAAATAAAAGAAGAGATGGAAAAAATACCTGGCGTAAAAAAAGCCAAAATTAATATTGTGTGGGATCCTATTTGGACTGCCGACAGAATGAATCCGGATATTCGATTCATGCTTCCATAACTATCCTTTGGCAAGCACCAGCCCGCGCACTTCTCGCACACCAGCACCACGCAACACAAGTGCACACTCTCCCATGGTTGACCCAGTCGTAAAAATATCATCAACCAGAATCACTTTTTCTGGCGCTTTGCCTATATGTTCGAATCTAAATGCTCCTTTGGTATTTTGCATCCGTTCTAATCTAGATAATTTTGCCTGCTGTTTGGTATATATATTACGGTGCAGCATATGCGCCACCGGTGCACCGCACACCTGCGAACATACATTCGCAATGGCCTCTGCCTGATTAAATCCGCGCTCGCGATATCGGCGAGCATGCAGCGGAACTGGCACGAGCACATACTCTGCCAAATCAAAAGAAGATATTTTTTTACGAATAATATTTTCTAAATCAGACAGCGCATCAATTGCGAATTGATATTTTAACAAACGCGCCAATTCTGATATCGGATTATTCCCGTATTCAGACAAAAAAATCAAGCTATCTAAGCCTGTTCCTGGCACAACTGAAAAATCGCGGGTTTGCGGCACATCTAATTCAAGCTGCAAACATTGAAAACATAACCATTCCCCCTCTCTACGACACGCCACGCAAAATTTTGGAAATAAAATATCAACCAAAAAACCACCCCTCCTATTTACCATATACTAATTCCAGGTTAATGTATTAGCCAACCAGATGCTATCTGTTTTTTTCATGCCAACCGTTACATCTTGATAGAGATTTTTAATAGACCCATTTTTATTTTCTGTACGCACAGTTTTTAACACAACTGTAGCGGCATCACCCGACCAATCTGAAATTTGCGTACTGGCAACTTTGGTAGTAATACCGAAAAAAACGGTGTTGGTATTTTTAATTTTCATAGCTGCGCTTATTTTTGTCCATAAGGCTGGCGTTACTAACGTCTTTACCTCAAGAATATTCTGAAATTCATTATCTGTGGAATATGTGCCATAGCGCTCCACCACAATCTTGGCAATCTGCTCCACGCTATTTTTCTCCAACTCCTCTGCGGTAAGAGGCTTTACTGGAACACCTGCCGGTATAACAGTAGCGCCTGGCTGTGCTACTTGGCCAGAAGAATTATTATTGGATGCAGTCGAAGTAGGCTGCGCGTTTGAAGAGAGATTATTTTTCTGCTTGCCGCGTACGAACAAAAATATACTGACTGCTAAAATAAACAGTACAATAATACTGAGAATAATGAAAATGCGGGCGCGCAGGGACATACAATAAAATTAAAATTGATAATTATTTGGTTTGCTGTTCAAACTCTCGCTTAGAGCGTTCTATTTCCAAAAGCTGTTCGGGATTGGTGGTTACGAGCTGATCTTCGGTATATGAAGCCACAACTTTAATAGCCGCATGCTTATTGCCGGCAAAAAATATCCCCTCCCCAACCCCACTCTCCAATAAAAGATATTTTTCTCCTTCGGTAAGGATAAAAACTTTCTGCACCAAATCAATTGCAGCCGGAGACTGACGCAGCAACAGCTGCAAGGCTGAGTTGGTTACAATAGCCTGGCCATACTGCGATTTAAGAAAATCATTGACATCTTGAGTAATGGTGGTAACGCCTAAATAATACTTGCGCGCGCGTTTAACTAACGCAAAAATAAACCGAGCGCTGTCTTCATGTTGCATGAGCCACCACGCCTCATCAATAACCAGCAATCTTTTTTTGCGTTCGGAACGAACTACATTCCAAATATAATTAATAATGGCATATATAGACATTGGCCGCAACTCATCTTCCAAATCACGGACACTAAATACCACCAACTGATTTTTCATATCCACATTAGTTGGCGCGTTGAACAATCCGCTAAATGTGCCTTCGGTGTATTTTTTGAGGCGTAACACCAAATCTCCCGACCCTTCCATGCCTTCTAAAATTTCTTGCAAATCCTGAATAATTGGCGGCTGCACTATCTGCAAATCAGCTTCAGGGGTAATATCTTTCTTAGCATAAGTTTCTATCAAGGCTCGATCAATAATTGAATCCTGTTCGGTAGTTAAATTGCCCAGCATGATTCGCAACAATCCTTTTACCGTAATAACCGCACCGCGAATTATATCCTCAGTTGAAAAATCTTCACCGCCAGTTGGGCGAGGTAAATCAAACGGATTAACCTTGCTTTCGGATGACAACGAAATATTAATATATGTACCGCCTACCGCATCCGCTAAATGCTTATATTCCATTTCCGGGTCTATAACTATCACATCAACACCCATCATCATACTACGCAAAATCTCCAGCTTAATAGCATAACTTTTACCGGCACCGGAGGTGGCAAAAACAGCCATATTGGCATTTTGCAAAGAGAATCTATCAAACAAGATAAGGCTGTTATTGTGGCGATTAACTCCGTACAAAATACCATCATCCGAAGTAAGCTCCGCGGATGTAAACGGAAACGATGCAGCAATTGGCGACGAATTAAGGTTAAACGAAACCATAAGCTCATCATTGGCTAACGGTAGTGTAGAATTGAAACCCTGCTCGGCTTGATACAGCACTTTACGGCTATTGATGAGTTTTGAACCAAAAATATTTTCCACATCTTCGGATACCTGATCAAGTTCTTCTTTGGTTTTTGCGTACAGAGTTACATAAAAAGCGAATTGGAAAAAATGTTCAACACCTTGCGTTAAATCATCTCGCAACTGTTCAATATCGCGTAAAGCGGTTTCCCGCACCGGATCACGTGGAGCGCCTTTTTCTGAATCTGCGGTCAATTGTGCTTCAAGCGCACCAACTTTGTTACGCAGTTGTTTCAAAATAATAGCTGATTTGACCGGGTAAAAAAACATCCCCACATCCATGGTAATAGACAAGTTAAGCACAGGCGAACTCCAGCCAATGGAAATATACCGCGGATATGTAACAACAAAAAGAGTCCGACACACAATATTGCCGAGCTGCACATAGCTTGGCTCAACATTAAATGCAGATGGTGCCAGCAAATCTTTTATAGAAACTGTACCTTCTCTATACGCCCGCTCTTCTTCTAAGGTTACAAGCTCTTCATTTGATTTTTTTTCAATATCTTCTGCCTTGTTCTTAAACAGGCCCTTGCGTGCAGGAGCGGCGGTGCTGGAAAATTGTGGTTTAAATGCCATATATTAAATTACCCAATTATCATAATTATTCTGTGCGTAATTCGTTAACCGGAGGCAGATGTTCGCTAAACGCGATATCAGGATTGTACGTGGAATAAAACAATTCAATAAGCGATTGCGTATCCAGGCGCACCACCTCTAAATTCATACTGGTAAGACCGGACTCAATCTGACGCACCCGCATATCTAAATCGTGTTTGCGCAGCTGAAATCTTTCATCTTTCAATTTAATAGTTACTGCCGGATTAACCACTTCTTTTATGCGAGACCAAAATCCTTTTTTATTATTTGAAAGCGGATCATATGGCACAATCACAAAAAACTGTTTACTCATAATATTACCAAGACTCACCAGCTCAGAAACAAACGAACGATAATCAGCAATTTGCACGCGCAATAATTCATTGGTTTGTTCGCGCTCCTGTTTGAGCAATTTTTCTAAATACGGCTTAATATACAACTGGCGGGACTGCACCACAATTTGCAGAGGAAAATCAATGCCGTTTAAAAACGAAACATACGAAGAAACAATAGCGTTCTGTTCGTCTTCATTTTTGAGAGCAAAATTAATACTAGAAACCAAAAGAATTGCGCGCAGCGTACCATCTTTCATCACTACCGTATCAAATTTTATTTCCGCAAACGGCAGATGATTTTGCGTGCTTTCAATTTTTACATTGCCTTTTTTTACTCGTTCTTCTGGCATATATTTTATGGTTTTTGTTCGCCGCTATAATATCCACCCGTATTAACAATCAGAGATAGATCACGAATACGGCTATATGACATTTTCGGCATTTCTTTAACAGGTTCTGCGGATACAACCGCCACCGATTTGATAGCATCTAAAAGCTCCTGTTTTTCATACATTTTACGCCAAATTCTTCGGCTCGGACGGCGTACAGTTTGCACAATATTTAACAAAAAATAATGAAATGGCTGGCCGTTAATTTTTACAAACGCCACAACAAGGGCTGGACCGCCAATTAGAATCGCTAAAAAGATAAACAGCGCCGTATCCGCCAGTTTAAACGCAACAAACAACATCAATCCAGCGACAAGTAAAATAACAAACTGTCGCGTTGTGATAGGGTCAAAAATTTTATCTTCAACTTCTATAAATTGTGGAACTACAAATTGATCCATAAATTTTATAATGCTGATTCAATCTCAATTATCGCCATCACCTCACTTAATTTTATACTATTTTGCGCCGTAAGTACATTGGCAACGGTTTTTCTCTCAGCTAACGATGCGGCCACCGCGTTCATATACGCGACATAGAGCGGACAACTATGAAACGCAGCCACGCCATCCATATACCAAACATACGACTCATCTTTTAAATTAATGATTTTCTGCAAAACACGTTTTGCAGCTTCCTCAGGCTTACTGGAAAGCCGGCGAAAATCTTCTACAGTCATTGATCGGATTTCTTCAATTGGCCCCATTTCCATCTCCGGGACTGTTACATCTTGCATAACTGGACGCACAGGCGACTGGGCGCTAATTTTAAAGACAGGTTCGTTAGCAAGACTCTCATTAATAATTTTTGACACAATCTTTTCTTTTTCATTAACAAGAGCACGAGCTGGAGTTGAGTTTTTTACTCGCACATCTCCAGAAGCTGGCAACACCATTGGCAGCTCTGGCGGCTCCACCATTGGCAACATTTGAGACGGCGCGCCTTTTAACACAGGCACCTCGGTATTTTTATCAGATGCGGCACTTGAAGCGACTCGCCGGCAAACTTCCAGCATTTTCTGAGCTTGCGAATCTGCTAAGCCAAAACCGCCATTCTTTACTGGTTTACACAGCGCATCCTGCATTTCAGCATCAGTTTTAATATCCTTGAGGCGCGCCAACACCAAACTTTTTAACCGCCCTTGCAAATCAGGCGCTATCGTAAAACCAAGCATGCGCATAACCTCTTCAACCTGCTTTTCTCTTTTTTGACTTGTCAGTCCGCTAGCAGCTGACACCGGTTTTTTTTCTTCAAGCAGCGAACGGGCATCATCACGCGTCATAACTGTTGGCTTAGCCGTTTCTTTTTTTTCTTTTACCTCAACTGTTGTTTTGGAGACAATATTGCGTGCCGGCGAATTACCCGCAACAGGTGCGTTTGGCGTCGATGCACGAGCTGGGGCAGGCACAATCGGAGCTGTTTTTTTGGCAGCTTGAGCTTTTTTAATATCGCTCAGCGGCACTTTGGCAAAAGTACCGTCGGCTTTTTTAATTGTAATCATTGGTTCTGCCATATTATTTCAATTAGACTCGCCATTTAAATTCACCGCTCTCTTCATCAAAATACAGTAAATCGGCAATTTTTGGATCGTTATACATTTCCGTGAATTCTTCCAATTTACGAAAAACTAATTCTATATTTTCAAAATTTCCTTCGCTGTCTTTTTTAAATTCTTGCTCTATTTGGGATTTGATTTGTTGGGGAGTTAATTTATTTAAAAATTTCGGGTTATTTAATAAATCTGAGGACTGACTGAATGTTTCGTTTAAAATTTTTGAATTTACGGTTTGATCTTTTTCAGTTACAGCTTTTGAACTTAAAGCTTGATCCAAATTGATTTGCCCACCTATTGAATTCAGAAAATTGTGCACAATAAAAGTAATATTTTCACTATTTACTAAGTCAAAAAATACTACAATATCTATAAAATTTTGGACTGCTTTATCAGAATCAGCAAACAAATATTTTTCAGCTAAAGGATTACTAGAAAACAATATACTTCTCAATTTATTTTCAAACTCCGCCTGCCTCAAAGAATCATTTTGCTTGCTAATAACTCTTATTTCCTTAATTAACTCTGTCATTCTGATGTTTTGATTTTGCCAAGCGCCCACCACAACAAGCGAACTTTGAAACGATTCTTTTATTTTAATAAAAAGTGAGTCTGTATTTCCTTCAAAATAATTATTAGCAACAAAGTAAGACATGAGAGATCTAAACACATCAAAACCTAGCGACAGGGCCATTGGGATTTGCGTGCCAAAAATTTTTACCAATTCTTCTTCAGTAAACGTATTTAAACGATCCCAAGTTAACAAGACATACCAGCGCCAATAAGTCATTCCGTATTTCTCAATCGCCTCATCCACAGGTATGCTAGAAAAAAAATCCTGGAGTTCTTTAAACACCTTTTCAGATTTTTCAGCATCAAGCATAAACTCCTGGAACAGAACTTCCTTCTCCTCAATCTCTTGATCGGTTAATTGCAGCTTATTTATAAACATATTTTTTATTACAACAGCACTTTCTTTGATCGCTCTTTTTTTACAAAATTAATAGCTTGCTTGATTTATAGACAACAATCAACTTGTAGCACTCTTAAACAGATCCTTTAGCTCATCTTCTTGTATTTTGTGTTTAGCAAGGATAGTTTTTAATTTTTTTGTGCATAATTCAATAAACGCATCACCATCCTTTGCCCGCTTTGCCAAAGCAGAAAGCTGCTCTGCTAGAGATGCCTTATCTATTTCTGATGCATCTAAATCGCCAATAAAAGGTCTTGTATTTCCCATAGTTGACACAGCGCGGGTGTCATAAGAACCAAGTAACTCAGCATTCAATTCGGCTTCTGTTTCGGATATTGATGTTAAGGTACTACCCCCACCACTATCCGAACTTAACCTTCTCGTACCAACAGCTTCTCTCATTTTTGACGGAGCAAAATCACCGCCTTTATTATATGCGCGGAAATATGCTGCTACAGTATCAGCGCTACTGCTTAACATAGGAGTATAATTAGTAAGACCTGTTAATTTACCGGCTGACAGCTGTGGAGATTCGTTAAAAACAATGGCGCTAGCATTTCCCATGGCTATCTGATCTTTTGCATGAGCGCCTAGTTGTCTCATTCTATTTTCAAACTCTTCCGCTCCGACAATGGTCTTATACTCATCAAGTGCCGCTTTCTCTTCGCCTTTCTTAACAACTTTACCAATTTTTCTAGACAAAAACCTCCGCGCAATATTTTGAGAATTTAACCCCTCATTCCATTCCAAAGTTCGAAGCTCTTCTTCTTCTTCCCTCTTAGCGTCATAAGCACCTAAAGTGGAATTCAAATCATTAAGAGAATCTTTTTGCCTCACTAAGGAACGCAGCCGATCAAGCTTCTCATCAGAATTTAGACTAGAATTCTTTCGAACACTAGTCATCTCCGCAACAATTTGGGCTGCTATATTTGCCCGTTCATTTGCACCAATACTAGCCGATTTAAAAATTTCTTTCATTTTATTTAACTCTAAAGAATGTGCCTGCTGCTCGCTGAGGCCAGCTCTTAACAATTCGCGATTATCTTTATACTCTTTAGCTCTAGCTAAAAGAGTCTGTTTATTCTTTTGTAATTCCAGCGCTTCATTTATATTTTCTGCCTTTGCTTTTTTTGCTGCGATTCTCTCTTGGGCTTCTTTTCCTGCACCTTCGAGCAACCTTCTTATAGCCTCCAACTCTTCAATCTGTTTTTTGGCAGCCAACTCATCTTTAATCTGTTGTGTTTGAGCCTGAATTGTAGCAGTTCTTTGCTCATAATCCTCCCCTCCTTCTTTTTCTTTTTTCAAAAACTTTTTTAAGGCTTTAGCAGATTCAATATCATGTTGAGCTTTAACTAAACCGCCAACGACCTCAGCTTGGGCCTTGCTGGTCATAGATTTCTGAAAACGCTTATACAAAGCTTCAGATTGATCAATTTCCCCACTACTTAAACCAAGTTTTCTTAATTCATCATCTGCATGTTCTCCAATCTTTTTAATTTTTTCTGCCTTTTCTTTATCGCTTAAGCTTTTATTATCTTTTACTTCTTTTATATCATGATCTCGGTGCTCCAAAGCATGCATTATTTCTTCTCGCCGCTCATCCATATTCGCTTCTTTACCTTCACTTATATCATGCCCTGTATGCTCCAAAGTTCTTAACTCCTCTTTGGCTTTTTGCTTTCTAAAGCCTACTTCTTGACTGCTAGTACTAACATAATGCTCTCTTTGCTCGTTCTTTTTTTCAGCTGCATCTTCTTCATCTTCGGTAATTGCTTTGTGAAAATCGCCAAAACCAACACCGGTTTCTAGTCGAAATCTTGCAACGGTTCGCTTAAACCAATCACTACTTCCAAACCCACCCTGCTCTATCTTTTCCATTATTGGCTTGCCTTTGTTATCAAACATCAATTTGCCATCCTTATCCCTCTTTTGCTCCGAACCTTCTTTCATAAATTTACCCGTCTTTGAATCTACCTTAAGAGCTTCGGCGATTTTGGAAGCCTTAAGGGTACCCTTAATCATCCTTCCCGCATACCACTGCGAAGCCCTGCTCTTTAACCTGCTGGCTCTCTGTTTCCATCGTTCTGGATGTATGGCATTAAGCCCAGGAACCATAGCTGACCCATAATACAAACCTTTACCAATCCGAGGCGCAGCCCACTTAGCAGCCTGGAAGCCAGATGCGTACATGGCGGCTTTTTTGCCCAATTCACTGGCACTGCCCATCATATGAGCACCGGCAACGCCAAGCTCTTCAGCCATTTTTGCCCCAGCCATTAAAATTGCAATGGCGATAATAAAATTTCCCATGTTTTCCCAGCTCATCACTTCTGTAATACCTGTCTGTTCTTCGGCGGGCGCAGCTGATTCTTGCAATAACTGCCCTTGTTTAAGCGAATTGTGTTTCACAATATCGTCGTGAATATTTCCGGAACCAACCGTTACAAAAGAAAGCCAGAGAAAAAACGCGATTACCGGACCGGAAACAACATTGCTATTAAATTTTCCCCACCATTCACCGGCAAAATGTTCGGTTTGATGTAATACATTCAACACAAACGCAAATGGAGAAACCACGATAAGCACCCATAACATGGCCATGCGCGCTACAATTATAAACAAAAACGCCACCATGGTGATAAGCATTGTTACCGAAAACATGATGGCGGCTACTGAGGCTAGAAAAATTGAAGGAGTGTCTCCGGTAAAATTTTCTCCGTTGCCAAGTTTAAATATTTTATCTACCTGAAACATGTTGACCAAGTTGCCGCTGGCGGTGGCGGCAATACCGTTGAGAAACGTAACCATAACAATTTGCGCCACATCTATAATAAGACCGCAAATTAAACGGCTAAAATTAACCAGCACAGCTGCTGTAACCAGTTTAACCAGCATATGTTTCCATTCGTAGTGGTCCAAACCAAGAATAGTACCGAACGCTATCATTAAAAGTACCACCACAAAAAACATATTGGTCAGATCGCGAATCATAACCCAGCCAACCGTAACTGCCGGAGAATCTATAAACCCATTGTAACCAGCGACTTCAATGATAAATTTGAGAACAAAAAACGTAAGCTTGATACAAAAACCTGCCAACAAAAACAACAATTCTGCAAATGCCTTGCCAATAGTTTCACCAACATCGCTTAACAAACCAGCTTGCGCAAATGGGGCAAAAACAAACCAGCTGGTGATGATTGCGCTGGTAATTATAATAAAACTGATTAAGCCTAATTTTTTATGAGAACGCAAAAAAGGCCAGAGCTGTCTGAAAATTAAACGCGCCTGTATTGCAAATTGAGCAAGCATTTTTTAGCGATTATGTTGAATGCATTATACCATATTTTTCACACGTCAACAACGCAAAAACATTGATAAAAAATATGTGGATAAAAATATTATCGCGGGTTTGCATATTGCATTGTGGCGCAGCCTGTGTATAATACATATATACCTTTTTAGCGGCATATACGCGTATGCGCTGTTTATGATGTGCTATGGATTGACAAAATTGTTAAAAAGGTGTATACTCGTTAGTTATCCATAATGGATAATCGTTCTTTACAAAGTGCTAAAACGAGCAAACTTGCTAGTTTTAGCCAAATAATGAGTTACTACTGAAGACGCCTCTGGGCGAATATTTGCTTCTCTTTAAAATAAAGAGGGGTAGTTATTCGCCTGGAGGATTAAACTTCCCCCTCTAGGTAGGAGACCGCCATGTGCAAGTCGATCAAGGCCGCCATGAGCGGCATCGCCCTGAGCATCGCGTTCGCGATGCTCACCCCGGTCCTCACCGCCTGCGGCGGCGAGGACGACCCCATCGGCGACGCCAAGTCGCCCGACGCGCCGCCCGTCCAGCTGGACGGCGGCATCGACGGCAGCGACGCCCCCGATGCGCCACAGCTGGACGCATGTTCCAGCTGGTCGTGGATGGATGATGCGAAGTGGGACTGTTTCCGCTGTTCCACCGGAGGGAGCCACCCCACGAACGAAGGCAATATCGTTCCTCCGGATTGGGCTACGATGCAGTCTCTCCCCGCCATGAGCGGCATGAGCATCACGCTCTCCTCGGAGAGCGGCGGATGCCGTGTCATCGGCAAGGACGAGGTCGGAACGGTGGAACTGAACACCCTCATCCCGCCGCCGCCGGCCAACGCGCGGCTGATGATCTACGGGAACATCGCCCCGCGATGGTTCCACTGGGATCCCAACGGTTCGGCAGTCGACATGGTCGACTGCCGGCAATGGCAGTAGAACTATCACACGCGCGCCAGGAGCTTCAAGCTCTTGGCCGCAAAAAATTAGCAGAAGAACATATTTTCTTCTCCTGATAAAAACAAAAAACTTCCTAAATACTAGGAAGTTTTTTGTTTTTATTTATATTTTAATTTGGCGTAACAATCACATTGCCCGAAAAAGAAGTGTAGGCGCCTGATGAATTACCGCACTCATTAGTTCCATTTGTTTGCCATCCACCATCATAACAACCGACACCTCCAGTTGGTCCTGCACAACTTCCATTACACCAACCCCAATTATCTATCAACTGCACAGCCGGTTTGAATACACAGCATCCGCCATATAATGATTGGGTTTGCGCATCCGGACAAGTATTAGTCCAGCCGGTACCGTCGCGCGTACACTGATACACATGATCAAATCGGAAATAGGCTGAGTCGCAAGTTTGTCCGATAATCTGACCAAAGCTTGGCGCTTTGCTTTCGGCTACACAATTATCCAAGTACAAACAATCGCTGCCCGACGAACAATTTTTTCCGGTATCCAAATCGTATACACCTGCCGCACCGAAAGAAATCATACAAGTTCCACTGCTGCCACAGATACCATTTACCGTACCGCGTTGATTGCGGAAATAACCATCCAGCGAAACTATATTGCCATCATTCCAGTCTAACTTAATTTTTTTCAACGGCATCTGATTTTTATCGGCAAAACCATAGAACTTGGCATTTACTACACCCACATTGGAACTAAACACAACATTGCCGCTCGTTTTATCATTAACACTTATGCCCGCGCTTAAACCTTCCAAACATTTACCTCCCGGCTTACAGGTGCCAAGCGGACGCACTTGCGGCGCGCGATCTGGCGAAGATAATGTTTCAGTAAGATCATACGGACGAACCGCGGATACATCACCAGCCGGCAACAGACTGCTTATTTGCGTGTTGTTTTTATAGAAGAAACCAGCAGATGGTGTTGAGCTCAGAGTCCAGTTCCATACACTGCTAATTTTGGCAAAAATTTGCGAAAGGCTTGATTGCGCATCGTCAAAATTACGCCCTGAAGCTTGGCCGGTTTGATCGGCGCGCGCGGAAGGATTTGTTTGCAAACAATTTCTGTCGGTACAAGCGTATGGAGAACCAACCGTTGCCGCTGGTAAAGCCGGAGTTGCGGCCGCATAATGAGAAAATATTGAAACCAGCTGATCTGGGACAAGCAAACCTTGCATTGAGACACTGCCAAACGGTGAGCCTGCTAAATTATTTTTATAATTTAATCCGGATGGATCTACGGCAAAACTACTTCTCTTCCACAAACGATCTGTCCAACCGACTGAAGTATACGGCGCATCTTTGGCTGTTTGCGCTACGCTGGTACACGTTTCACGAAGGCCGGCGAGCACTGTAAAAGTTGCTGATTCCGTATCAGCTGTATCACCTGAAAAACAAACTAAATTTATCCTGTCTAATCTTCCATCAGTATCAAACACCGCCCGTATTGAACAACCATCATCAGCATCATCAACATCCGGTCCTAAACAAGCATTAGTTTGAGGATTATCATTACCAATAGCCATATCTATATTACCAGCACAGTTGGATAATAAATCCCTGAACGGCTCTCCAAACGGACCTACATTGTATGGATCAGCATATTGGAAATAAGGCAATCCTTCACCACCACTACCCTGACCATCATCATATCGCATATACCAGAAACTCTTATCACGGCCATCGGACCAAGCTTCTTGCCCAAGACTCAATCCGGCAGCTTCACCAGCAAATAGTAACGATGGATCGTTAACAAGATCTAAGCTTGAACCGTTACCAGTAAAAATTTGAGGTTGGTTTGTATACTTACTTACATAGCCGTTTCTGATAAAGAATTTATTTGTTCCGTTAGGAAACCAATCTGAGTTGCCCGTAACTGAAACCAATAAATAATCTATTTCATCTCTATATATAGGTTTGTTAACATCCATAGTAATCGTGCGTTTTTCACGAGAATTAAACCCGTGATTTTGCTGACTTACCACTTGACTATTGGACACCACTACCTTGTCATAAATCGCAACATCAGTTCCAAGCACAGTTGTAACAGTTTGATTGCCTTTAGCATTTAAGCAGTAATATTTACCAGAGGCTTCAGTCGCTTGGAAACCAGCTTCCACATGCTGATTATTTATATCAAGAGCGCCCGTAATACTGTCTTTAGGGAACCAAGTAAGACAAGCAAAATTTCCTTGTTCTGCATTTATCGGACGCGACAGATCCGGCTCAATACAGTATCCCTGCCAACCAATGAGTTTTGATTGCTTCTTTAGTTTCTGGCAAGTACCGCCGGAACAATCACTATCAGTTGAACATACCTGATCGGCATTATCTCCACCCACACAAATACCCGGCACAACACTCTTAAATATTTGCCCACTGCCTCCAGTAATGCCCTGACTATTTGGATTATTGAAATTCCAATATTTTGTAAGCGAATCACCGTATGATGCTTTGGTGTAACTGCACTCGCAGGCATACGCCTTATCTCTATCGGTGGTAGAGGTTGGTGATTCAGCGCATACATTAACAGAATTAAACAAGACTGAATTTTCTATATTACTTGTATTTGGGAACGGCGAGGTTTCTTCCGGATAGGCGCGACAGGAAGGCGAGATTGATTGTCGAGGAGCGTTACTCGAGGCGTCATCTAAATTTTGCACACAGACCGGATTGCCTGCTCCCATACACACACCAATATTACTTCGACCGCATGATAAACCAACCGCATTTGATTTACAGGCAGTATTGTTTGGATTTGTGGTTTTACAATTTGCACCACCGCCACAACCCATAGTTTTTGCCAAACGCCAATCGGTGTTTGTAGCGCTACCAACATTAACTTCAGATAATTCTTCCAATGGGAATGTATTTAAAATACTAAAGCCACTAAAGTCTTCTCCACGCCAATCAGTACTTCGGTTGCGATATGCTGTTTCGGTCAATACTTGACCACTCAAATCATGAGAGTTATCAACCCAATTTGCGCAATTGATCAAACCATTACCTGTCGAACCTGAAACTTTATCGCACCTGCCAACATCATCACAAACCTCCTTGTATGTGCCGGACTGAGGGTCAAACACGCGATGGGAAGATCGACACTGCAGCCATTCACCACATTCTCTGTCTCTGCTTACTTTCAAAACTACATTAGCATCATTAACGGACGCTCCCGAACCAGCAACCGGAGCAACCAATTCGCCATTCTGAGCAGTGCTGGCGGCGTATGAAGCAGCTGTATTCCATAATTTATTTGGAGAATCTGTTTTATCAAACAAAACACAGCCATTTTTTTCACTTACCTGGCCATTACATTGAGTCTGTTGCGATTTTAACTTATCATCATTTATTAAATAATATGTTTTATTATTTTCATTTCTATCAATAAATTCGGTGCAACCGCTTTGTGCGGCCGCACATTCACCAACAAAATTACTATATCTACCACTATCACCGTACGACCATAAACCATAATTATTGCCGGATTGCAGATAGCTTGGGTAGCAGGCTTGTTCACCTTTACCCTGGCATGTCGCACCGCCTGTACAGTCACTGTCCGAGGAACATAGAGTAGTTCCAGAAGAACCAGCCCCTTGGCAAACACCTACATCTTTCCAGAACCAACCATTATATTTAACACCGTCTTTTACAATATTTTCTTTGTAAGCACAAACTTTTTGCCCGATAACAGCAGGATCCTTAAAGAATAAAGATCCATTTGCCGAAGAATAGGCGTTACATCCTACAGCCTCACTCTGGCACAATGTTGTATCAAATGAAGCCGGATCTTTCTTAATAAATACATCAGTGTACACGCGTCCGGTTGGAGTTTCGGTAACTTTCCCTGCTTTTGAACAACCAACATCCACCGCATTACAGGTTGTATTTTTACTTGCAACCAAATATATCGGTGACGAAGTAGGCGTATCGGCTTGCACGTACACGGTTGATGTAGAAATCATTCCGCCGCCAGCAGTGATTTGAGCAATCGTAATACCGGTTGTATTAACATAACAGCCGCTCT
>CAZLNR010000016.1:0-3278 GCA_964561035.1 uncultured Gammaproteobacteria bacterium | reverse complement strand
CCAGCAGTGATTTGAGCAATCGTAATACCGGTTGTATTAACATAACAGCCGCTCTGGCCCAATGCAACCTGGCATGAATATGAAGTTCCACCCATTATTTTTGTAACTGTCTGACCTTCCGGACCTGATAACCATACATTATATGCGCGTGACTCAGGGTCATTAGGTGTGTTAGCCGTATCAAAGAGGGCGGTACAACCGATAGCGTTTTCACGGCACAGCGAGGTGAACCCTGTTAGATATATTGAGTTATTATCTGGCGTCTTGTATTGAGAACAGCCAAGCGCTTCTCCCGGCAAGTTATCATTAACATTACTGTCGCATACTGGATCAACTTTGAGCGTGTTTTTGACCACATATACATAATCGGAAATTTCTTTAAGACTGACATTGTCTAAGAATAAACGGCCATTCACCGCAAACTTGACCTGCGCATCGCTGACTGTACCTTTTAATTCTACAGGACCAAGATGATAGCTTTGCCAACTGTCACCAACACTTATTGTGCCAAATGTTTGTATACTGTCATTTTCAAGAGTGACAGTTACTGTTTCTCCAGCAGATCCTTTTGCCCAGAAAACTAAATCATAACTTTGACCAGGCGTGAGAGATACTGTTTTAGATACGAATTGTGAACCTGTATATGACAACGAATGTTCGCCAGTGTGAGTTGATTCTAACGATTGGGTTACTCCGTTAGCGCTCCAACCTGATAGAGCATCGCTTAATACTGACTGTTCAAAATTATTACTAAAAATATTGCGAACGTTATTGCCAGTATTGCCTTTATATGCGCGACATGAACTTACCGTGGCTGCACAGGTCTTACTGGTTCCAGCTACATCTTGAGCACCGCCTGGCAAACCATAATAGAAACATTGCCCATCTCTATATTCACCATTTTGGAAACATACTTGGCAAGTTTGCGTACCTGCATCAAATTTACCTTTATCCAAATTACATTTATCCTGGCTTGAAGCTACTGTTTCCATTTCCGTGTCATTTAACCGATACGGAGTACACATGGTAGAAACCGTAATGGTTTTTGACAGCAATTTATAATAAACCTGTCCGGCATCATCATTAAACTGCCGGCAATCCGGACTAGCCAAACCTGACTTATATAAAGATTCATTACATACCGAATTATAATCTTCTAACAAACGACTGCTACGATAAAAATACTTTGGACTGCCATCGGAGTCTTGCTCAAGCACAAATGATTTCAGTTGAAAACCGCCAACTGCAGAACCTTCGTAGGTATAAAATTTCTTTTGTTTGTTTGCGTCAGGCAAGATACATGGACGCAAATATGAAAAGTGCTCTACTTTTTCCACACCATTGTTTGTATCGCTCAAGTTGGTGAAGCTGGCACAACCTTCGTCAGCAGCACTGCACGCTGCGCCGGATGATGGAATAATGTAGGCAACAGATTGGCCGTTAGAGTAGTTGCTTGGCATTTCTTTATAGGCACTATATCCGACACACCGAGCATCACACTGATCATTCCAAACAATTGCATCGTTTACAATTTGCGCAGGAGTAAATTTACCCGGAATACGATCACCGCTATAACTAACCGGCTGATACCAGTTACAACTTACTTCATCGGCAATACATGCCGGGGCATAACTGCTGCATTCTGGTTTTGCTCCCAATTTATTCAAATCACTTGCGCTACGAGGCCAATCTATCGCGAGCGTTGATGTGTCTGTGTCGTAACACTGAGCGTAATATGGCGCTTTTCGCAAATACAAGCTATCCGCAGTGTCGGCTGTTTTAAACGCGCTACAGCCATCTGAGTTGGCCGAACAATTTGTAGAAACTTTATTATTAAAATAAATAACCGAATTTTCACCGCTGTTTATGTCTGTCGGAGAGTAGCCGGTCCATTTTCCTGAAGCATCTTTTTTCAAACTATATGCAGAACAACCCACGGTATCTTGTGTACAAAAACCAGTATCCAGTGTGCGGTAGAGATAACTAACCGTAACTCCATTGGCATTTTGAAATGATTGGCAAGTACGATACTGTGCATCACATTTATTTGCATCAACTTTCCAAACATTTTTTTCTCTGGTGCAATAACCTTGAGTGGCGCAATTTCCATCTTTGTCATAAGCAACACATGTAGTCATGTCTACACATTCTTGGGTGCGATTAGCCGTGCCAGATAAAGCAGCTGGAGTAGAACCAAATGCCATAAAATTACAGGTGGCTGGCGGCGCTTTGATAACCCAATTTGGGTCAATGAGATGGCAGAACGGTTTATTTACTGGGTCATTATCAACACCCACCACATTACCATTTACATCTTTAATAAAATTACAATCATTAAAACCGTCTACTACTTGTTTGAGCGTCCATGGTTTATCCGGATTGCTATTTAACGTAGCAATTTCAAATCCAAGCGGTAAAATTCGCGCCTTGCGCAATTTGGCGATATTAGCGTAACAATACGCGCGCTGATGGCAGCTCGTATCAGTATTATCAGCAATGCGATCCGGAGATACAAGCTTCCATTCTCCATGGAGCCAATTTTTTTCAATTGCTTCTCTAATAGTAACAGCTTTGCCCACATTTGCTTCCTGAGCTGCTTGGGCTAACCCATTGTCTGCTACACAGTTTTCCGCACTTGGATTTGCGGGACAGTTAGTGAAATTTAATAATAAGTTATACTGGTCAACACGCAAATTAGGAGGGGTGAGCAAATCACTAAACAAAGCCTGTGCAGATTGTCTTCCGCCTCTGCCTAACTGGCCTTCCAAACTACTGAGCGTGTCTTGTAAAGTTTTACACCCTTCTCCACCCACACCGCCTACGCAAATACCAAGAGGGAGCATGCCTTTTTCTTGCCAATTTTTTAACATCTGGGAAGCGAGTGTGTTAAAGAACAAAGAACCTGCGCTGGCAATACTGCCAATTGCTCCAGTGCCTAAGGTAGCAAAAAATCCGGCTTCAGCTGATTTCTTTTGTTCACTCGGATTCTGCGACTGCGCTTCTTCCGCAATATTTTTTGCTGGCGTTACAATCTCTCCTGAAATAAGAGTTGTTTTTGGGTTATACCCATCCCCTTCTTGGCGCTGCAATTTCGCAGCTTCTGTTTGTTGAGCTACGTAATTATCAACTTTTTCCGTGGCACTCATTAAAATACCAACATCTGTCTGTTCTAAAGAAAAGGCTACATTAAATTTGCGAGCAATATCATCACTTGAACCAAATTGGCTTTGCCAATTACTGGCGCTTAATACTTCATTTTGAAAAGTTGACCAAGTACA
>CAZLNR010000015.1:7476-19169 GCA_964561035.1 uncultured Gammaproteobacteria bacterium | reverse complement strand
GCCCCTCTTCTACCGCTGCAACTATAGAAGAAAAATTGTCATCTGTAAGGGTCATGGTCGCAGCTTCTTTAGTTACATCAGTTCCGGTAATACCCATAGCTATGCCAATATCGGCTTTTTTTAGCGCAGGCGCATCATTTATACCATCACCTGTCATTGCCACCACATGCCCATTTTTTTGCAGAGCTTCAATAATTCGCATTTTATGCTCCGGTGACACACGAGCACAAACATTCACACTTTCTATCACCGCACTAAGCTCATCGCTTGTCATTGCAGCTATATCATTCCCAGTTAAAACTTTACCCCCTGGCAACAATAATGAAAGATCACGAGCAATCGCTTCAGCAGTTACAGGATGGTCACCGGTTATCATCATCACTTTAATCCCGGCTTTAAAACAATTGGCAATAGATTCTTTTGCTTCCACGCGCGGCGGATCAATCATTGCCAACATGCCTAAAAATATCATCTGATGTTGAGCTGCTGTCACATCGGTAGTTGGTACATACGCAACTCCAATCACCCGCAACGCCTCTTTGGCAAACATGTGCGTGGCTTGCAAAGCAGAGTTTTTAAAATCATCAGTCATTTTCAAAACCTTACCAGATTCTGCCTGATAGTACACGCAAGAATCAAGCATGACTTCAGCGGCACCCTTGCCATATGCCACCATACCATTGGCGGTTTGATGCAAAGTGGTCATTCTTTTGGTTTCAGAACTAAACGGCACTTCGGCAATACGAGGCAATTGTTCATCCAACAAATCTTTATTAAGACCTGCTTTTGCAGCCGCCACCACAAGCGCTGCTTCAGTTGGATCACCAACCAAGTCCCAAGTTTCAGCCGATTTCATGAGCCGAGCATCAGAAGACAAGGTCGCAGCTTGCAATAAAGAAATAAGAGTATCATCGACTTGATAATTATTACCATTTAACAGAAACGCACCCTTTGGATCATAACCACTACCAGTTACTTCAATAATTTTTCCACTATTTAAAAATATTTTTTTAACTGTCATTTCATCTTTTGTAAGCGTACCCGTCTTGTCAGAGCAAATAATTGTTGCGCAGCCCAGCATTTCCACAGCCGGCAAATACCTAATTAGAGCATGCCTTTTAGCCATGCGCTGCACACCAATAGCCAAAGAAATTGTTACTACTGCCGGTAACGCCTCTGGAACCACTGCTACCGCTAAAGCAATACCAAATATAACCGCTTCTAAGAATGGCTGACCTCGAAACAATCCAAGAATAACCACCCCTAGCACAATAACCAACGCCGCTCGAGTAAGTATCTTAGCAAAAGTAGTTAGGTTTTTTTGTAACGGGGTTTCTTCTTTTTTAATTCCTTGCAATAATCCAGCGATGTGGCCAAACTCGGTATACATTCCAATTGCAACCACAACCGCACGGCCTCGGCCGTATGTTACAGCTGTCCCAGCAAAAATCATATTTTTCCTATCGCCTACTACCGCGTTTTCTTTACAAATAACACTGCTTTTCTTTTCTACAGGGACTGATTCGCCAGTGAGAGGCGACTCTTCAATCTTTAAATTCATTGATTCAATGAGGCGTGCATCAGCTGGCACCCGATCTCCTGTAGATAAAATAATAATATCTCCTGGTACAAGCTCTTGAGCGGGAATCTCTTTTTCAACCCCTTCACGCAAAACCAAAGCTGAAGGAGTGGCCATTTTTTGCAGTGCCTCTAAAGCCCGTTCCGTACGCCATTCTTGTATAAAGCCAAATATGGCTGTAAAAAAAACAATAATACCAATAGCTACCGCCTCAACGGCATGACTCAAAAACCCGGAAACTACCGCTGCGGCCAACAGCAAAATAATAAAGCTGTTTTTAAATTGATTTAAAAACAAAAAATACCATTTCTGGCGCGGACTACCCAATAATTGATTTGGGCCATATTCTTTTTGACGAGCCAAAACATCGGCTGCCGTAAAACCCATATCAATGTTGGTTTTAAGTTCAATGGCTACCTCTGACACGGACATGGTATGCCAGATTCGGCTCTCAACTGACGGCTTTTGCTCAGACATACTAAAAAATGGTTTAATTTATGTAATTATACCATTTTTTACGATATTTTTCCAGTCTTTTTTGAAAAATAAAATTCAGCATTTTAATGCTGAATTACGTGAGCAGGTGACGGGAGTCGAACCCGTGTCACCAGTTTGGAAAACTGGGATAATAGCCGTTATATGACACCTGCGAGGAGAGTGGCAAAAAACAAAGTTCACTTTGTTTTTTATTACCGACGAGCAGTGTTATATGCCTTAGCATATGACACCTGCAGTGAACGTACAGTTTAAACCCTCAAAAACTTTTCACTGCATGATAAGCTGGGGTATATTGTACCGAAATTTACAAAAAAGTCAACACCTTGTATAGTGTATATATAATTTTTAACAGACATATATGCGTTTCTATATTCTCATACCGGTTATTGGCGCTTTACTGCTCGGAGGAGCTGGCTGCAGCACCTATCTCGGCTCAAAAACCACCGAACCTGCCGTGGCTGTAGAAAGCCAAGATCTAGGTGAAAAAAACCAAATCGTCATTAAAAAAGCCAGTATCACCGAAAATGGCTGGGTAGTTATATACAGCAAAGAAAACGGACAAAAAGGACCGGTAATCGGATATCAGTTCTTGCCCGCCGGCTCCAGTTCAAAAATTAAAATAACCGTTGATCGAAAAAAAGTAACTCCATCGCTGGTAGCCGTGCTACATTATGACCGAAACAAAGAAAATATCTTTGAATTCCCCGGTTCAGATGGTCCGGTATTTAAAGACCAAAAACTGATTGAACAAGAATTTACTATTCTCAACCAAGGCAGCCTGTAAAAAAACAAAAAATCCCGAGCTTTATCGGGATTTTTTAATTGCTTCATTATTAACTATTGGCGCGAGCAGAGTAATCTCCAGTTTCAGTATTTACCAGAATTTCTTCTCCTTCTTTAATAAATATCGGCGCCTGTACTTTCAACCCGTTATCCAGGGTAATTTCTTTGGTTACATTGCCAGTAGCACTATCACCACGCACAGCTGGAGGCGCTTCTGCTACTTTATATTTAATTTTCTTTGGCAATTGAATACTTACAGGGCGACCTTCGTACAAACCAACCACCACATCAAGCCCTTCTTTTAGATACTTGGCATCATCACCAACCAAATCGCCGTTCATCTCAATTTGTTCATAACTCTCCATGTTCATGAAAGCAAAATTGTCTCCGCTTTTGTATAAAAACTGCATGGTTCTAAAATCAACCTGTACAATATCTACACTTTCACTGGTTTTGTAGGTTACTTCCACAACCTTTCCACTAGCTAAACTTTTCATGCGGGTACGCACAAAAGCTGCTCCCTTACCCGGGTTAACATGCTGAAATTCCACCACTACATACAAATCATTTGGCTGGCGGATTACCACGCCCTTGCGAATATCTGTTGTTGATGCCATATATACTTAGAACTATTAATAATTGAATTAGCGAGGATCGGTTTGATCTCTCATAGATTGAAAAATCACTTCGTTTATATCCTGAGCCCCGGTACACAATACTACCATACGATCAAGCCCCAAGGCAATACCCGCCTGGTTCAATGCCGAATCAGGCAAATCTGCCAGCGCTGCGATGAAATCAGGGTCAATTTCCCATGTTTCTTTACCCAATAGACGACGCTTTAGAACATCTTCTTGCAGCTGCTTATATTGTCGTGTCGCATCCGTCAGCTCGCCAAAAGCGTTCGCCACTTCCAAACCACCCACATACAGCTCAAACCGCTCGGCATATCGCGCATCATGAGCGCACAGCCGGGATAATGAACACAGAATTGCCGGAAAATCATACACAAACACGGGTTTTTCTTTTCCAAGCTTTGACTCAATTTCAGTCAAAAATATTTTATAAAAAATATCTTCATAGGCATCTGCATCTGCTACCACATATCCTTTTTGGCGAGCCAAATTTGCCAGGCTCTCTCGGTCTAAATATGCATCTAAGTCAACTTGAACATACTGTTGCCACACCTCTTTCATGGTTTTTCTCTCCCATGCACCTTGTGCCTCTATCACTTGTTTTTTATATATTAAAGATGTTTTACCCAAGCCACTAAGCACGTGAGCAAATAACGCCTCAACATCATCCATAATCTCAAACAAATTTCCAGGCGCCCTATACCACTCAATCATGGTAAATTCGGTATTATGATTACCGCCAAAACTTTCATGATCACGAAAGCATTTCCCTATCTCAAACACTCTCTCGTACCCGACTGCCAACAGCTTTTTTAGCGCAAATTCGGGCGAGGTGCGTAAATAAAATTTTGTTTCAGTATTATACTGATCATGAACACGCGTTGATAGCGGATGTAAATACGGTTCTTGGCTGGCTAGACGTACAGCTATAGGAGTTTCCATTTCAATAAATTTTTTTGACCAAAAAAACTCCCGCACTGAACGAATTATTTCCAAACGAATGTCATATATCTGCTTCAAACGCGGGTTTTGTTTTAAATCAAGCCAAGTTGACATATAGAATATATAAAGCAATAAGCCCCTTTAGGGGGCTTATCTTTTGAAACAATTTTATGCGGTGTATGGCATCAAAGATGCTTGTCTTGCCCGCTTCACAGCACTAGCCACCTGGCGTTGATGTTTAGCGCACAACCCGCTGCGTCTGCGAGGAGCAATCTTCATGTATGAAGAAACAAATCGGCGCAAAGTGTTGAAATCTTTATAGTCAATCACCAATTTATTATTAACGCAAAAATGGCAAGCTTTATCTTTTTGAGTTTGGTCTTTAGAACTGTTATTCATAATTTATGTATGTATAAATATTTGGGTTTATGGTTTTAGAACGGAATATCTTCTACCTTCACTTCTTCTTCGATAATTTCTTGAGGCATTTCAGCTGAATTTGCCGGTTCATTTCTACTAAATGAACCAGATGGAGCGGCGCCGTCTGCTTTTGAATCAAGCATAATCATATTTTCGCCAACCACTTCTGTTCGGTATCGTTTTACCCCGTCCTGACCTGTCCATTCTCTGGTTTGTAGTCTTCCTTCTACGTATATTTTTCCACCTTTGCGCAAATATTGGCTAGCAATTTCTGCAAGCTTGCCCCACATTACCACATTATGAAATTCGGTCTGCTTTTGTTTTTGGCTGTTTGCGTCAATCCAAATTCGGTTTGTTGCTAGCCCAATTGTGGCTACCGCCTTGCCGTTTGGAGTGTTTCTAAGTTCTGGATCCCGGGTCAAACGACCGATGATCATTACTTTATTTAGGTCCATATACGTATAGGTTATATCTACTAAACGCCTGGAATGATATTTTCGTTGTTCAAAATTGCGTTGAGTTTTTCGTCGATCTCTTTAAGGTCTATCTTGGTTTCTTCGGCTTTTTTGCTTTTCTTTGCAACTGGCTGTTCTTCGACTTTTTCCTCTACCAACGCTTCCACAGCTGGTACAACAGCTGGCGTAGCTTCAGCAGCTCCACCTGTTTCTACCATAGTGGTTACACCAACCTCGTTAGTATTATATACAATTTTTTTAATAGAAGCGACATTGGTGTTAAACAAGGTAATCATGCTGCGTAATACATCACTACGTAGCTTTAATTTATTTGAAATTACGGCTACAGCCTCCGGTTCGGAACTAAATACCATTGTATAATAGTATCCGTAACGGATCTGCTTAATAGGGTATGCCAAACGCACTTTTCCAAGGTTGTTTACTTCAATATCCTTGCTTTGTATGGCTAAAGATTCTTTAATTTCAGTCACTTGTTTTTCGGCTTCTTTTTCATCTAAAGTTCCCGGTAAAACCAGCAACAACTCGTATTTCTTCATAGAAATAATCAAAAATTAACTACTAAATGATACTTTCCATCAAACGCAACCATCGATCAGATTGGTCTGACTTGAAATTTTTAGATACCAAAGGTAACAGAATACTAGCAAGATTTGCAAAAAAAGTCAAGGCATTGGGATTTTGTAAATTTTTACTCATACATATCCCCATAAAAGATAAAATTTTTTTAAAATCTATGGTATAATTATATTGTACAAAGAAAATTTTTTTCCAAAATTTTTGGATTTTTATGCTTATTCCAAAAACACTTAAAACGATACTAAAAAAATACTCTCTGGTTGATACAGCTACTCTTAAGGTTGCCCAGCAAAAAGCTGATAAAACCAACAAGGCCTTGGAGGAGGTTTTAGTTGCCGACGCTATCGTAAACGAAGCAGACTTATATGAAAAAGCGGGTGATTTTCTACAAATTCCGTATATTTCCCTTAAAGGCAAGGAAATCAAAAAAGATATTCTAAACCTTATTCCAGGCCCAGTGGCCGGTACCCACCAAGTGGTTGCTTTTGATAAAGACAAAAATGACATTAAATTGGCCATGACTGATCCGACCGATATCCAAACTATTGAATTCTTACGCAGAAAGACAGGGTTAGAGCCGAAAGTATTTATCACAGCCCCCGGAGACTTAAAAGAAGCCTTGCGCCGCTACCACGCCGAACTGGAGGATGATTTACGCATTGTTCAGGATTCCCACGGTGAAGAAGCCGGTACTGATCTTAAAAAGGCTGCTGAAGAGATTCCTACTATCAACATTGTCAATACAATCCTTGAGCATGCAGTATACGAAAATGCTTCAGATATCCATATTGAACCAAATGAAAAAGAACTTTCCGTACGCTACCGCATAGACGGCATCTTAAAACCAATCATGACTTTGCCAAAAAACGTGCAGAATGGCCTTATTGCCAGAGTAAAAATCCTTTCCAATTTAAAAATAGACGAACACATGGTCCCTCAGGACGGCCGTTTTAAAATCCAAATCCAGGATGAAAAGATGGCTTTTCGCGTATCTATCATACCTGTGTACGATGGTGAAAAAATTGTAATGCGCTTATTACATGAAGGCGCTAAAGCCGTAACGCTTGACCAGCTCGGATTTTTGGAAAAGCCGCGCGCTATTTTGGAAAACGCTATTAAAAAACCTCATGGCATGATACTGGTTACCGGCCCAACCGGTTCTGGTAAAACCACAACTCTATATTCCGTACTTGGTATCCTCAACCAACCCGGAGTAAACATTTCTACCATTGAAGATCCTATTGAATACCGCATGCCTGGTGTTAACCAAAGCCAGATCAATGCTAAAGTAGGCTTTACGTTTGCTGCTGGTTTGCGCGCTTTTTTACGCCAAGACCCAAATATTATCATGGTGGGAGAAATCCGTGATGAAGAAACTGCGGAAATTGCTATTAACGCAGCTATGACCGGGCACTTAGTACTCTCCACACTTCACACCAACAACGCCCCAACCACTTTGCCCCGTTTGATAGATATGGGCGTACCTCCATTTCTCGTCGCTTACACAACCAATATTGTTATGGCACAGCGTTTGGTGCGTAAAATTTGCCAGTCTTGTAAAAAAGAATTTTTCTTAGACAAGACCTCTGAAGACGAACTAGCAAAAGTATTTGATGTTAAGAAAATTTCAGCGCTATTTAAAACCAACATACCAAAAGATTACAAAGACGAAGGATCTGATGTGGAAAAAATTACTTTCTACAAAGGCGAAGGCTGCAACAGATGCGGACAAACCGGCTATAAAGGCCGCATGGGCATCTATGAAATCATGGAAATGGATGATGAGCTCATAAAAATGATCAATGCGCACGGTACTGCTGATGATATTAAAAAATATGCTCGCGATAAGGGCATGATCACCATGCTTGAAGACGGACTTATAAAAGCAAAAATGGGCATCACTACAATCAGCGAAGTTTTACGCGTTACTAAAGAATAATACCATTATGGCAAAACCTGCCAAACAACTTTCTCCCCTAGAAATTAAAATCAATAATTTTGTTGAATCACACTTGCATCGCGTACCTGTAGTGCAGAAGATTTTATTTATCAGCCACCTTAAGACCATGGTAAAGGCAGGCCTTTCGCTTATTGACGCGCTGCGCATCTTAAGCGAAGAGATTGAAAATAAAAAGCTGCAGAAGGTTATCGGTGAAATAAGAGATGGAGTAGAAAAAGGCTTGCAATTCAGCGAGGTTTTGGCGCGCTACCCAGATATTTTTCCTCCTATTTATGTCAGCATGATCGCTGCCGGAGAAACAGCAGGAAAAATGGAAACTTCTCTTGATCAAATTGCTGTACAGATGAAAAAAAACCATGAACTTACCTCGCGCATCAAAGGCGCGCTTATGTACCCTGCGGTTATCGTTATGGCTATGGCCGGCATTAGCGTTGAGGTGGTGGTGTTTATTTTGCCAAAGTTGTTAATCATGTTTAAAGAGTTCAATGCTCAATTACCACTCCCCACCAGAATTCTAATTAGCTTTACCGATTTTACCCAACAATATGGCATCTGGATGTTAATTGGACTTATTTTACTTGTTATCGGAGCCGCACGATTGCTTAAGGTGTATAAGGTTAAACGCATAGTCCATGCTTTAAATATCAAACTCCCAATTATCGGCTTGGTCATAAAAAAAATCAACCTTGCTCGATTTACTCTTACCATGTCTTCTTTGCTTGAAAGTACTATTCCCATTATAGACGCCACCAAAATTGCTTCAGAAGTAGTAGGTAATGTAGTATACAAAGAAAAGCTCCTTATCGTGTCCGAATCTCTCAAAAAAGGCGAATCTCTCTCAGAGATTTTGCGCCGCTTCCCTGCAGTTTTTCCTCCTATGGTTACAGAAATGATTATGGTCGGTGAAAAATCCGGCAAAAGCGAAAGCATGTTACGCGAACTTTCAGAATATTATGGCAACGAAGTAGATAATACGATGAAAAATTTTACCACTATTATTGAACCAATAATTATCTTAGTAATGGGCTTGGCAGTGGCTGGCATAGCTGTTGCAATCATTATGCCGCTATATTCGTTATCGCAAAATATTTAATATGCTTTTGCACAATCCTTTCTCTGATGGCTTTGGTCTTGATATCGGCGATCTATCCATTAAACTGGTACAACTGACTCCTGTTGCTTTTTATAGACGACAGGTTTTTAATATCAAAGAAATCCGCACCACTTCGCTTCCACCTGGACTAATTGTTAACGGAGAAATTCAACAACCAGAACCGGTACGCAAAAAATTATTACACCTGCTTGGAAAAGAAGGCGGCAGTTTTAAACCAATCACCTCACCTTGGGTAGCTGCCAGCTTACCAGAACCAAAAACTTTTCTTAAGCTTATCGACATTGAAACTAATTACAAAACTATTACCTCTGTTGATGTTGCTTATCAAACAAAAAAACATCTTCCGTATGAACTCGAAGACACCTATTTGGATTGGCAAATAATTACTCCTACTTCGGATGAGAAAAAAACCCAAATCTTAGTTGCTGCGGTACCTAAAATTATCGCGGATTCATATACGTACTTGCTGGAAAGTGTCGGTTTAAATCCTATTGCCCTAGAAACAGAAGCAACCGCAATCGCGCGCGCTCTGATTACCCAGGATAAAGATTATACCGGCCAAGCTCGCGCTATTCTTGATTTAGGCGCCACCAGATCAAATCTAACCATTTATGATAATAGCAGCATTCAATTTAGCACCACTCTCAACTTTTCAGGCGAAATTACCACTTCGACCATTGCTCAAGAATTAAAAATTGAACATGAACAAGCGGAAGATCTTAAAATCAAAAATGGATTACAGTATGATCCTAAAAATCCTAATTATCTAAAAGCAGTTTCCGAAACAACCGAAAAACTGATTAACGAACTCAAAACAGCTCTTTTATTCTATAAAGAGCATTTTGACAATATAAACGACGTAAACCATATAACTCTGTGCGGGGGTATGTCAAATTTTCAAAATATTGATTCATTTATTTCTAAACAACTTAAAATTACCGCCCAACCCGGCCATCCATGGAAAAACCTAGAAAATAAAAAATTGTACGAATTTGAAAATAAAAAGAGCTTATCTCTGGCTAACGCTATCGGCTTAGCGCTCCGTGTCATGCAAAATCCTTTACAAAATCAAAAGCATGAAAACATATAACTTTGCAATATGATGGATATTAACTTAAGCCTGCTACCTACCAATAAAAAAATACGCTTGGAGTCGATTATTAATTTTTTATTTATCAAACACATTACCGAGCTATTTTTAATGGTAGTAACGGTTATGACCGCAACACTCATTTGGGGATGGATAGTATTGGAACAAGATTTTGTAGATTTAGCGCGCGCTGCAACCCTGATACAAAAAGAGAGTTATAACTACAACCAGGATGCAAAAAACATTAATGGACTTATCCGAAATGTTAATTTGGCAAGTAAAAAATTCTCTCCGCTTATTCCAAAATTAACTGACTTAAGCAACACTCTGCCAAAAGATATAAAGATGAATGCTGTCCAGATTAATAACGACTCTCAAAGTATTATATTGACCGGCATTGCCGTTTCCCGATCAGCATTACTGAATTATCAAGAAGTGTTAAAGAAAATACCTTGGATCGCTTCCGTAGAAACCCCCGTGTCGCAATTATTTCAGAAAGAGGATGTAAAGTTTGAATTCCAGATCAAAACTAAAAATTAAACGCGCCTATGACTATTGATCCGACAAAAAAAATTATTATTAAGGTAAGCCTGCTCATCTTTTTGTTTTTGATTATTACCGGCGCTATTCTGGTTCCAACCACGCTCAATATTAGAAAAACCGCGGCAGAAAGCTATAAACTTCGCGTGTTGCTAGAAGAAAAGTACCAGCAGTCGCTCAACTCTCGCATTACCCGCAAACGGCTTGAGGAAATTAAATCCGCTTCGGCTGGTTTTGATACATTCCTTTTCAAATCTGGAGATGAGTTAAAATTGATTACTTTCTTTGAAAGCACAGCCGCAAAATATAATCTTACTCAATCAATAAATTCCTCTAACTTGGATCAGATTGGCAAAAATAGAACTGCCTCCATCTCTTTAAATATTAAAGGAAAATATAATGATGCGCTCAAATATATTGCCGAAATTGAGACTTCACACTATTTTATCAATATTACACAATTGCAAATGACGCCAATCTTCACTAAAGAAGGCGAAGTGTCGCCTCAGGTCAACACAAACCTTTCTCTTGAATTATATGTTAATGAATAAAAATAAAACAACTGCGTATAAAACCAGCTACGGAGTTTGGCGCATCGTATATATCTGCATTTTTGCCATCCTTATATCGGGCATAGGACTTACCTATTACTTTATTTATCAAAATATCTACACTACTATCGCTGATAGCAGTACTATTGTCGCGCTAAAATCAAGTGTTAATATTTACAATCTTGATCTAGCAGCTTTTGAGCGAGCGGCAGCCGCTATTGAAAAAAAGAGCAAATTGGAGTACTTTTCCCCTGATATACGCAATGTATTCTACTACCAACCGACAACATCCTCTACATATGCCTCAACCAGCTCAAAACAATAGCAAGTCAAAACCCCACGTATACTGGTTTGTTTTAGGCAGAGAAAAACTAATTTCTGTTTCAGAAATTGAAACCGTGCTCAAGCAGCATACTGACAGCAAATTCTTCTTAGAATACAACAAACAAAACCGCGGTCCGATTTTACGCGCCGAAATAGACAGGCCTCTAGACCCTGATTTTATCAAGCATATTGGCGGCACAATTAA
>CAZLNR010000015.1:3380-7376 GCA_964561035.1 uncultured Gammaproteobacteria bacterium | reverse complement strand
CGCGGGCGAGAATTTTTAATTTTCCAAAGCGGACACAATGTTTTTTCACTAGCAAAAACCGAATCTGTGCAGCCCTTTGAAGAATTTAGCGCCCGAGATTTTGGCAGACCAGGACGCGATGATGTGAGCGGAATGCTACCGCCCAAACTTGCAATGATCATGATAAACCTGACAGGAGCTTCTCACCAAACAGCACTTCTTGATCCATTTTGCGGATCAGGCACTATCATCAGCGAGGCATTGCTGCTCGGATACTCAAATCTTATCGGCACAGACTCTTCCGAAAAAGCTGTTGCAGATTCACAAAAAAATATTGCCTGGACTGCGCAGCAATTTGGCATTGATCTTGTTGAAAATATGGCGTCGTTAAAAGTTTGCGATGTTTTGCAAATTTCTAACATGCTCAAACCATCATCTATAGATGCGATCGCCACTGAACCGTACTTAGGCAAACCGCTTAAGGGGCGAGAAACCAAAGAAGAATTGCTGGCTCAAGCGCACAGCTTAAAACAATTATACTTAGCAGCCTTTGCCCAATTCCAGCGCATATTAAAACCTGGCGGCACAGTCGTATTTTTAGTTCCATGCTTTAAATGGCAGAATGAATGGATAAAAATTGAATGTCAAAAAGAAATTAAGCAGCTCGGCTTTGCTCTTGATCCATTTTTTGAAAACACAACTTCGCTTCTTTATGCTCGCCCCGACCAGCGCGTCGGCAGAGAAATCTGGAGATTTAAAAAACAATAATCTAAAACATAAAAGACGCTTACAAAAGCGTCTTTTATGTTTATAAATAAATTATTGAACGTGGAAATAGCACACATCGCCATCTCTCACTATATACTCCTTGCCTTCCAGGCGAAGTTTCCCTGTTTCTTTTATTTTTGCCCAGCCACCGGCGCCTACAAAATCTTCCCAACTAGCCACATCTGCTTTTATAAATCCTTTGATAAAATCCGTATGAATAACCCCGGCCGCATCCGGCGCTTTTGTCTGCTGCCGAACTGTCCAAGCTCGTGTTTCTTGCTCACCCGATGTAAAGAAAGTAATCAACTCAAGCAATTTATAACTGGCAGTGATAAGCTTGTCAAGACCGGTTTCTTTCATACCGAGCTCTTGTAAATATTCACGCGCTTCTTCAGGAGTTAGTTCGGCCAACTCCGCTTCTAGTTTAGCAGAAATTTCAATTTGGGGTGTTTTTTCATCAACTCGAGGAGTGGTGTTACCGGCCGCATCATCAATATTTACCACATATAACATCGGCTTCATGGTTAAAAGCTGCAATTCTTTCATGATATTTTTTTCATCCTCGGTATATTCAAGAGATCGTGCCGGACGGCCTTCTTGCAATTCTTTCTCTACACGAGCTAACACTTCAATTTGTTTCTCAAATTCTTTTGCCGAAGCTCCCTTAGCCGAACGCTTTACTGTATCAAGTCGTTTTGACACAGTTTGCAAATCTGCCAACGCCAATTCAAGATTGATGACTTCTGCGTCGTTATGCGGATCAACTTTGTTATGCACATGAATAACATTGGCATCAGAAAATGCGCGCACTACTTGTACTATAGCATCAACCTCTCTAATATGAGATAAAAATTTATTTCCCAAACCCTCGCCTTCCGAAGCGCCTTTTACCAAACCGGCAATATCCACAAACTCTATCGCTGTAGGAATTACTTTTTTTGAAACTGAAACATCAGCCAATTTTTGCAATCGAGCGTCCGGCACTTCTACCACCCCTACATTAGGATCTATGGTGCAGAAAGGATAATTTTGAGCATCGGCCTGCTTGCTGCGAGTCAGAGCGTTAAACAAAGTTGATTTTCCAACATTAGGCAAACCGACAATTCCGACTGATAGGGACATAGAGATTACTATTGTGGACCAATGGGGATTTGAACCCCAGACCTCTTCCATGCCATGGAAGCGCTCTAGCCAGCTGAGCTATTGGCCCTAAATAAAACTTGTTAAATTGTAAAGCACGGGTAATTTTTTGTCAACTAGATTAGCTAAAACTAGCTTTTTTTCAATGCCACCTCAGCCGTAATAGCCTCCGATTCTTTACCTTCCAAATTAATGATATCTGTTTTTTGAGGGTGATATTCCTTATGCTCATAAGTAACATAAAACCGAGCATCTCCAGCCATAAAATAATATTTTCCACTACCATCGGTGATTTGCGTATCAACCAGTTTATTAAATTGTGCATTGAATAAACGAGCCACCACGCGAGAAATTGGGGCTTTGGTGGACTGATCGTAGACTATTCCCCAATTTTTAATCTTAGGCGGCAACGCTAATTTTCTAAACAGAAAGAAAAATGCTACATGCACACCCAACAATACCCCAACATACCACTTAGGAGATATATACAGAGAACCAGCGGTAATAACAATTCCTAAAACTGAAACAAAAGTTTGGGCTCGGCGAGCAATTTTTTCCCACACCAACCGCACTGGCTTTTTTTGCGCCCCAGCAGGATCGAGTGGAATAATTGCAGTAATGCTGCTTGGCGCGCGCACCTCTATAATCTCTCCATGATATATCTCGGCTTTCTGTCCGTCATTTTTATAATCTGCTAAAAATTGGGATGGGAAAATAAAAGTATTTTTTTGTACATGAATTTTATACTTACCTGGTCCAACTGTAAAAATAAACCTGCCTTTTGAATCGGTTACTTTTGATTGCACTACCTTCCCCGTTTCCGCATTCACCAAACGCACCATGGCCAAATCTATAGGCAGCTTGCTCAAAGTGTTATATACTAACCCCCATTTCTCTCGACGGCGCCAACCGAGAAGCATAAGCGGCTGCAAGAATAACAATCGTAAAAACGGCACGAAATCAAGCCAGGAAATGAGCGGTGCAGCACCGACAACCACAGTAGTAATAACCGCAGGAGCTACAATTGTTTCATTTACTTTTTTAACCTCGGGATCAGTAGCTGCGTCTTGAATTTTCTGAACTGCAACATTGGATAAAACCTTGGTTTGTTTTACTACAGATCCGGCAATGTTTTTTACATTATCTTGGATTGATAAATCTGGATCAATAGCAAGCACTAATTTTTCCGGTTCGGCAATTAGAGTAAAATTTTGACTTATAATATTATTAGCAACATTACTAATATTAACCGTGCGTTCATAAAAATTATTTTTCCTAACAGTAACAACATAGCTACCGTTTGGCACCATCCAACCAAAATTTCCATCAGCATCAGAATATATTGGGTTTAATTGCCCGTATTCTCCCATGCTAAACGGGTTTCCATTCCCATCTTTTAAAATTATTTCTGCACCTTCAAGGGGAACCGAGTTGCCGCCCAGCACTTTACCCATAGGCACAGCTCTAATACTAAAACCAACAGCGTCTTGCTGCCCGCCTCCATAATCAATTTCAATATATGCTTGCGCTATCCCTATGCGAGCAAACGAAACTTCAGCGATGTATTCCTTGGCAGTAGCGCTGTAAATAAATTGATGGCGATCAGTATCGCCAATTTGCAACACCATTGTTCTTGGGGCAGCGTATAATTTATCTTCAGGCACAGCCACAGTTAGACCAGCTCCTTGTAAGCCCATTATCGTATTTCCGGTGATTGCCAAAGTAATTTTTCTATTAGCAGTTAAAAACTGCACATCGTTTATATTAATTTTTTCAAATGATGGAACAGTAGACTCCGGCGCATTATACTCATCAGTATCTGTAATTGAAGAACATCCTTTATCCGCAGGAAAATCCACCAAACCATCGCTATCATCATCCAAGCCATTCCCACACACAGCATTTACCGGAGTATTAGAACAGGCAGAAAGGGCGCTACATGCCGCATCAGCACAATCAATCAATCCATTGCTATTATCATCTATGCCATTACCACAAATTTCTGCTGGCGGAGTTGAAGTGCTTGCACACTGCGATAATGCTGAACAAGCCATATCAGCACAATCAATCAATCCATTGCTATTATCATCTATGCCATTACCACAAATT
>CAZLNR010000015.1:0-3280 GCA_964561035.1 uncultured Gammaproteobacteria bacterium | reverse complement strand
ATCAGCACAATCAATCAATCCATTGCTATTATCATCTATGCCATTACCACAAATTTCGACCGGAACTGAGGCTGGAACAATTTGCCCATTACGAAAAACTCCCGGACTTGTATTTCCTGAGGTATCGATCGAAAAAATAGTATAAAAATAGTTAGTATTTACTGCCACGCTTGTATCAGTAAAAGTTTCTGCACTACCCGAATACACTTGCACTCCATCTGCCAACCCGCTTGAACTGCCCCCAATTTTCCGCAACACTCTCACTCCATTAAAATCCGGCGTACCCACAAGACTTGGATTTGTCCAAGACAGAACAATTGAATTGCTGGTAGTCGTTAAAATAAAATTTGAAACATCGGGCGGAGGCACAATATCAGCTTTAGTAGTAAAAGTAATATCGGCTGTGCTACTACTGTTCCCCGCTGCATCAGTAGAAACTATCTGAAAATGATAGAAAGTATTTGGATCTAAATTAAACAATAAAACGCTATGAGACAACGTCTGGGTTGGATCAAAATAATTACTGCCATACGAAACAGTGTTGCCGTATAAAATTTGGCTATCTGCATTTTCGTTTGTTACCCATGTTATAGTTGCAGTGGTAACCCCTGTACTAACTTGAACATTTGTTATAGTGGGAGCAGTGGTATCTGGCGGCGGAATTGGTGAAGCTTGGGTGCTAAAACTTCCTGCATACTCCACCGTATGCAGACCTGTATCTGTCACTGAAATTTTATAATAATAAATTGTGCCTGTTGCTAAACTGACCAAGGTAGTTTGGTAATTTCCGGTTACATTACCTGAACTGCCATAAGCCGTACTCAAACCATACACAAACACTACACTTTCTATACCTCTATCATCGGTTGCTTCCCAGGTGATTTGGGCGGATGTATATGTTGTGCTTGAGTTTACATTAAACAGCGAAGGCGACTGATCGCCTCCGCCGCCCCCTCCACCACCTCCGCCGCCCGCCGAAGGTACATTTGCTTGCACTGTAACACTCTGATCAGCTCCTTTTGCAACCAAAATGACGCAGAATGAGCTTACCACAAACAGCGCCAAGATAATCATTTTTGTAAACGCATGTTTCATACTACATTCTGCCATTGTCAGATTTTATTATTTAAGGAGTTGTAGATGATGTGTCTACTGTTTCAATCACAGCTGGTTCTGGTGCGGGAACGACTGTTTCGGTACTTGAAAGTATTTCTGGACTACTTGTAACAGAGATATCTGGTACAACATCAATATTTGAAGTGTCTGTACTTGCAGCACCAGAGCTTTGATCAATAATTGGAACTTCCGGTTGTACCTGGTCTTCTGAAAGCACCTTAGCAATTACCGTCCAGTCAAATGCGGCGTTACTTTGGCCATTATTATTTTCTTTTACCGTAAAGCTGTCATAGTTTCTTTCGAAGACATATACGCCATTAGTTTCTCCAGACATAGTAATCTGAATCTTAAGCGGAACAGTTTTATCTATTATTGCCTGATCCAAGTCGGCTAACACCACTTGTTTTATACCATTTTCTAACGTACTGGTGCCGGAAATAACTATCTCTTGTTTTCCAACACTTTGCAAACCATAAATCTCTTTTTCTCCTGCCACAGTGTTAATCTTTTGAATCAGATTGCCAAACTCATCTATTCTCCATTTGTTATTTTTACCAAAAATACCCGCTACATTTAACAATGAATGGTTTTGCAAATTAAGATCATCTGTATAAGAAAGCGTACTGCCAGTTCCTTGAACACTAAGGTTTTCTATAGTGCTGCTAGTTGATACGCCAGCCACAGATTCAATATCTCTGCGCAAATCTTCAATATCCTTATCTTTATTGTATACCCAAGCAGTACGAACTAAGGCAAGCACCTTTCCTGTTGAAGAAGTATCAAGAGATTCCAAAGCTAGACCTACTATGCCTACCACTTTATTGTTTTTATCTTTGGTAGGATCATATTTCATAGCAAAACCAGGAAGTGATGCACTTACCAATAAATCACCTTTTTTAATCAACCCGTTTTCAGCTGAAACTTTAACAGGCACACGACCTACCATTGCCATTACTGCCGTATTTTCTGTCTTGCCATTACCAACCACGATAGTTGGGTTGGTTGAGATTACACCCGCTACCGCTTCGGTATATGACTGGCTTGTTCTTCTGTATGTATCAGGAGCACTAGCATCTACCATCACCACATCTCCAGCTTCTACAGTATCGTCCGCAGCTATATCAACACGCTCTGCTAAATCTCCCGGATTGGTAGAGGTTCCAAATACCGCACTTGCGCCATAATAATTTCCTAAAGCATGCACGTCTCCATTGGCAGCAACTGAGAACACAGGGTTATTATTAGCGCGCAAAGAAATAATATAATTATCTGCAGATGATCCAAAATTTGTTGCGTTAAAGGTAAAGGCGCGCGCACCCACAAAGCTTTCTACGCCTGATTCAAACAAGGTTGAGGTTGCGAATGAGAGAGTATTAAATATGCCGGTTTGACCAAATGATATATTTCCGTTTATTACCACATCGCGAGGACTGCTTATACTACCAACAATTAGACTGCTGCTATTTGTTTCAACAGTAAGAGCCTGATATAACGTATTGTTCCAATTTAAGTTTACAAAAGCCATTACTGTTCCAACTTCAGCACTATTATAATCACCCATAGCAACCGCAACAGTTGGGCCTTCGCCAGTTGCTTTCATTGCCACACCAGCAATATTTGAAGAAGTTAATTTATCGCCTACATGAATTGCGCCGTTGCTATTAGTTACTTTAATTCTCACGCGACCAGCAAGGGCTAAAGGTAGCGGATTATCAGAGTCTGAAACATTATGACCAATACTATTAAAATCGCCGGCTTGAGCCGAATCTGAAATAATACCCACTAAACCATTTTGATATGGACCGGTTGATTTGCTTAATTTAGGAATATAATTTCCATCAGAGGTAGTTACAAAATTATTACTTAGTACTACCACATCCCCAAGCTGCAAACCAACATCGGCAGCGTACATTTCCATATAGTCGGCCGATACCGTACCATTACAGTCATAAATGACTTGATTATCGGTTGCTCCGTTATCCACATGACATAACGCAGAAGTTGCATTGGTTGGACTGGTAAGATTTACTTCTATTTGTCCGCCAACATCCAAGGTTGAAGTTACGCCAATTGTTGAAGTGCCGATAAGTACTTTTCCATTAGCAAAGACTCTGAAAATGCTTGAAGAGACAACTGAAGAAATATTAAATATTGAAGATGTTGC
>CAZLNR010000014.1:11409-22746 GCA_964561035.1 uncultured Gammaproteobacteria bacterium | reverse complement strand
AACCAGGATTACATGATGGTAGTAAATACAAATATTCAAGGACAAAAAAGCGACGCAAAAATTAAACAGCACATAAGCCATCAAGCTGTTGTGCAACCGGATGGAACAATTTTAGACAGCGTGGTTATTACCAGAAAACACACTGGAAACCCAGATGAAGATTTATATGGTCAAACCAACATAGACTATCTGCGACTATATACACCTCAAGGAAGCGAACTTGTGCGCGCCAGCGGCTTTACCTGGCCAGACGAAAGAATGTTTAAAGTACCTGAAACTTGGTATGAAAAAGATATTTTCTTATCCCAAATGGAAAAAGAAATGGGCACAGACCCAACCTCTGGCACAAAAATCATAAATGAATTTGGCAAAACCTCATTTGGCAACTGGATCATTACCGAACCAGGTCAAACTTCCCAGGTACAGTTCATTTACAAACTGCCATTTAAAGCCTGGTCTGATGATTCTCGCACCAACCTCGATAACTGGACAAAAATTTTCCAAAACCAAAACCCTGCTTCCACCTACCAGCTTATTGCCCAAAAACAATCGGGTGTGGATAGCGAATTTGAAAGCCAGATCATTTATCCAAACAGCTGGTCTCCTGCCTGGCATAACGGCCTCGGTGTTTTAGCTGCGCCAAACGGCATTTCTGTCGCTAACACCGCGCTTAACGAAGATCAAATCTGGAGTTTGGTCATGAAAAAAAATGAATAATTACAAATTATCTAACCCTAATATATATGCCTGAAGAGCCATCTTTTTCTTCCACTTCTCTCTCGGAAAACACAGAACCAGAAATTAAAAAACCTCGCCGCAAGCGAACGGTGAAAACCGCAGCTGCACGAGCCAGCGAGAGTATAAAAGAAACAAAAATATCTAAACAGCTAACACAAATTTACCAAGATGAATCAGGTCATCTGCCTGATATGAAAAAAATTAAAATCAAAAAAACACATTCTACATTTAAAACTTTTTTGGGCATACTTCTGTTTGGCGGCGTATTGGCAGCCGCAGCTTGGGTAGGGCTATTTTTTATGCCGGGAAATCAAAAATTTGCTGAAGATAAAATTGAAATGCATATCTCCGGTCCTGCCACGACTATTGCCGGAGCGACAACAACTTACATCATCGCTTATGAAAATAATCAGGGTGTAGATATTAAAAAAGCCATACTAAACATACAGTACCCGGAAGGTTTTGTATTTTCCCAAAGCAGTCTTGAGGCAAAAAACCTTGGCCATACCGAATGGGATGTCGGCTCAATTCCTGCAGGCAAAAAGAAAGAACTCTCAATAACCGGCATATTGTATGGATCTGTAGGACAAAAACAATCATTACGCGCTTTCCTTACCTACCAACCAGCTAATTTTGGTTCCGAACTGCAAACCGCCTCAATCATGGATATCACCACCGACAAATCACCGTTTACCCTGACAGTCGCCGGCTCCAATAAAACAACGGTTGGCAACGCTTCCGAGTATACATTCACTTTAAAAAAACAGGCAGATTCAGCTATCTCAAAAATAGAAATTAAACCTTCATGGCCAAAAAATTTCGCCCTGACTTCTTCTTCTCCTGCTCTGACTAAAGACTTAACCTGGGTGGTAGAACCTGGCAAAACCCAAACCTCTGCCGCAGATACTTGGACATACAAACTAGCCGGAAACTTCTCCAGCTCAAGCCAAGAAACAGGCGATATTTCCGGCGCCCTGCTTGTTACTGCCAACAACAAAACATTTAGCCTGCTCGATAACAAAATCACAACCGAACTGGCGCAAAACGATGTAAATTTTAACTTGGCTATTAACGGGTCGCTTGCAAATTTTAGCGTGCAACCAGGCGGCAACCTAAACCTGACCCTGTCTCTAAAAAACCAAAGCACGGAAACAATTAAAAACGCCACCGTACACCTAAGCCTTACTGGTCCGGCTATAAAAAAACTGACCCTCATTGACTGGCCAAAAATTAAAGACACATACGATGGCGACATACGCGGCACGCAGATAAACGACACGCTGCGCAAAGGTGAAATTACATGGGATAAAAATAAAATTCCTGAACTTGCCAGCATTGCTAAGGGCAAAGAAATTACGATTGACATCTCTCTTCCGCTGCGCGACACCGACGCGATTGATCTTTCCGCGCTTGGTAATTCATTTACCATTACCGCATTGGCGGATGTAAGCTTCAGAGACGTTGCCGATAAAAATCAAAGCATTTCCAGCAACCAAATTGTTATGACCGTTAACTCTGACCTTGCTTTTGAGGCGCGAGATTCTGTGTCTGGTTCTGGAGCTGGTGCAAAACATCAAATAAACTGGGTACTCACCAATAATTTTCACCCTCTGAAAAATGTAACCCTTATCGCCGATATATTCGGCGATGTTTCGGTCAGCCTGCCTGAGGCAGCTCCAGCCGGTGAAATAAACTATAATGCTGGTACTAAAAAAATTACCTGGAATATTCCCGCTATGCCAGAAAGTGTTGATGTGCTTGCCCTGCCTTTTTCAGTCACTCTTAACAAGATAAATCCTACTCAAAACTTGCTAATCTCAAAAGTGCATGTTCAAGCCGAAGATACTATAACTGGAGAAAAGCTTGATTTTATGGGAGAGGAATTACCACTTAATTAAAAACTTTTAGCTCTTCAAAAAGTTTTCTATCAATTCTTCTGTTTTCTCTTTATCGTCATTCTTTATCCAATGTATTCGCTTATCTCGTTTAAACCAGGTAATTTGGCGTTTAGCGTATTTTTTTGTATCGGTTTTAAGAGTTTCTACAGCTTCGGACAAACTCATTTTATCCTGCAGATAATACCCAATTTGCCTATAACCAATTCCGCTCATACTCGGCAAATTCCAATCGTATCCAGAAGCTTGTAACGTCTCAGTTTCAGCCAACAACCCATCTCTCATTTGCACATCTACTCTTTTTTCAATACGTATATCCAGCTCTTCTTTTAATATATTAATACCGATTTGCAATGCATTAAATAGCGGCTCAGATTTAGTCTGTTGCGCTATAAAAGATTGTCCGCTGGAAATTGCCACTTCCAAAGCACGCAAAACTCGCCGTGGATTTTTGACATCTATTTTCTCTGCCGTTTGTGGATCCAACTCTTGCAGCTGTAACACCAGCTCAGCCAAGCTCTTTTTCTCCAACTCCTTTCGTAATTCTGGGTTAGGTTTAACTGTAGGAATATCTAAATTATCTATAATTGTCCACACATACAGTCCAGTGCCACCAACAATAATTGGCAGTTTGCCTCTTTTTAAAATATCATAAATACTATTTGTAGCCATGTTTTTAAAATCAGCCAAACTAAAATCTTCATCCGGATTTACAATATCCATCATATAATGCGGCACGCCCTCAACTATATACGCGCCGTCTTTCCACTCACCCACTGGCTTGGCCGTACCAATATTCATTTTTTTATACACCTGACGCGAATCTGCGGAAACAATTTCACCATTATATTTTTTTGCCAACCGCAAAGCCAAATCTGTTTTTCCAGACGCAGTTGGACCGAGTACGACAATTATTTTTGGCAGTTTATTTTCCACAGTATTTTCTATATAACTAAACCAAAAACATCCGCTAAGCGGATGTTTTTATCTTAAACATTAAAGTTCTTTGCTTTCTTTTTCATCTATAACGTAAACCTTCGGTTGCTCTGCTTTAGGTTTTGGCACTCTAGCGCCTTCGCGGGTGCCTTGAGCAAATAGCGTCGACGGTTGTTCTGTGCCTGCTGCAGCCGGAGGTCTCACCACTGTTCTTCTATACTCTTCCTGACGCCTTTGTTCGGCAGCAAAATCTACACCTCTTTGTCCTCTTAAATCTGACATATATATTGTTTAAATATATAAATACTTACAATATATAGTATACCATTTTTTAGGCATTTTGTCAATAAGATTTTAATATATTTTAGCTAATATTAGCCAATTTATCTTGTATTTCTCGCTTAACTTTTTCTATAAAATCTTCCTTGCTCATCTGAACCTGATCTTTTTGACCCCGAACCCGAATCATCCACGGCTCACCAGACAACTCTTTATCACCAACCACCACAATATACGGAATCTTCTGCCCGGCTGCTTTGCGCACTTTATTACCAATGGTTTCATCCGCATCATCAACACCAACCCGTACGCCATGCCCAACTAACTCTTTAGCCAATTCACGCGCCCCATCCACATGCTTAGCAGATACTGGCGCCAATTGCACCTGCACTGGCGACACCCATACCGGAAATGCGCCGACATGATGCTCAATCATAATAGATAAAAATCTTTCAATGGAACCCATAATGGCTGCATGCACCATGACAATCCGTTCTTTTTCTCCCTGCTCATTAACACAAACCAGATCAAACCGCTCCGGCTGCATACGATCTATTTGTATCGTAGCTACTTGCCAATCCCGGCCAATGGAATCTTTAGCCATAAAATCTATTTTTGGACCATACATAGCCGCTTCGCCTAATGCTTCAAACGCTTCCACGCCGCGTTCGCGTACCATATCACGCAATTGAGACTCAGTTCGTTCCCAAACTTCTTTGGTGCCCAAATATTTTTCCGGGTTCTTTGGGTCGTGCAAAGACAGACGCACGCGCAAATCGCCAAAACCAACCGCTTTATAAAAAGCTTCGATAATATCCCATATCTTAAACATCTCTTCTTTTACCTGACTTTCGCGGCAAAATACATGTGCATCATCTTGAGTAAAACCACGCACTCGAGACAGGCCATGCAACTCACCTGTTTGTTCATCACGATAACACATCGTGGTTTCAGTATAACGCTGCGGCAAATCGCGATAGCTGCGAGATATGTGATTATATATTTGCGTATGATGAGGACAATTCATTGGTTTCATCGCAAATTCATGCCCCTCACGCGTAGTAATTTTAAATAAATCGTCTTTAAATTTATCCCAATGTCCGCTCGTTTCGTATAATTCTTTTTTAGTAATATGCGGAATACTAACTTTTTCATAACCTCTATCTTTTCGCAGTTGCCATACAAAGTCATCAAGCGTATTGCGCAACATTGTGCCTTTAGGAGTCCACAATGCCAAACCAGATCCAACCAAATCTGAAAAAGTGAACAGGTCAAGCTCCGCACCGAGCTTTCGATGATCTCGTTTTTTTGCTTCTTCGATTTTTGCAAGATACGCTTCAAGCTCCTCCTTGTCGGTAAATAATAAACCATATATACGAGTCATCATTGGATTTTGCTCACTGCCTCGCCAATAAGCACCAGCCACCCGTTGTAATTTAAGACCGTCTAAAGGGATTTCATTAGTATTTTCCACATGACCGCCGCGGCATAAATCTTTAAATGGCCCAGATTCATATATAGTAAGCTCTTTACCTTCAGCGGCAAATTCTTTGATAAGCTCTAATTTAAATGGCTGGCCTGCCTCTTCAACCTCCGCTTCACTGGCCGTAACTTTTCTACCAACAAACTTATGATTACCTTTAATGATGTGCTTCATTTTTTTCTCGATATCCTTTAGGTCAGTTTCGGAAACTACCACACCTTCGGGAAACAGAAAATCATAGTAAAAACCATTTTCTATAGTTGGACCGATTCCTAATTTAGTTCCTGGATATAACTCTAAAACAGCTGCAGCCAACATGTGAGCGGCAGAATGCCGAACATGATCCAATTGCTCTTGTGTCATACAAATTAAATTACCTGCTGCTGCAATAAATGGAATTACACAGCGAGCATTTACTATCCGAGTAAATAAAAACCCGATATACAAAACTATGTATATCGGGGTCAAGATGTTGTAATCAAGACGGTTCCACCCGAATGTTTCGCTTTTTTATATGCGCTCCGAGAGTGGTACCATATCTCTGTAAGACTGGGCTGGTTCTCGTACAAACGCGCGTGTATATAATACTAAATCAACCAATATTATTTGTCAATCTATTCAACATTTTTTACCGTTACTTGTACTTTATCTGACACAGAAGGCACGCTTCTCATCCATGAAGGAGAAAACTTTATATCTACTCCAACCACATGTCCTAAACCAAACACATACCGCTCAATTTCATCTTTCTTCTTACCAAAGAAATTATTGACCGATAATTTTTCTGCGTTTACATCAAGCGTAACCAACACATCTTGATAGACAGATACTTGAGCTTTTTGCTTATCTAAATCATAACTGGCTACGGAAATTTGCGGATCCTTGCCTACTGATAACACTTTCTCGGTTGTTACGTCAATACGATTGGCAACTTCTCTGTTTAAAATATTTTTAATATCTTCTTTATTATAAAACACCACAATTGCAGTGCTGGTTCCGGATAAAGCAAATTCAGAAATCTCTTCTCCAACTTGTCTGCTTACCGTCATATTACTATCCGGCACAAACACTAAGTGCTGAGAAAAATTATTATTAACCGCGAGATTGTTTTCAATATTTTGTTTTACTTTGGTTGTATAATCAGCTTTGGCAGATTTAATATCTTCAGCGCTGAGAACACCAACAGTTCGCACACCACCGCTCATTTCTTGAGCACTGCGCGCATAAACAACTTTTTGCTTATCTTCGCTTAGACCAGGAATTGTAAATGTGCTCGCGCTAATATTTCCTCCGGCTCCTGGCTGGTCCGCGTACACCTCCGCAATTATTTCACCTTTAGCTGGTATAAGCACCTTATCGGATAAACGGAACAAGACTCCACTCGGAGTTAGCAGCCGAGTTGTTTTTACCAATGTTTGCGGAGCAGCTGTTTCGTTATATAAGGTTACCTGACCGGTCGCAATACCATCGGTAGTTTTATTGCCGGTAGGAGAATATTTTTGCAATAAATTAAATTTTGTAGTTGTTACCAAACCAACCACAGACAGATCTGAATTTTTTTCTGGCGCCACTGTAATATCTATATTAATATTTTTATTATCTGTTTTGGCCACAATTACAATGTTCGCTTTTTTGGATGTAAAGAAAATGATTACTCCAAGCAACACAAGAGTAACGACTAAAAAAGTTACCGCAATGGTACGATAAAATCGCACCGGCGGCTCTGGGGCCAATTTGGTGGCAACACGATGAGTGATCATAAAAAAATAAATATACAGCAAACAGCTTCACTGTTTGCGCGCAGCCTAACTGCATGAACACATATATTATACCATAAATACACACCTGTCCCCAGGTGTGTATAACTTTGACGAAAAAATTGGTGCACTCGCTAGGAATCGAACCTAGATTGCCAGCTCCGCAAGCTGGCGTCCTATCCGTTGAACGACGAGTGCATATTATTTACTAATGCAGTTTGAGCACTCTCCCCAACCGATCGGTAAAAGGCTCTTCTTCCTTGTCTGCATCTTCCACTAAAAACTGATTTAAAAAATCTCTCACTGGCAGTGGATCATTGTCCAGCAGCGGGATTTTTATACGCTGTCTTAGAACGTTTTTAGTTACAAAGTATATATTTTTAACTTCTGGCGGGTTATATATAATCCAATATGAAGTTATCTCTTTAAATGGATAGTACCTATCGCCAATGACGACCCCGGCTTCGGTAATGCCAAAGAACACATCCATGGGCGGCTGGGTATCCTGCAAGAAAAGAATGATTCCAAACAGTACAACCACCAGGGTAAATAGATAATTACCAGAAATTAAAGAATAAAGCAAGAGCAGACCTCCCACAACCGCTGCGGCTACATACCACCGGGTGCTGCGGTCGTGTTGCTCATATTCTTTTACACTCCAGCTGAATAGAAGCTCACCAGTAACTGCTTTTTCTCTATTTAAATTTATTGGCATAAAAATATATTGGTAGCCACTACTGGATTTGAACCAGTGGCCTTTGCAATGTGAATGCAACGCTCTAACCAACTGAGCTAAGTGGCCTTGAATCTGTTTTGCAATATTTATAGTATATCACAAAGAACATCAGGTAGACAAGCAGCGGCCAGACGTGTTCACAAATTGCTTTCAGGGAAAAAATGTGATAAAATAAATTACCATGACACAGCCATGAACACATTTTTGCTTCAATGATTTTTCTATGGAGGATCAGCAAATAAACCTACTTAAACCCCAACTTTCACAGCCAACACCCTCGCCTAAAAAACCGGTATGGGTGCTATTTTTTGTTTGCGCAGCAGTAATTTTAGGCCTTATTTTTTTAAAAAATTACTCAGACGCCAAAAAAATGGCTGTTCAGTATGACCAGGAAGCGCTTGAGCCGAAAAAGATCGGATTTTTGCAGTCAGTAAAGAACTTTATCTTTCATGGTGATGCGGTTATGATTGGCCAGGCTGACGATCGTATTAATATCTTATTGCTTGGCATTGGCGGCGAAGGTCATGATGGGCCCTATCTAAGCGACACTAATATTATTTTAAGCATTAAACCGAGCACCGAGCAGGTTGCAATGATCTCAGTGCCGCGGGATTTGGCGGCAAAAATAAACAACTATGGTTACAGAAAAATAAATAACGCCAACGCGTTCGGAGAAATGGAGCAGCCTGGTAATGGCGGCGAATACGCCCGGCACATTTTTGAAAACACATTTAACATTGATATCCCCTATTATGCCCGAGTTGATTTTACTGCTTTTAAAGAAATTATAGACAATGTTGGCGGTATTACAGTTGATGTGGAAAGATCGTTTACTGACAACTCTTACCCGGGACCTAACGATTCTTATCAAACCGTATCATTTGAAGCTGGACAGCAAGAGTTAAACGGAGAACGAGCTCTGATATTCTCTCGCTCCCGCCATGGTAATAATGGCGAGGGTTCTGATTTTGCTCGCGCCAGACGACAACAAATTATGCTTTCAGCCCTTAAGAAAAAAATGCTCTCTAGCAGCACATACTTAAACCCGCTCACTCTGCAAAAAATAATATCATCCCTTTCTCGACATATTGTTACCAACCTGGATTTAAGCCAAATCGCCTTCTTAGCAAACCTAGGCAAAGATATTGATAGTGACAACATTAGGCATCTAGTTTTAGACGACAGTCCAACAGGTTTCTTAAAACCTATCATCGGCGAAAATGGTGCTTACCTACTCGCGCCAAAAAGCGGCACATTCAACGATATTTCTATAGCTATCAACACAATTTTTGATGCCACCTCAACCGCTGCCCACACTGCACCGGTGCCAAAAATTATCTCAACTACCCCTTCCATTACCATACCGGCCGCCAGAATTGAGATACAAAACGGCACATGGAGGGCCGGGTTAGCAGCCCTTAAAAAACAAGAGCTTGAAACAGAAAAATTATTTGTTTCTACCATTAAAAATAGCGCTCAACGGCCCATTTCTTCCACAGTTATATACATATTAAATAAAAACACACCAGAAAAAACAGTGCAAGCTATCGTAAAAAAAATCGGGGCTTCAACCAGCTACACCTTGCCAGAATGGCTTAATATAGCATATAATGAAAACGCTTCTTCCACTAAGCCTGATATCTTAATCATGCTTGGAGAAGACATACAATAATATATGGCCACACCCGCAAAAATTATAGATAATGACCTGCCCGTCGTCGCTTTGGTTGGTCGGGTTAATGTTGGCAAATCAACATTATTTAATAAAATACTAGAGGAAAATAAAGCTATTGTTTCCGATATACCCGGCACTACCCGCACCCGAAATATTGGAATCGCCAATTGGCGAGGTAAAAACTTTACCTTGGTTGACACCGGCGGTTTAACATTTGCTGACAACATTGAGCTGGAAGATGAAATTATAAAGCAAACCGAAATAGCCATTGCCGAAGCAGACTTAATTGTTTTTGTAACCGATGTGCAGTCGGGCATTTTGCCCCAAGAACGAGAATTATCTCGACGATTGATTGCGCAAAAAAATAAAATAATTTTTGTTGCCAACAAAGCTGATAGCGAATACATGCGCGCCGATGTTCATAATGCCGAGTGGTTAAAATTAGGATTTGGCCAGCCGTTTGCAGTTTCTGCAGCCAACGGATCCAATATCGGCAACCTGCTTGATGAGATTTTTAAACGACTAGGCAAAGCATCCAAAAGACCAAAAAAGTTGAAAAAGGTGGCTCCGATAAAAGTAGCTCTCATTGGCAAGCCTAATGTCGGCAAATCATCACTCTTTAACGATCTAATCGGCAAAGAAGAAGTTATTGTAAGTAACATTGCCCATACCACCCGTGAACCGCACGACACTCTAGTTGAAGTAGATGGAAAACCGATAAACTTTGTAGACACTGCTGGTATTCGTCGAAAGGCAAGAGTATCCGGCGAACTTGAACAGGCCGGAATTGGCAAAAGTTTAAGCATGATTAAAAAAGCAGACATTGTACTACTGGTCTTAGATGCAAGCGAACCGATCACTTCTCAAGATCAACAGCTGGCCGGATTGTTGCGCGAAAATACTCGCAGCACCATTATTGTTATAAATAAATGGGATTTGGCTGAAGAAAACTCCGACGAATTTAGAAACACGACTAAAGAACGAATTTATGCCGACTTCCCTCACCTGGATTTTGCACCAATTGTTTTTACCAGCGCTAAAACCAAATATAAAGTACATCAAATTTTCCCTCTTATTTTCCGAGCCTGGGAAGAACGGCACACCATCATTCCAGAAGATGAATTGCAGGAATTTATAAAAAACACTACGAAAGAACATCGCCCTTCCCGCGGCAAAGGCACCCGTCACCCGCAAATTATGGGATTCAGACAATTACATAACAATCCTCCTTTATTTGAAATGTTAATCAAGTTTAAAACTTCCGTGCATTTTTCTTATGTGCGATATATAGAAAATCGGCTGCGCGAACGATTTGGATTCTTTGCTTCTCCAATTGTTATTAAACTAACAAAATTACGCAGAAATGTATCTCAATCGGAATTGTAATAACCCAAAGCTTTAGCACATACTATGTTTGATTCTTTTTTTAGAAGAGGACGCGAGCAACGATTGGCTGCTGAAGAAAAGTACTACAATCTTACCGCGCAAGTAGAATCTGCCATCATGGATCTTATTATAGACAAAACGCCTTTATCAGAAAAGGGGGCGCGACGTATTCAAGAATTTACCGCCCGAAGAGACAATATAGGATTGGTTTGGGCCAACAAAGGCCCATCCTCTCTACAAGAAATCGTAGCCATGCTTGAAGAGTTATTACGAGATGTTACCAGATTCGATCCTAGTAAATATTCTTTATAATTTCCTATGAAACTCATCCTGGGCCTCGGCAATCCAGAAAAAAAATACACAAACACCCGCCACAATGCCGGATTTTTAGTTATAGAAAAATTAATCGCACATTATACTTTTTCTCAGCCAAAGCTAGACAAAAAATCAAA
>CAZLNR010000014.1:0-11309 GCA_964561035.1 uncultured Gammaproteobacteria bacterium | reverse complement strand
AAAAATTAATCGCACATTATACTTTTTCTCAGCCAAAGCTAGACAAAAAATCAAATGCATATATAAGCAAAGGGGAAATCAATGGCAAGCGAATGGTTATGGCCATGCCCCAGACCTACATGAACAATTCAGGACTTTCCGCTCAAGCGCTATTATCTTTCTACAAACTCACCCCTCAGGATCTGATTGTTATTCATGATGACAAAGATATTCCGCTCGGACAAACCAGGGTACAAACCAGTCGCGGCGCCGCCGGCCACAATGGCATCAAATCAATTATTGAACATCTTGGCACTAAAGATTTTACTCGTATCCGCGTAGGTGTTGCCCCTCAAGAGGAAACAATACATGACACCGCCTCATTTGTACTTGGCGCTTTTACGGCTGCAGAAAAAAAGACGCTTTCCACCATTATCCCTCATATCACCCAAGAAATTGAAACATTGGTTACGCGTTAAATGAATTATCACGCCGCCTTGGCACATTTTCCTAAAATCACTTACGCCCGCTACAAAAAACTAGCGGCGTATTTTTCTGATCTTAAACAACTGTGGGATGCTGAAATACATGAACTAATTCCCGCCGGACTGGAAGAATCCATTGCGCACGAATTTATTGTTTGGCGCGAACAAAATCCAGTTGAAAAAATAACCGAACGCTTGGCGCAAGAAAATATACAGACCGTATCTCTCAACAACCCGGCTTATCCGAAACTTCTTAAAGAAATAAATGATCCACCGCACACACTTTTTATTCGAGGCACTCTACTATCCGGCACACAGCCATCAGTTGGTGTGGTAGGAACACGAAAAATGACAACCTATGGCAAACAGGCGTGCCAAGAGTTGGTTTCCGACATGGTGCGGCACGATATAGCCATTGTCAGCGGTCTGGCGCTGGGCATAGACGGAGTAGCGCATCAAACTGCCATTGATGGCAAAGGCATTACAATTGCTGTTTTGGGATCGGGTGTTAATAAAAATAATATTTACCCTGCTGCCCACAAACGCCTAGCAGATGATATTATTCAGTCTGGAGGTGCTGTTATTTCAGAATACCCTCCCGGATTCTCTCCTACGCAATACTCTTTTCCGGCGCGCAACCGGATTATTGCGGGTTTAAGCGCTGGCACATTGGTTATTGAAGCACCGGAAACTTCTGGGGCGCTTATTACCGCTCGATGCGCTCTTGATTATAATCGCGAAGTATTTTGCATCCCCCACACCATCTACTCTACAACCGGCACCGGGCCCAATAATCTTATTAAACAAGGCGCGCACTTAGTGCAAACATGCCAAGACATCCTGGATGCGCTCCAGATTAAAACCGTCAGCACAACTACTCCAGCAAAACTGGATTTTACTTCCAACCAAACTGAGGCTCAAATATTGCAATGTTTATCCAAAGAACCAACACATATTGATGTAATAATTAAAGCAACCGGCCTAAGCAGCGCCGCCATAAATAGCACCTTGTTACTACTGGAAATGAACGGCCATATTCGCAACCTGGGCGGAATGAATTTTATTGCGCTTCGTTGACACAAAGATGAAAATATATTATCCTTACTATTTGAAAACATAAAAAACTTTTTTCATGAAAAACCTTGTCATCGTAGAATCGCCTACCAAAGCCAAAACTATTTCAAAATTTTTAGGCAAAAACTTTATTGTAAAGTCTTCTTTTGGCCATGTGCGCGATCTGCCTAAAAGCAAACTCGGCGTAGACGTAGAGCATGATTTTGAGCCGCAGTATATCGTCAGCAGAGATAAGTCAAAAGTTGTCAAAGAACTTAAGACCGCGGCTAAAAAAGCAGATGCCGTATTATTCGCAACCGATGAGGATCGAGAAGGAGAAGCGATCTCGTGGCACCTAGCGCATATTTTGGATATTGACCCTGCCAAAGCACAACGCATTGTTTTTCACGAAATCACTAAAACTGCCATCATGCACGCTTTGGAAAATCCACGGCCGTTGGACCTAAAGATGGTGGACGCTCAACAAGCTCGGCGTATTTTAGATAGACTGGTTGGTTATGAACTTTCTCCATTTCTATGGCGCAAAGTTGCCCGGGGCTTGTCTGCCGGACGCGTACAATCCGTAGCTGTACGCCTCATTGTAGAACGAGAGCGTGAGATACAGGCTTTTAAACCTGAAGAATACTGGACAATTGACGGCACCTTTACAACTCCCGCCACCGAAACTGTTCAAGCAAAACTATACTCAATTCAAGGAAAAAAACTTGAAAAGTTAGATATTACCAATAAAACAGAGGTAGAAAAAATGCTTGCCGAGATACACAATGCAACATATACAGCTACAGCCGTAGATGAGAAAAAAACCAAACGATTACCCTCCCCTCCATTTACGACTTCTACCCTGCAACAAGAAGCAAACAGTCATTTGGGTTTTTCCGCAAAACAAACTATGCGCCTAGCACAACAATTGTACGAAGGTGTAGAGCTTGGCGGCGACGGCTCTGTCGGTCTTATCACCTACATGCGTACTGATGCGGTAAATTTGTCAGAAAAATTTTTACAGGAAGCAAAAGATTTAATTGGCACCCAATATGGCGCAAACTATCAGCTTGAAAAACCGCGCACATACACCAATAAAAGTAAAAATGCCCAAGAAGCGCATGAGGCTATCAGACCAACCGATGTATCGCGCACCCCGCAATCGGTAGAAGCCTTCTTAGACCGCCAGCAATTTAGATTGTATGATTTAATTTGGCGACGAGCTGTAGCAACCCAAATGGCAGGCGCCGAACTTAACGCCACAGCTGTCACAATCTCAAGCCATAATCAATATGTATTTCGAGCCAATGGACAAACTATTATTTTTGATGGTTTTCTAAAACTATACCCAGATAAAACCAAAGAAAACCTATTGCCAAAAATCACGGTTGGCGAATCTCTTAACTGCACCGAGCTAAAACCCGAACAACACTTCACCGAACCGCCGGCTCGCTACTCCGACGCCACTCTGGTAAAAGCCATGGAAAATTTTGGCATCGGCCGCCCATCCACGTATGCACCAACTATTTCTACCGTTGAAGATCGCGGCTATATAGAACGTGATGAGAAAAAAAGATTCTTTCCTAAAGATATCGCTTATCTAGTAAATGATTTATTGGTACAGCATTTTCATCATATCGTTGATTTCCAATTCACTGCTGAAATGGAGGATGATTTAGACGAAATTGCGCGAGGCAAAAAACAATGGCGTCCGGTTATTGGCAGTTTTTGGAAACCGTTTAAAGACAATCTTGATAAAAAAGAAAAAGAAATTTCTAAACAGGCCCTAACCGAAGAAAAAACTGATGAGGTTTGTGAAAAATGCGGTTCGCCGATGATTATAAAAACCGGACGATTCGGTAAATTTTTGGCTTGCACCAATTATCCGGAATGTAAAAATACAAAATCAACAGATCCTGAAGAGGCAAAACAACAGCAGGCAGTAGAAGCAACCAACGAGCTGTGCGAAAAATGCGGCAAGCCGATGATGCTCCGCCGCGGCCGTTTCGGTCCATTTTTGGGATGCTCTGGCTATCCGGAATGTAAAAACATTAAAAACATTGAAATCAAAATGAACATGAAATGCCCTAAATGCGCGGTTGGCGATATTGTGCAGCGACGCAGTAAACGAGGCAAGCCATTTTATGGCTGTAATAAATACCCGGATTGTGATTTTGCCTTATGGGAAAAACCGACAGGAGAGTTTTGTCCAACCTGTAAACAACCGCTCGTGTTTGCCGCCAAAGGTATCATTAAATGCTCAAACAAAGAATGCGATTACAAAAAAGAACAGTTGCTAGAACCAGCCAATGCCGATTAAATAATAAACCCTCGAATTCCTTCGAGGGTTTATTATTTCTAACTCACTAAAGTAACAACCACAATTTTTCCATCTGACCTGTATTTATTTTGCAAGAACTTTCCCGGCTCCGCATATTCTTCACTGGCCACACATCCAACTTCGCGCAGTAATTGCAATATATATTCTCTTTCATCGTCAATATTTTTATCAATCCGATGCGTAAATTGATATGTGAGAGCAGACAGCCCGATGCCAATATCTTTTGTGGCAGCACCCGCCCACATTACAGGCTTGCTATGATCAACCGGATGTTTTTTAAGCCAATATGCCATATCAGAAAAACTGATACCCGGATCAATATTTGCTGCCCAAAATCGAACATGATGTCTTTGACGAGGACTGGTTGTAATTGATTTTTGAAACCCGTAGTCTTGCCGCCGGCCAAACAAATATAAATAGCTAAATGGCGCCGTATAATATGGTTTATTCCACAAAAGCGCTTGCACCATGCGCCACGAACTGACAAGAGTTATCTCATCTGCCTCGTACCAACCAATTTTTTTAAAGGCTGCGCGTAATTGATCTTCCGAACCCACCAGAGCAATATTTACAGGGTCTCCCATAAGCCCGTCCGCAGCTTGTGTAAAATGCGGAATCCTACCCCGTTTAAATATCATAAGCCCAAACCGAATTAAACGAGGTAAGGCAATATAAGCAACTAAAATATATGTACAAACTCCCGCTACAAAAACGGGCATTCTTTGATCCAGACGCTCAAATACTTGGGTTACAGACAGCCAAATAAACACCACACTCAAACATGCAATCAAAAACCGTTCAACCATTCTTCGTAAAAAATGCATACCCAATTATATTAGTGCTCTTGGCAGGAATCGAACCTGCATCGCCAGTTCCGGAAACTGGCGTCCTATCCATTGAACGACAAGAGCAGCAACACTATACCAAACGACGCACAGCTCGCATCAGTATATATGCAGCATAGCGATATTTTTGCACCACCACATCAAACGTGCCTGGATCTTGGTGCGGCTCACCACCAAAACCAAGCTTGAACCGTGTTACCCCGGCATACTGGTGCTTAGGGTCATAATTATACTCAGAACTCTGGGACGATTCTGATAAATTTGGCGCAACACCAAAAAAATCATACCAGGCGCTGCCATAATCGTTTCCCATTTCCATCCCCTCCCATTGCAACAAATACGGCGCCATAACATTTCTATGCTCATAATCTGAAGCACCATATAGATATGTAAACGTATTGCCAAAACCAATAAATACAGCGCACGCAACAGGCGTTTCATTTATAAAGGCGGTTAATTGAAACACCTCAGGAGCTGCCAATACTTTTTCATAATGTGTTTTATGATGCAAACTAAAATTATCACGGCGACCGGTTTTATTCATGAGCTGCCAAAAAATACCAAAGTCTTTCCCCTGCTTAACTGTAACATGTTTTTTTTGTGCAAGCGCAATATTGTATCTGGTTTTTGGGTGCATGCCGGCCCGCAGCTGATCCGCCGGCTTGTTCAAATTTAAGATAAGCGTGGCTGGCGGATTAATATCAACCGTACGGACTGCACGCATACCAATGTTTGCAATTGCAGAACTCGGTTCACATCTAAAAAATACTACATTTTTTTTGCGTAAAAACGCAATAATAGTTTTATATATCTCCGCTTCAGCTTGAGTGTACTTTACAGTATCAATCACCGGCCCTTTAGGGCAAAACGCATATTGCCAGCCAAATAAAATTTTACTGTACACAATTTGAACTTGCGCCACAGTTTCTTCGCCATTTACTATTGCCAACCGCTCAACTGTTTTACCTTCGGAAATTAAAACATCTCCCCACATCCACGATTGGGTAAACGGGTTAAGAAATGAATGGTTTCGTATCCAACCATCCCACTCATGTTTATCACTAACAACTTTGATATTCATTCCCGTATACTATCTAAAACAGGACAAAAAATCAACTAAAAAGACCCAGGAGTCCCCAGGTCTTTTTGTATGCTATTTTTGTAAATACTTTTGATACAAATCATTGTTGTATAAATCTTTATATTCTTGTTGCAGTCTTTTTTGCTCGCCCTTAAACCAGCCTTTAATGTCACTGCCCAACAAATATTGGCGCGTAGTCTTGGTTTTAGCTTCGGGATTTTTATCTGCAAAGTATAATTCAATTTCCTGCATGCGCCGCTTAATTCCCTCAACTCGCTGATCTTCGATTTGTTTAATACCTTCTTTTACAGTTTTATTTTTTAATTCTCTGGTGAGCGGAGAAGAAAAATTTGGATTCATGCCAGATTTTTCTTGCACTCGTTTTAAATATGCAGTTGTTTCTCCCGGCTCTGTGTTGCGAGCAAAAAATTTGTGTACTGACATTATTTTTTCTTGTCCTTTCTCCGCAACATCTAAAGCTTTGTCTACTTCGGCGTTTATTTTTTGCTGGCGAGCTGAAATCATACTTTCTTCGCGCCTACTAGATTCTGCGGCGGCCGCTGCCAAATCTGGGCGCAAACCTGCTTTTGGTTTTACTAAATCACTTGCAGCCAAATTCTTACCAATTTGATCTTGTGCCAACAATACTTTATTTCTTTCAGTCATCGATACGTATAACTGTTTTAGATCTCGTGCGGCGCGGCTTAAAGCAAAAAAAGGAGGCTTTAGCATCGCAACCAAATCGTCTGATTTATCTTTTGTGGCTTTTGCGTCATAGGCACGATATGCATCTACATACGCTTTTTGTGACTGTTCTGCTAGGTCGCGTACTGTTATCTCGTTAACAGGCGTCTTATTATTAAAATCGAATAAGAACTCTTCTTTGTCTTTTGTTAATTGAGACATTCGTTCTTCTTTTTCCTCTAGTCGCTTCTTATATTCCTCTACATCTTTAACACCTTGTTTAACCGTTGGCACATAACGAAAATCAACAGCATCTTCTGACAGACCTGAAGTTAAAGTATCGTTATTATGTATCTCACCCGACACAGGTTCTTGATAATTAATTCCTGGCCTATAATTTCTAGCAATATCTTCTAACTCTGCCAACACACCTCTATTTGGCAAATCAGCCTTCTGATCTGCGCTTGCATTGCCCACATCCCGCATTCGCTTCATTGCGTTCGCCACATAATCTTCTTCGGTCGGCATGGCCATAATAAAATCTTGCAATGTGCGCTGAGCTCTGTCGGCCGCAAACATAACTGCCAATTGTTTTTGCAGCGGTTTATCTTTTTCTAGAATCTCTCTAGTCAAAACCTTGCCTTCTCTGCGCGGATCAAACAGCTCTTCTTCCAACCCCTGCTCACCACCAGCTAAGTAAGTCTCTGCCAGATTTTTCCATAATTTAGTTTTTTCCCGCGCTTGCTCAGTAACTTGTTCGTCTTCTTGATCTAATCCAGCTCTTCTTGTGACATTTTTGTTAGCTGGCTTTTCTGCCTTCTCTAGAACTTGGGTTGGCTGATCGGAAACTTCATATGAAGCAAACTCATCATGACCAGTAGCTTCTCTGGCTTTAGCAGAAGCTTTGGCATACGCTAAACGCTCAGCACGCACTTTGGCTGAGGTGTATTCTCTCATTACACGATCCGCTTTTGCACCCATTTTTCTGCGATGCAAATCCGCAGCACGCGCTGCCCTTGCTTCAAGCGCAGCCTTTGAAGGAGTAATTGATTTAAGTTTTTTCAATTTTTGTTCTGCCAAAAAAGCATCAAGGCCTTCTTGCTGCTTTTTAGTTTTAAGCTTATCAACACGATCAGCTTCATGTTGCTCTGCACGCACATGTCTTACGGCGTTTCTTTTTAAGGCTCCCTGTATACTTCTTGCCAACCCAACCTCGCGTGCAGATTCAGTGTTTTTATTATCTGGAATTAAACCTTCTTTAAATTTTGCCAATTTTTCTTCCGCGTCTGTTTGAAGCTCATCCAGTCGTTTTTGTTTTTGTTTTTGCTCCTCATTATGCCGAGCATACGCATCAGAAAATTCAGACGAAAAATTACTCTCTATTTCTTGCCTATATTTTGCAGATAATTCCGACATAAAAAACAAGCTATTTTATAAAATATATTATACCATAATTTTGCTGTTTTTACAATGTAAAAAAAATACCCTGGAAAAAATCCAGGGTATTTTAATTTTATTTATTTCTTTTTTCTCAAGCCTAAACGCTCCATTAAACGACCGATCGCAGACTGATTTGCTGACTTCTTTTCTGCAATCGCTTTTTTTGCCGCCAATTCAGCTGCCTCCCACTGATCATTATCATGTGCTTCTAGGGCGATTTTTCTTTTAGCTGTTTCTTCAGCCTGCAGCCATCGCTGCTCTTCTGCCACAGCTCTGGCTTCATTATCAGATTTTAAAGTCGCAGCAATTTTCTGTCTCAGATCAACTCCTTTTACCGCTGGTTGTTGGCCTGCTTCCGCATCAGCAATTTTTTGTTTAGCAAGCTTTATTGCACCTTCCCAATCCCGTTCTTCTTCGGCTTGGCGTAATTCTGCCACTTTTTTTGCTGCAGCGGTTTTTCTTGCTTCAGCTTCGGCGAGCGGTTTTTCGGTTTTTATTTGCACAGAAGCTTCATGTAAACCTTGCAAAATACTGCTAACCTCCTCCCGCAATCCGCCATCGGGTTTTTTTGTTTCTGCTTGAATTCGTTTAATACCAGGGTTTGTTCCTTCGGCAAAATGAAGATCATCCGATTGCGAGGGCTTATCTCCAGTCTTTTTTAAATTTGCCCCTCGTAATGAATCCTCAATATCCCGGCCAATTTGATGGTGTGAAGAATTTTCTGGCATACGTATTGTGTTAAAATAACTAAATACAATATTAATTGTACCATTTTTTAGCCATTTTGTCAATGTAAAAACCTGAATTTTGCCCTATTTTAGCCTAGCTCTTGCCAAAATCTCAGTTTTGATGTATTGTATTAGTCATACTAATTAACCTTTAATTTCATATTATATGGGGTTACCCGGTCATAGACGAACGTCTTCACACAAACGCCGACGCGCTGCGCATTTTGCTTTGGCAGAAACAGCTTTCAACCCATGCCCAAAGTGCAAAAAACCATTGCGCCCACATCGCGCTTGCGCATTTTGCGGTTACTACAAAGGCAAAAGTGTTGTCAATGTAGAAAAACGCACTAACCGAACCGTCAAGAAAACCAAAAAGGCATAAATCATATATGTCTAATCGCCATTTAGCCAGAAGTATTGCCATGCAAGCTCTGTTTGAGTGGGATTTTCGCGGGCAACCTGCGGATTCTTTGCCGACTATTATGGATAGGGATTTAAAAGAATTTGGTCCCGGATTGGAAGAAACTGAATTTGCCAAAAAAATCATAGAGGATGTTTGCGCCAACATGAAGGATATTGACGCTATTATTACTCATCATGCTCCACAATGGCCAATTGATCAGATTACTATCATTGACCGAAACGTGCTGCGTATTGGTATATACGAATTAAAATTTAACAATCAAGTACCCCCTAAAGTAGCAATAAACGAAGCGATTGAGCTGGCTAAAAACTTTGGCGGCCCTTCTTCAGGAAGATTTGTAAATGGTGTATTAGGCGCCATTTACAAAGATATGAGTGATTCTACAGCTTCCGATACTGCGCCTGCCCACCAATAATTATGGCTCCAGAAAATATTTTTACAATTGAAGAAGTGAGCGAAAAAGGTTTTTCTGATTTACAAGAAAAGCTCGGCATTCCGTTTAAAAAACCAGAATTGCTAGTACAAGCTTTTGTACACCGTTCATATTTAAACGAGCATCATGATTTTGTTCTTGGCCACAATGAACGTTTAGAATTTTTAGGCGACGCAGTGCTTGAACTAGTGGTAACTGAATTTTTGTATAAAGAATACGGCAACCCTGAAGGCGAACTTACCAACTGGCGCGCTGCTCTGGTCAACGCAAAAATCTTGGCCAGTATTGCATACGAAATCGGCATGGAAGAATATCTGTTTCTAAGTCATGGCGAATCAAAAGATGCCGGCACCAAAGCTCGTGATTATATTATGGCTAACGCCATAGAAGCGCTCATTGGCGCAATTTATCTTGATAGAGGCTATGAAATCGCACAGCAATTTATTGCGCGTTGGATTTTACCAAAACTTCCATATATTTTAGAAAATGGTTTGTATTTAGATGCTAAAAGCCGTTTTCAAGAATCTGCACAAGAAATCGAAGGAATCACTCCAACCTACCGCGTTTTACACGAAGAAGGTCCTGACCATATAAAATCATTTAAGGTTGGCGTGTATTTGGATAAAACTTTGGTAGCAACCGGCGAAGGCACAAGCAAACAAGAAGCGCAAACCGAAGCTGCCGAGGCAGGTTTAAAAATAAAAGGCTGGAAAGGGCCAAAAATAAATATCATAAAATTGTAGATAACGGGTCGCTAGCTCAGCTGGTAGAGCAGATCCCTCTTAAGGATAAGGTCCTGGGTTCGATCCCCAGGCGACCCACACACGCTCCCATAGTTCAACGGATAGAATATCAGGCTTCGAACCTGAAGATAGGGGTTCGATTCCCTTTGGGAGCACTCATTTATTAACCTCTTAAATAATACCTGTACAAAAAAACAGGTATTATTTTATAAATTTTTTATCAAAAAGTTATCCACTTTTGTAAATTTACAAAAAATATTGACGTTTAAAAAAACAAGAGTATAATTTTCTTTTATGCGGAGATCGCTCAAATTCGGCTTCCACCGCGCACTCCTCATCGCCGGCATTGGCATGGCGATACTGTTTCAAGGTTGCTTCCAACACTAGCGAAGGGTGCTTTCGCGCCTCAGCTGACAACCTTGTCACAGAAGTCCATCATGGACAACCTATACAACTCGCAGCTCGACGCGTTGTATGGCCAACCAATTCGAGCCCTCAACAAAGATACCCAGAATAGAATCGGGGTATTTTTGTTTTTATAGCCTTATTCTGTCACATCTTGATTTTTCTCACATTATCGGGTAAACTGATGTCTATGCTAAAGATCTTCGCGATCGCGATTCTCGTGGCCGCAGCCCTAGGCTCGACCATGTATACCAAGGCTCGGTATGGCGAGTACCTGCCCAATGTTCGGGAAGCAGCACCTTCAACCAAACTCGCCGACACCTGGCGCAACTTCGTTGGTTCCATGCCGCACTATAGCGGCATGACCACAAATCCGCGCTAAATCGTGCCGCTCGACACACAAAAACCAAGGAGGACTTCGAGCAAAAACAAAAAACTGCGACACGATCGTAGTTTTTTGTTTTTATTTAAAAATTAAATTTTTAAATAAAAAAATACGTGTTATGTAATAATAAAAAAATAAATTATAAAACTATTTACTAGCTTGTTTAAAAAAACAAAATTAAAAATTTAGAAAAATATTTTATTTTCTCTCCCCTGTGTATAACTTTTACTTTTACTATTCACAATTATACAAAAACAATTTATAATAAATATGTCGAGAAAAA
>CAZLNR010000013.1:6886-26950 GCA_964561035.1 uncultured Gammaproteobacteria bacterium | reverse complement strand
GATTTAATATTTGTCCGAACACTTCAATTGAGGCTGTGTTTGATCAGCAAATTGATGTTGGGACAGTAAAAAATAATTTTATTATTGCACGCGGCACAACGAGTTCAACTTGCGGCAGTGCCGAAGATGTAACAGCGCTCGCTTCCGCATCTGGTATTACACATGACCAGTTGCCGTGGTATAAACGAGTTATTGCGCGTGTGGTAAATCTGATTAAATATATTACTGGCCAAGAAGCCTCAGCGGTTCGTACTAGCATTCGATCTACAAAATGGTGCGCAGGCGATGATATCGGCCAGGTAACTGTGGAATCGGTAAGCAGTACATATAGTAAGGTTGTCTTAAAATTAACAAAACCACTGGTGCTTGATGCTGATTATATAGCAATTTTAAAAAATAATATTAAGAGTAAACAAGGAATTTCTATCGGCAATTCTGTGGCAACCAATAAGCCTGTGAGCTGGAAGTTTATTACTGGCACTAATATTTGTGAAATAGATAAGGTTACCGTCAGTCCCTCACAAGTATATTTTGACAGAGCCGGCGCAACTTCAACTATAACCGCAGCTGCGTTTAGTGGAAACGGGGCAAAAATACAGCCAATTCCAGGTCATTATGCTTGGGAATTTATTTGGCAGCCCTCACCAAACTCATATGTAACGCTTGAGTCTACAACCTCATCGTTTAATACGCTGATCGCGCAAAACCGTAATGGAGAAATTGATGTGCGTGCTTCTGCTTTGGTAACTGAAAATCATTATTCTTCTCAGATGGGTCTGGTTACCGCAGGTAAATCAAGAGCTATTGTCTTTTTGTGTGAACATCCATGGCCGCCTAAGGATTTGTTTGTAGGCGGGTTTGGGCCATATATTATATTCCCATATGAAGATAAATTAGGAAATAATGATGGTTTTAATTTGGCGGTAGACGCGTTTGATAATTCTTCTGTGCCACCTTCACCAAGCGGCGGATACTTTAATTTCCGTTCATATTATTGTGCGGATAAAGGAGCTACAGGTGTAACCGATGATTTGCCATATTTGCGTCCAGTGGTGCAAGTCTCAGCTTCGGTGGTTGGGGATACGCCAACCTCAACACTCAAGCGTTTTATTTTCACTAACGCTAAGAATAGCGACGCTATTGGTATTGCGGTGTTTTCCAATCCACAGCATTTAACCGTTTCTGAATGGTTCAATAACGATCGCGCACTAGGCGGACAAGGGTTTACTGGAGAAATGCGCCCTACTACCATTAACGGATATGATGCTATTACTGATGGAAATAATATTTATGTTGATGCGCTTAATTATTCCGATACCTCAAATAATTTATTTTCCAACATCTATTTGTTCAGTATTAATGCCAACGCTTCTGCAGATACCAGAAATGTTTTTGATCAGTTAATAAGCAATTTAAACTTCAATACCAATCTTACAAATTACGGATATTGCGGTGTAAGCATATCAAACCCAGGAGCCTCTACTACTTGTAAAACCGATTTAGATTGCAGTGTTGGAGAAGTGTGTTCAGTGCAAATTGATAAATTAAAAAGAAATTACATTCGGCTTCGAGATCTCAACGAGATTCAGAGTTTGCTCGGATCCTAATGTTGTCGGTTCATGGTATAATAGGTATATATGAATAAGTATAATAAAACTTTTTTACTCTTGCTTTCTCCAGTGCTACTGGGCATTATTTTTGCGATTCAGTCGGTGAGCGCAGCTTCTGTGCCTACGTTAAAGGAGGGTACATATTTAAACGGCCAAACTCTTAGCGTTTGGCCGTCATGGTCTTTGTTAGGCAACGAATTGGGGCGTGCTTTGCCGACAGACCCAGTCAACCAGCTTGGTTTGGCGGGCACTTGCTCTCAAACTACTAATAGGTTTTGTGTCAAAGATAGTCAGTGTCCAGATACTGAAACCTGTGTACTCCACGACCCAAGCACGGGTTGGAGCACAACTGACCGCCGTTTTAGTTTTGCTTGCAATAAAGATTCCTACGCCTATCGGTATATAGTCGCGTCAAATACAGGCAAGTATATTATTCGCGCCCGATTAGAAAATACTGGTTTAGCTCCGGCTAATTTTAATAGTTTTGTGGCAGATTTTGTCAGTAGTAGTGTAGTAAAAATCAGTGATGATGCAGGTATTTGTAATTTTGATCAGGAAATCTCTACTCTGCAATCAGGTGTTTGCGGTGATGGCCGTTTAAACACAGATCGGGGAGAACAGTGTGATCCGCCAGGTGTGATCAATTATCAAGCGGGTTGTGTGGGAACTATTAAAAATCTGAGCGTCTGTAATAGTAATTGTCAGTGGGTTGCTTCTACAACTTTGTGCAGTAATTTAAGCCGGTGTGGCAATGGGGTAAAAGAATTAGGAGAAACCTGTGATGATGGAAATTTAAATGGCAAATATAATCATTGTAATATTTCTTGCAATGGCATAAGCCCGTTAGGCAGGTGCGGCAATGGCATATTGGAATCGGCGTATGAAGTTTGTGATCCGGGAACTGCTGGTGTTGAAAAATATGGTTCCGCAGGCAAAGAGAGTTCATGTAGCTGGGACTGCCAGAACTGGGGGCCTTACTGTGGCGACGGTATTATGCAAAGTGAGTATGAAACTTGTGAAGGTAATCAAACCTGTTCAGTTGACGGAAGGCCAGGGGTTCGTACCTGTTCAAAAACGTGTAAGAAACAAGATGAGCGAGCTGTGGCTTGGTGGTCATTTGATTCGTTGCGTATTAATGCGACCACAGGATCCGGGGTTGTGGAAGACATGTCGTTAGAAAATAACACAGCCGTGTGTAGGGGCGGGGCATGTCCTGAAACATTTGCGGGCAAAGAAAATAGCGCGGCAACATTTCATTCAGAACAAATAAGAAACCGCTTCTTAACCGTAAATCATAGTGATAGTTTAGAATTTACTAAGGCCGTTACAGTTGAAGCTTGGATTCGGCCAGTTAGTTATGAGGAAAATTATCAGCGCATTGTTGAAAAAGGCGGCCCTAGAACAAACACAGGCTTTGATTTAGAGTTTAATAATCCGAGCTCTCCAGGAGTTGTGCGATTTAATTTATGGAATAGCCAGCAGCAGAATGCGGTAGATTCAGCTACCAATATTCCTCTCAATGAGTGGACGCATGTGGCAGCAACGTTTGAAAGAGCGGGGACAACTAATACAGCAAAAATATATATTAATGGCAACTTAGAAGCCGTCAATACCTCTGTTTCTGTCAATTCATTTATGGGGCATTCAATTGAAAATATAACTATTGGATCTTCCGAGCAGCCGGCTGGCTCCGATCCAGATTACATTAATTTCTTTTTGGGAGGCATTGATGAGTTAAAAATTTTTAATACAGTATTATCCGAGAGTGATATTAGGCAAGAGATGCAAAGTAGTTGGTATTGCTCTGTAGCGGCTGCACCTCCTGTATTATCAGGAACTGGCGTATGCGGTAATGGTGTGGTAGATGCAAATGAAGCCTGTGATAAGGGTGTGGCAAATAACGGCCGGGCATGTGTACCAACATATGGCCGCAGCTGTTCGTACTGTTCGGCAAATTGTCAGAATACTATTGATGTGCAGCCAGCCCAATACTGTGGTAATGGTATTTTAGAAGCTGTGGAACGGTGTGATTATGCTGCCGACGGAACTGTGTATGCGGCGGCTACTTCCACAGACGGTTCAACCGCTTTGGTAAAAGATGCGGCGCATAACGGTTATAAAGAGCTTGCTTGTGAAGCAGAGCCGCGCGATCCGCATACGATGAAAAAAGGAACAAAGACTTGCGGAGAATGTACGGCCGGTACAGTAAAAAATTGTATTGTTTGTGGAGTCAATTCATCGGGGGTAAATATCTCTGGTGGTTTTATTAACGTACTCTCAACTTCCACCGCAAGTGCTTCTGCCAAAGATCCTTTGTTTGCTAAATATTTTATAACCAGTTCGGTGTTTTTATCTGTAGGAACATGTAATAGTACAGTTGTTAGTTTTTTTGAGGGTACAGGCGGTAATACAGACTGTGATTTGAGCAGTGCAGGTTCGCCTCTTGTGGGTAAGGTAACCAAGAATGTTGGGTCTGATTCTTCGTATGTCCTACTCAACCCATACGGAGTTGGTAGTGCTCTGGTTAGCAGCGACCCAATATGTTCGGCTGGCACAGAACGAGCAAAAAAATACAATGTTTATTTGAATCGGGACTGGACGCATCCATTTGATATTTCGGTCGTATCCGCTCCGCAAACTTGGCAATATGATTTTGTGCTTTCTCCGGTGGTTAGAAAAACAATTCGAACTCAAGATGTGCGTGTGGTGGTAAGTTGGGTAGGCCCTGAAGATTTTAGTGGTGGCGTACTTAATCCATTTATATCCAACCCAGAGGTTACGCACGGTTCTTTCTGTAATTCACCCACTCTTTGTCAGCAAAATTCTTCGCTTAAACAATATGTTACTGGTGTGCGATATTACGATGCTAATAACTCAAAATTGAGCGGTATTTGGTATCATGGATTTAATAATACTATTGGTCAAACAAACGCTGAAGCGTTTACTGTTGATGCTGGTGATATGTCTGGCAACACATATTCTTTTTATGTAAAATCACCAAGTGTGGCCATTCGTCAGTTTAGAAATACTGCAAAATTAAAAGTAGATGTATATCTGCCTGAAAGCGATGTTCCGTATGGTGAAGATTTAAGTTTTACTTCAGACGGTTTAATTTCTTCAAGTGATATAAACAATTCGGCATTTTATCGATTTGGCACCCCGGTAAAAACGTATTATTTGCAAGCCGCGGCTTTATCCGATAATCAGAATGCAAAATATTGGCAAGTATTTAATTTAAACAAGCCATCAGCTGGTTCAGAAGTGACTGTAGACAATATTTTAGATGTCAGTGCTATTGTGACCGGACCGGCAAATTTTAATTATATTAATAACCAGTAATCCGTATGGTTTGGATCAAGAAAATTATTGGAATTTGTGCGGTGCTAGGCATAATTGTCGGTACTTTTTTTGGTGTTCGGTTTTTACAAAATAAGTATAGTCGCGGCACAGATAATCGTGTTCCTAACGATCAAGCGCTCAGAGAAAATGAATTTAAGAATGCGCTACAGGCGGTAGCCTCAACAGATAAAGATTTTGATGGATTAACCGATGAAGAAGAAAAGCAGTATAATACCAATCCTGAAGATAGTGACTCAGATGGCGATGGTTTGGGGGATAAAGAAGAAATTTCAGTGTATAAAACTAATCCTTTGGATAAAGACACTGATAAAGACGGGTACGCGGATGGTTATGAAGTACACCGGGGGTTCAATCCGTTAGGAAGCGGTCGCCTTTAAAATAATATAATTTTATATATAATTTTCTATTATGTTTGATGAAGAAAATAACAATGCCAATCCACCAGGCAACCTACCTGCTGAACCCGCAGATATATTTGCCGGCGTCGAAAAAGAGCCTGCAGAGCAGTTGCCTGACGCGCTGTCTAATGGCATGCTAAAAAAGAAGGACAAAACAATGGTACCGCCACAATTTTCGGGGTTAACTGAAGAAAACAGTATTGGTAATTACAAGATGAGTTCGCCGGTGTTGGGAAAAGTGCTGATGTTGTTTATGGTTGCTTTATTATTAGGCGGCGGTGCCTATGGAGCGTGGTGGTTTTTTTTGGCAAAGAAAAAGACTGTATCGCAGCCGGCTGTTAACTCTGCTCCTAAAACAAGCGCTTCCAATACAGTGGCAAACCCAGCCTCGTCCACTAATCTTCCTGCGCAAATCAATAATGATCAAATTTTATTTGGTCAGGGCGTAGATACCGACAAGGATGGGTTAGATGATGTGCGAGAAAGAGAGATTGGCACAAATCCGCAGAATCCAGATACGGATGGAGATGGTTTAACTGATGGAGAAGAGGTTATAACCCTTAAGAGTTCACCGCTCAATTCAGATACTGATAATGACGGATTAAGTGATGGGGATGAAGTTTTAATTTGGAAAACAAATATTTTAAACCCAGATTCGGATAATGATACATATCCAGATGGCACTGAAGTAAAAAATGGATATAACCCTTTGGGGCCAGGTAAATTATTTGCGCCAGTTGCATCTAGCACTATATCAGTTTCTTCAACATCTTCATCTGCAAAATAAATAGAATAAGTTTATAAGCATGCGTATGTTCGGCAAAAAAAAGACCACATTTTCTGAAAACCCACTCCCTCCTGTGCAAGCACAAACTATGCCGTCTGATTTTTATGGCGGATTAAATCCAGTGGTTCATTTTAAAAAAGTTGAAAAAGAAATTACAATTCAAAAAACTCCTGTATTGACACCCGGAGAGAAAAAAATGCTTGATAAGGCGACGGCGGTTGGAAACGGGGAGGCGGCGCATGTGGTTAAGATATTCTCAAATAAAAAAACTGCGGCTGTATTTTTATTAGCAATTTTTGGGTTGTTGTTGGCGGGGGTAGGAGGGTATTATGTTTGGCAAAATAGCAAGAAGGTTAGTGGTAAAATACCAGCAGCGCCGCGCATTACAGTGAGTTCAACGGCGAGCTCAAATGTGTTGGTTAGTACTAATACGGCGGATCAGGCGGTGGTTCCTTCTACTACCAGTAGCACTATTCCAGCTATAAAAAATGGCGATGAGGTGGCTATTGATTTTCCGTCGCCACTATTAGTTGACAGCGCTGATTTGGATGAAGATGATATAACAGATACAGCTGAAGATATATTTAACACTGATCCAAGCAAGCCTGATACAGACGAGGACGGCTACAATGATGGACATGAATTATTCTATTTATACAATCCGGCTGGTAAGGAGCCGATGCGTTTGGTAGAATCAGGGTTGGTTAAAGAGTATAAAAATCCAGTGTTTGGCTATTCGGTATTCTATCCGGTTAATTGGGCGGTAGGAGATGTTGATAATGAAGGAAAGCAGGTGTTATTTAGTACGCTCACGGGAGAGAATATAGAAATACGAGTGTTAGATCGAATCCCGCAAGAGTCTTTTGAAGATTGGTTTGCCAGATGGGCGCCAAATCAAAAATTTGCCGACTTGGCAGATTTTACTAGTCGTTTTTTTGGAAGCGGTCAGAAACGATCAGATGGTTTGGTGTATTATTTTTACGACGCTGAACATGTGTATGTTGTTTTATATCACACTACAGATTCTCGTGTGGTAAATTACAGGTCAGTGATTTCTATGATGGCTCGCAGTTTTGCAGTATTTGGAAGCGCGGCTTCGTCATCGCTTGATTTTATGCATTTATAATTTTTGTTTTTTTCAAGATGATATGCCAGGCATCAGTATAGATTTTAATAAAAGAAGTAAATGTCATTGGGGCGAAAAAGACGTTGAGCACATTTTTTATTTTGTGCACAAGCACGCCAAAGTATCAGGAGAGGTAGAGGTAAATATTATTGGAGATGCGGAGATGAAGCAGTTAAATGGGCATTACAGAGGGAAAAATAAGCCAACAGATGTTTTGTCATTTGCCTGGAAAGAAGATTCGGTGGTTAAAACTTCATATCTAGGACAGATCTATATATGCTATCCGCAAATTGTTCGGCAAGCTAAGGAGCTATCTATTGCCTCTGATGAGGAATTTGTGCGCATGTTGGCGCATGGTTTTCTGCATATTATCGGTCATGATCATATAGAAAAAAAAGAAGCAAAGATTATGTTTGATTTACAGGAGGCAATTGTGGATGATTATTTTAATGTTTAGATTATATGAGGTTTGCAAGATTATTGAAAAGTTTTGTGTATGCATCTCGAGGGCTTCGTCATGTGTTTCAGTCGGAGCAGAATTTTCGTATCCAATCGGTAGTGGGAATGCTGGCAATCGCAGCCGCGCTTATTTTGCCGCTGCCAACCTGGCAGCTGATAATGGTGATTTTGCTAGTGTTGCTTGTGCTGTTAGTGGAAATTTTAAATACTGTGTTTGAGTACTTAAGTGATTTGCTGAAGCCTAGGCTCCACCATTATGTATATATAATAAAAGATGTAATGGCTGGCGCAGTTTTGCTTACGTCTTTAGTGTCGCTCGTAATTGGTTTGCTGATTTTTTTCCCATACTTGGAAAATATGCTTAAATAGTGCTATAATTGTATAACTGTATATTAAGGATAGGCAGATAAACGTGTTTTTATGAAAAGTAACCAGGGCAATTTAATCGGAGGTCTTGATATTGGCTCAAATTTTGTGCGAATGGTTGTAGGGCAGGTAGTGGAAAAAGATGGGTTAGAGGAAGAGCTTCAAATTTTAGGAGCGGCTGAATTTCCTTCAGAAGGCGTACAAAAAGGTGTTATTAGCAGTATAGAAGATGTTGTGTCTTCTATCTCTGCTTGTCTGGAGCGTGTAGAACGAATGGTTGGTGTTCCGGTAGATAATGCTTGGGTCGGTATATCAGGTTTGCATGTTTTGTCTCAAACCAGTAAAGGTGTGATAGCAGTTTCAAAAGCAAATAATGAAATTACTGAAGAAGATGTGTCTCGGGCTGTTGAGGCTGCAAGATCCATTGCAACACCCCTTAATTACGAAGTGCTTCATGTATTGCCAAAGCAATATACGGTTGATGGGCAGACAGGCATAAAAGACCCGACCTCAATGACTGGGGTCCGTCTAGAAGTGGACACTCAAATAATATTAGGTTCATCTGCGCAAATTAAAAACTTAACAAAAGCAGTGTACCGGTCAGGTCTCGATATCGAAGATCTTGTCTTGTCAATTATTGCCACGGCAGAAACGGTAGTAACCAAACGTCAGAAAGAGTTGGGTGTTATGGTGGTAAATATTGGTGGCGCGACTACAAGTATGGCGGTGTTTGAAGAAGGTCAATTATTGCATACCTCCATTATCCCATTGGGTTCTCAGCTGGTTAGCAACGATCTAGCTGTAGGGTTGCGCACTTCGGTTGATGTGGCAGAAAAAGTTAAAATTGAACACGGCGATTGTCGTGTGGATTTGGTAACAAAAAAAGAAGAGGTAGATTTATTTGAGCTTGGTTCGGGTGAACATGAACTGGTTAAAAAGAAATATGTTACCGAAATTGTTTCTGCGCGCATGGAAGAGATTTTGCAAAAAGTAGATGCTGAATTAAGAAAATTGCAAAGGTCAGGTCTTTTACCGGCTGGGGTAGTGTTTACAGGCGGGGGAGCAAAAATACCTGGCTTAATTGAACTTTCAAAGAAAGTATTGCGATTGCCGTCAAATTTAGGGTATCCGATAAATATTATTAGTGTTACTGATAAGGTTAATGATCTTGGTTTTGCGACTGCTGTTGGTTTGGTAAAATGGGGAAGCCAGATGGGTGGTAGTGCTGTGGCGCAAAGACGAGGGGGTGCGGCATCAGTATTAAAAAATACCGGTAAAGTATTTGATCAAGTAAAAAAGATTTTTAAAACACTTATACCGTAGACATAGAGTAAAAATGTGGGGTTGACAGTACGTTTTTTTAAATATACACTATAAGCGGAGGATGCTCCGTTATTTTATTTCAAAGAAAATTGAACACTAAAATTGTTCATGCATTTTTGAGAGAATAAGCGAGATAAAAATAATTGAATACAAAAAATGTCCGTCCGCATATTGTTGCGGTTTTATCTACAATTTTATGCCACAAGTTAAACCTGATATAGAAACATTTGCAAAAATTAAAGTAATCGGTGTTGGCGGCTCAGGAGGTTCAGCAGTTAATCGAATGGTGAATAGTCATATTCGCGGTGTTGATTTTATTGTTATGAACACCGATGTGCAGGCTTTGCATCATAATTCCGCGCCACAAAAATTGCATATTGGCAAGATGGTAACGCGCGGTTTGGGCGCTGGTATGGATCCAGAAGTTGGCCGTAAGGCAGCTGAAGAAAGTCAGAATGAAATTAGAGACATGGTTAAAGATGCAGACATGGTATTTATTACTTGTGGTTTGGGTGGCGGCACTGGTTCTGGAGCGGCGCCAACTGTTGCTTCCGTTGCCAAAGAAGCAGGTTCACTTACGGTAGCTGTAGTTACAAAACCATTTGCGTTTGAAGGGCCGCAGCGTCGTGAAATTGCCGAAAAAGCTTGGGAACAGTTAGCCCGAAATGTAGACGCTATAATTACGATTCCTAATGATCGCATTTTGCAGATTATTGATAAGAAAACAACATTACTTGAATCATTTAAAATTGTTGATGATATTTTACGCCAAGGTGTGCAGGGTATTGCAGAACTGATTACGATTCCCGGTCTTATCAATGTTGACTTTGCGGACGTAAAAACTATTATGCGCGACGCAGGTTCTGCTCTTATGGGTATTGGTACTGGTACGGGTGAGAATAGGGCAATGGAGGCTGCAAAATCGGCAATTTCCAGTCCGTTGCTTGAGCTGTCAATTGATGGTGCGCGAGGTATCCTCTTTACTATTACTGGCGGTCCAGATATGACTATGGCTGAAGTTAGTGAAGCAGCAAAGATTGTTACCAGTTCAGCCGCAGAAGATGCTAAAGTTATATTTGGCGCTACCATTGACGAATCAATGGGTGCTAATATGCGTATCGCGGTGATTGCCACTGGGTTTGAAGATCACCGACCAAGTTTTTCTTCTCTTGAAGAAGAGGGCTCGGGCCAGTCTTTCTTTGCAAGCGGCAAGTATACCCCAAGTAATTTCATGCGAAAAGTACAGAAAGATGAGGAAGAGGAAGAAAAAAAGTTTAAGCAAATTATTCATAATCCACACACTTCAACAAGTGCAGCACCAATGCGTCCCGCTGCACCTCCTGCTAAAGATAAAGCGCAGGATGAAGATTTGGAAATCCCTGCCTTTATTCGAAAGAAAATGGGAATGTAAGCCCTTGATATGTTACAAAACAACACCTGGTTAAGGTGTTGTTTTTTTACTGCTCTCACGGTATAATTGGGTGCAGTAAGGTAAGGTTATAATTTTTATATATGCGCTGTCCTGTTTGTAATAATACCGAAACCAGTGTCGTTGATACTCGGCCGTCAGAAGACGATCTGTCCATTAGGCGCCGCCGAGAGTGTGATAAATGCCAGTATAGATTTTCAACTGTAGAAGAAACTGAACTGCTTGATATTATTGTCGTAAAAGGCGACGGGCATCGGGAGGTATATATGCGCGATAAAATAGAAAATGGCATTCGCATGTCGCTTACTAAACGGCCATATACCAGAGAAAGTTTTCATAAACTGATTCATGCCATAGAGCGAGATATTCAGAAGAAAAAAACAAAAGAAATTTCCAGTAAAGATTTGGGAGAGATTGTTATTAAGCATTTGCGCGGTTTTGATAAAGTGGCGTATATTCGGTTTGCGAGCGTATATCGTGATTTTCGAGATGTGCGTACCTTTGAAAAAGAGCTTAAAAAACTTTCTACAAAATAACATACCGCTATGTTTAAACATGCTAATACACCGACAGCGCCAGAGCAAGCTGGTAGTGGGGTAGCTGGTACTGATATTACTGCCAGCCCAATGGTTGCAAAAACCAGAACCTCAGATGAATCTGTATCAAACGCAGATTTAAAAGAATTGTTGGAGAAAAATTTAAAATGGTCACAAATTATCTACGAACAAAATAGAAAGATTCATAGCAAGTTGTTGTGGACTGCGGTAGCCAGCTGGATTCGTATCGCGGTAATAGCTGTGCCAATCATTTTGGCTTTTATATTTTTACCACCACTGCTTAAAGATATCTGGGGGCAATATGGAGAATTGCTTGGCATAACTACAGCCAAATCAGGCGCTACCAGTACGCCGCAATCAATGGAAGGTTTATTGAAATTTTTTAATTTAGACCCTGCCAAACAAGAGCAGATCAAAGCGTTGCTTAAATAATATATGTTGAATAAGAAAACCAAAATTTGCGCGACAATCGGTCCGTCCTGCCAAGACAAAGATACGCTGGTTAGTATGGTAAAAGCCGGGCTAAATATTGCACGGCTTAACTTTTCTCACGGTGATTATACTAGCCACGCTCAGTTAATTGCGCAGATTAGAGCTGTAGAAGCGGAAACAGGCGAACCGATCGCTATTATGCAAGATTTACAAGGACCAAAAATTCGTGTTGGTGCTATGCCGGCAGAAGGTGTGGCAATTACAGTAGGTGAAAATATTGTTTTAGATTCATCAATTTCTTCGTATGCATCAGGTAGAATCCCGCTAGATTATCCGGATCTGCATAAATTTATACAAACAGGCCAGCGAATTTTAATAGATGATGGTCATATTGAAGTAAAGGTAAAAAGTGTGGAAGGTACCAAAATTACTGCGGAAGTTGTAGAAGGGTCGTGTATTTTATCGCACAAAGGCCTAAATTTCCCAGATAGTGATCTTGATATTTCGGCATTAAGTGAAAAAGATAAAAACGATCTTAAATTTGGCTTGGAGCAAGGGGTAGATCTGGTGGCCATGTCTTTTGTCCGTTCGGCTAAAGATATTCTCGATTTACGTTTTTTAATAAAACAGTTTGAAAATGAACTGGGTATCAAAAATCAGCCTCCGGTTCGTATTATTTCCAAGATTGAACGTCGGGTAGCGGTAGAAAACCTTATGGAAATTTTAGACGCTAGCGATGGAATTATGGTTGCACGCGGAGATCTTGGTCTAGAGGTTCCAGCTGCCGAGGTTCCTTTGGTTCAAAAAACCATGATTGATGCTGCTAACCAGCAGGCAAAACCGGTTATTGTAGCTACCCAAATGCTAGATTCAATGCGTGAGAATCGCCGTCCAACCAGAGCTGAAGTTAGCGATGTAGCAAATGCGGTAATAGATCATGCAGACACGCTTATGCTTTCAAATGAAACAGCTGTGGGCAAGCATCCGGTACTGGTGGTAGAGACAATGGCGGAAATTATTATCAGCACTGAAAAATCTCATTATGACGATAAAAACTTATCGCCAATTAAAAAACATAATCCAAGTTTAGATGAAGCAATTAGTCAATTATCTCGCATGCTGGCAGAAGAAATACATGCGAAATTAATTTTAGCAGCTTCTTTGTCAGGAGAAACAGGCAGGCTTATCAGTCATGTGCGGCCATCGCTTTCAATTTTGGTTGGCACAAGTTCGCAGCGAGTACAGCGCCAGCTCAATTTATCATGGGGGGTTGTGCCTTTTATTTTGGAGCCATGCCAATCCATAGAAGAACTGGTAGAACGTTCTATTGCTTACATTAAAAAACATAAGTTAGCCAAAGTCGGCGATCAGATGGTGGTGGTGGCAGGAGAGCCGGTAGGACAAGCAGGTAATGTAAATTTGGTGGAAGTTCGGGAAATAAAATAAATTAAAAAAGGCCTTTCTAAATACGAAAGGCCTTTTTATTTATTGTAAGGTTGGGTAAAGCGGGAATTGTTTGGTAAGTTCAATTACTCGTTGTTTTATTGACGCTAATTTTGCATCATCTTGCCAGTTGGTAATCGCTTCATCAATCCAGTTAGCAATGGTTTTCATTTCCGCTTCTTTCATGCCGCGGGTAGTTAGTGCCGGAGTGCCTAGGCGAATACCAGAAGGGTCCATAGGTGAGCGTGGGTCGTCTGGAATCATGTTTTTGTTTACGGTAATACCGGCTTTATCAAGAGCGATTTGAGCTTCTTTCCCTGAAACTCCTTTGCTGCTTACATCTATGAGCAGTAGGTGGTTGTCAGTTCCGCCAAAGCAAAGCTTATATCCCATTGCATTAAACTCTGCCTCAAGAACTTTGGCGTTTGTTTTTATTTGTTTGGCATATTCTTTAAATTCTGGTTCTAGCGCCTCTTTAAAAGCAATAGCCTTGGCAGCAATATTATTTTCGTGTGGTCCGCCCTGGAAACCAGGAAAAACCGACTTATCTATATCTTTGGCAAATTTTTCTTTACACATAATCATGCCACCGCGAGGTCCGCGCAAAGTTTTGTGTGTGGTAGTGGTTACAATATCAAAAATCGGCACAGGGTTGTTCATTTGCCCGCCGGCAATGAGTCCGGCGATATGGGCAATGTCGGCCATGGTAATAGCTCCAACCTCATCGGCGATTGCTTTTATTTTTTCATATTCAATTTCCCGTGAATATGCTGAGTATCCAACTAGGATTATTTTTGGTTTATGTTCCAAAGCCATTTGGCGTAAGTTTTCCAAATCTATCAATCCTTCAGCGTTGGTTTTATAGCGTACGAAGTTGTATATTTTAGCCATGTAGGTAACGGGGTGGCCATGGGTAAGGTGTCCGCCATGAGACAGGTCCATGCCTAGCACGGTGTCTCCGGGTTTAAGCAGGGCAAAATATACGGCCACGTTAGCTGGTGCTCCAGAAAGCGGTTGAACATTTACATGTTCAGCTCCAAACATTTGTTTGGCGCGATCTATAGCCAACTGTTCCACTTCGTCAATAAATTCGCAGCCGCCATAATAACGTTTGCCTGGGTAGCCTTCGGAGTACTTGTTTGTTAAAACTGAACCTAAGGCCTCAAGGACAGCCGGAGAAACAAAATTTTCTGAAGGGATCATTTCCAATCCTTCTTCTTGGCGTTTCTGTTCTCGTTTGATGCTTTGGTAAATATCGGAGTCGAAGTCTTTAAGCGAAGATGTATACATAAAAAATAATATAGTTAGTTAATTAAATCAGAATTTAGAGGGAACTAATTATATCATATACATTTTGTGTGCAGTTATTAGGTAAATTATCTATATCGTGCCAGGCCCACTCGGCAATATCTGAACCCGGTTTTATTTCACCAATTCTTTTTGCTAAATAATGAATGAGGATAATAACCCGTTCGTTTTGATGTATTATTATTGGCTTAAGCGGCTTGATTATTTCTATTTTGATCCCCATTTCCTCATTTACTTCACGATGGCAAGCTTCTTCTAAACCTTGATCAAAATCTTCTACCTCCCCTCCAGGGAACATCCAGGGGGTAATGCCGCTTTCTTTTTTTTCTCGATTTAGCAAAACTTTACCATCCTCTATAATGACAGGTCCGGATGCTATAATTGAATTTTCGGGTAATTTCATAGTACATCTATGGTACTACTTTATCAGTTTTTTGACCATATAGGTGTTTTCCAGTTTATAACCAAGCTGGCGGTAATAATCTCGTACACCCACTCCGGAAATTACAGCTAGTTTGCCGATGCTATTATCTTTGGTAATTTTTTCTGCCATGATTACCAGTTTTTTGCCCAAGCCTTTATGCTGGCTTGATCCCAATTCTTTTTTGCCAATTTTTACCAGCTGGCCATAGGTATGAAGTTCGCGAATGTAAGCAGGGAACGGAACCAGTTTTTTATTTTGCTTAGCATCTGTTTTATCTACAAGCCTCAACCGGCAGAACGCAAACACAACCATCCGATCTTTGTCTTCAAAAGACAAAAAGTATTCCTTGCCGCCGAGTGTTTCATATTCATCAACAAACAGATGGGGTGTTAAATCTTTTACTTGAGAAAGATCTGCGTGAGCTATTTCACGGCACCGCAAGCATACGCATTTCGTCCCTTCTTTTTTCATCTGTTCTTGAATAACCTGGCGCAAATTAGTAGTTTTATTTCCATCTTCAATATATTGCCCTGGGATGTCGCGAATTAAGCGTGAAATGCGGCAATAGCGCGGTACATTTGGTTTGAACTTTTTTAGGATAGCAAGCAAATCTTCAGTTGGATAGGCTTTGTACTTTCCGGCCACAAACCATTCGTACAGTTCAGAGTTTTTAATTACTGAACATGGATATACTTTAATCATGTCTGGCCGCAATCCCGGGTCTTCAAAAACAGAGTTTAACATGGCTAAATCTGTCTCAGGGGTGGCGCCGGGCAATTGAGGCATCAAATGAAAATCGGTTTTATAGCCGCAATTTTTTAACAATTTGGTTGCCAGTTTTGACCTGGCATTATCATGTCCGCGTTTAATAAGTTTTAAAATTGCATCGTCGGTATGCTGAATGCCAAGCTCTATGCGGGTGCAGCCCATTTCACGCATTTGCCAAACCGTACGTTCGTTTACGCAGTCGGGTCTAGTTTCCAAGGTTAAGCCGATAATACGGTGTTTTGCCTTTTCGTTTAATTTTTGCTGTTTGGCAAGTTCTGCGCGCAATTTTTTAAGTGAAGATTTTTCACTTAAAGTAGTTTGTCTCGTTTTATTTTTTTTGCCGGTGCGATTGGCAGCTTCAAAAGATTTTAAAATAAACCAGTATTGATATGGCAGAGGATATGAGTTCCAAGTGCCGCCTTTAATGATAAGTTCTACTTTGTCGGTTGGGTGTCCGTTTTTTTCCAATGCTTCAATGCGTTTAGCCATTTGGTCGTAGGGGCTAAATTCCAGCATGAGCGCTCGGGCAGCTGCCGGCTCATCGGATAGGTAACTTTTTGGCATGCGAAAATCAAGCGGGCAATAGACGCATTTGCCTGGGCAGGGATATGGTTTTACCAGCGATGTTACAATGGTAACACCCGACAAGGTGCGCACGGCGCGTCGGCGGAGTATTTTTTCCAATTGAACACTTTTTGTGATCTTGTTTGTCCGAACCAATGTATGGTATGCTTTAAGTAGCTCTCGTTTGGTTGGTAGAGAAATTTTAGAGTTATTTTCTTGGCGCAGCACGCGGCGAAGCGAGTCGCTAAAATCAGTCTCGCTCTTCGGAGGATTTTCAGCTAGGTATTTAATTATTTGATGGCTAATCTGCATAGCAAATTATGAACAAAGACGACGTACGGATTATACATAAAACCCGGGAAGATTACAACCGTATCGCCCGGCATTTTGCTGATACCAGATCGGGGGCTATGGAGCTGGAAAAATTCAAACCTCTAGTTAAAAAAGATCAATATATTTTAGATTGGGGCTGTGGCAATGGCCGGCTGCTTCATATTTTAGGCGACAAATTTGCTCGTTACTATGGTATAGATCAAAGCGCTAAATTGTTAGCCATCGCCAAGAAGGCTTTTAAGCAGGAAATTAAAGCCGGCGCTGTAACATTTGTGTCTAATGCTAAAAAAGCAGTTAAATTTGAAGACAATTTTTTTGATTTGGTTTTTATGATCGCTTCATTCCACCATTTGCCAGATCATGAATCGCGTTTGGATTTGTTGCGGCAGTGCTATAAACAAATGAAAAAAAATGCCCGATTGGTTATAACAACATGGAATTTAGAAAGTGATTGGGCTAAAGAGAAGTTTAAAAAAGATTGGAAGTTGCTTAGAGCCAATGATTATCTTATTCCATGGAAAGATCAAGACGGTAATATAGTTGTAGAGCGCTATTATCACTATTTTAGCTGGCAAGAATTAAAGAATTTAATCAGAGAAGCAGGATTTGTTATTAAAGAAATGTATTATTCAAAAGGTAATAGAAAAACAATTAAGAAACACGCTCGTAACCTGGTTGTTATAGCAGCTAAATAATATCATGAGTTAGTATGCGCATATTGCAAGTAAATAAATTTTTTTATCGTCGCGGCGGAGTGGAAGTCGTGTTGTTTGATACAATTAAAGGTTTGCGCCAGCGCGGTCATGAGATAAGCGAGTTTGCTATGGTTCATGGCAATAATATGCCATCTGAATACAGTGCGTATTTTGCGTCCGAAGTACCAGAGCTGCTGGGGAAGCAAGACTGGTCTGTAAAATGGAATATTTTTAAACGCTTATTTTATTCTGCAGAGATAGAAAAAAAATTAGGCGCGCTGGTGATGGCAGCAGAGCCAGAAGTTGCTCATTTGCATAGCGTTTACCATCATCTTTCAGCCAGTACATTTTTAAAACTTCGCGAGTTGGGCGTGCCTATGGTTCTTACAGCCCATGATTTTTTTCCGATTTCTCCCAGCCGTAATTTTTTAAGAGGAGAGACGCTGTGTGAGCATTGCTATAAAAATTCATTTAATTGTATCCGTTATCGCTGTATTGATAATAAATTACTGCCAAGTATTGCCGGGGTGTTGGAGGCGCACTATTATCGTTATAAAAAAATTTGGCAGCATATAGATATGTATATATGTCCAAGCAAGTTTATGGCAAACAAGCTTGTTGAATATGGTTTTCCAGCCAGTAAAATGAGGGTGCTGCCAAATCCATTTGCAGTGCAGCCGAATCAATATCCATTGGGAGATAAAGTTGTATATCTGGGGAGAACTCATGCCGAAAAAGGTATTAAGATTTTTATGGAAGCAGCCATTCGTTTAAGAGAATACAAAGTTGTGGTGGCGGGCAATGGGCCAGAAGATGCGTGGGTGCAAGAATTTGCCCGAAAAAATATTATGTCCAATATAGAACGAGTGGGGTGGGTGAGTGGTGAAGCTTGGAAAAAGATTATGCTTGAGGCAAAAGTGATTGTGGTTCCTTCTTTGTTTTATGAAAATTGTTCGCTCGCTATTTTGGAAGCAATGAGTTATGGTCGGATTGTGGTAACGGTAGATCGGGGCGGTAATCCGGAGCTTATTACCGACGGTGTGAGCGGGTTTTTGGCGCGCCCTGAAGATCCGGCTGATTTAGCAAAAACTATTGTCCGAGCCATGCAAACAGATGAAGCGCAGGCGCAAGCAATCGCTTTAGCTGCCAAGCAAACATTGGAACGCAATCATAAGCCCGAAGATTATTTGAACGGTTTAGAAAAAATATATAAAGAGGTAATAGATTCTATAAAAAAGAAATAAATAATAAAAAATGCCGGTAGAATCGGCATTTTTTATTATTGGCTTACGCCAATTTTAATTTTTTAGCTTGTTTGCTTGCCAGCTTTTCGTATACTTGAGATGTGCTGGTGGCGATACCTTGCCAGTTATAATAATTAGTGGCCAGAGCTTTATTAGTATTACCGGCCTTGGCTCGTAGTTCCGGCTGCTGTATCAGTTCAATTATTTTTTGCGCAAGTGAGTATATGTTTGTATTGTCAAACCAGAATTTATTATCACTAACAACTTCCTTGTGTTCTGCAATATCGGAGACCAGTACTGGTCGGCCATGAGACATGCCTTGTAAAACTGTAATTGGCAAACCTTCGTTTTCTGAAGGGTGCACAAGCAGGGCAGTGTTAGCATATAATTCCTCTAATTCTTGTCCTTTCTGCCAGTCTGTAAAGATAATACTGGAATCACCGCGAGCGATATGTTTGAGCGAGGACACATAATCATCGGTAAACACCGCGCCGCCCACAATTGCAAGTTTGTAGTCTTTAAGCAGTTGTGGATATTGCTGCCGGGCAATTTGCCAGGCTTCTAACAGGTAGTGCGCGCCTTTGTGTTTTACAAGCCGGGAAACCATCAGGACATATTTTTCCGATTCAAGTCCCCACTGAGCAATTAAAGAATTATTTTGAGGTTCTGCATTTTTTACGCCGTTTGGAATATATACAGTTTGAGCCCCGTATTCATTCAAAAAATAATTTTGAATTGTTTTAGAAACAGAAATTGCCGTATGAGAAAACGCGCAACCTGCCCATTCACCTAGACGTAATACGGTTCTGGCAAAAAAGCCCCATTTTTGATGGTATCTATCCAGACAATGCAAAGTAGATACGACTTTTATTTTTGAAGAAAAAAGACGCGGTATCCAGCTGAGCAAGGAAGGTCCAACTCCGTGATAATGGATAATGTCTGGTTTTTCTATAAAAATCGCATGGAGGGTTGAAGTAAATGTGTGTACGATTGCGTCAAGGTGTTTGGTGCGAATGGTTGGGGTGTGGACGATGCGAATACCGTGATAATTTTTAATATTACGATGAGTGAACCAGGTTCTGGAATACACCAAAACCTCATGGCCTTTTTTGGTCAATTCCAACGACAAATCCTCCACGTGGCGTTCAATGCCGCCGTAGATTGCCGGAATGCCTTTTTGTCCAATCATGGCTATTTTCATAGCGGTTGGTTATATTAAAAATTTTAACAAACTACTGTACCATAATTTTGCGAATTTGTCAAGGGGTAAAACACCACCGAGATTTTGTGTATAATTGCCTTATTTTAGCCAAATTTATCTATAAAAATGCAAAACCCCGTAGCTGCGCTTGGCATGCCACGGGGCGAGGTGCTTACGATGGTCAGTCAGAGCCAGCTGTGACAGCCGCCTCGACAACAACCTTCATCATGATTGTGC
>CAZLNR010000013.1:1544-6786 GCA_964561035.1 uncultured Gammaproteobacteria bacterium | reverse complement strand
TTTTCGTTGCCATTTGAATAGTAAAATGATAAAATAATGCCAGTTATAAATTATTATTGTATGTGGCTTATTGTGGCGCTGTTGGGTAATGCGTGTTTGGCAACTGTAGGCGTGGTTGATAAATTGATTTTAACCAAAGCCGTTCCAAAACCGATTGTTTTTGTTTTTTATTCCACCATTTTTGTATTGCCATTGGTGTTGTTGCTGCCGTTTGGGTTAGTGCAGCTGCCAACAAATTTTGCAGACTCCGTTATATTTTTAATTTCAGGCCTGTCTTTTGCGTTTGGAGTGTGGGCTATGTATAACGCTATTGCTAAAGGAGAGGTAAGCCGCCTCGGTCCGCTCATTGGTGCGGCCATACCGTTTTTTATTTTGTGTTTCGGATCATTTTTTTTATCAGAAAAATTAAGCCTTTATGCCTATATTGCCGCAGGATTTTTGATTGTCGGTTCGTTATTTGTTTCGTTTAATGAAAAAACTGGTTCTGGCGCTTGGCATTCTGGCTTAGATTGGGCTTTGGTAGCTGCGGTATTATTTGCTATTTCCCATATGACTGCCAAATATGCGTTTAACATACATGGCTTTATATCCGGGTTCGTATTAACAAAGATTCCAATTGGTTTTTTCGGTTTAGCTTTGCTTGGTTCAGCAACAGTGCGGCAAGCGATTTTTAAAAAATCAGGCGCAGATCATGAGGTAGTTCAAAGCCCGCTAGCTCGATATCAAGCTGTGTTGGTGGGCGGCAATATTGCGCTTGGCGCAATTGGCGCAATACTCATTCAATATGCCATGTCATTAGGAAGTGTTTCGCTCGTAAATGCGCTCGCGGGTGTGCAGTATGTTTTACTATTGATAATCGTGGCAGGCATTTCTCGCTGGCGGCCTCAGATACTCCATGAAACATTTACCAGGCAAGAAATTATGCATAAAGCAGCTGCAGTGGTGTGTATTGCCATCGGCTTATTATTTTTATTGCAATAAGTGTGAGAAATACTTTTTTAATTTTAGGTGTTGTAGTTGGTGTCTTATTATCCATTATATTGTTTTTTATGTTGCGCAATCGTTCGCGCGTAGAGCCTATCGTGTATGGCGTTAGTTTTAGCACTGAATATGCCAACTATTTGGGGTTTGATACCAAAACAATCTTTAATACAATAATTGGAGAGTGGGGTTTTAAGTATGTGCGGTTATCCGCTCAATGGGATTTAATAGAAAAGAATAAAGATGAATATGATTGGCATGATTTGGATTGGATGATGAATGCGGCTGCGGCAAAACAGGTGCGTGTAATGCTAGCAGTTGGCCATAAAACACCGCGTTGGCCTGAGTGTCATGCGCCAGACTGGATAGATTATTCCCAAGAAGCAAAACATAAACCTGATTTGGAGCGTTTTATTAGTGCGGTAGTAGAGCGGTACAAAAATCATCCAGCGCTTGAAATATGGCAAGTAGAAAATGAGCCGTTTCTTAAATTCGGTGATTGTGATCCGATAACGCTGCCTGAATTAAAAGAAGAAATAAGTTGGGTAAAAAAAATTGACCCTGTTCATCCGGTTATTGTTACTGATAGTGGCGAATTAAGCCTATGGACTAAATCGTCGCGTGCTGCGGATTTGTTTGGCACCACATTATATAGAGTAGTCTGGAATAAAATGATAGGGTATTGGACGTATGATTGGATCATGCCAGCCTTTGTCTATAAGGCAAAATTATGGTTTAATGGGGTGGCGCGAGATCGTGCATTTATTACCGAGCTTCAGGCAGAACCATGGATTCCGGATAAGGATTTACAAGATACAACACCAGCTGAACAGTTTAAATCTATGGGTTTGCCGCGACTGAAAAAAAATGTTGATTTTGCTGCGCGTACCGGTATGCCGCGCGCCTATTTGTGGGGAGCGGAGTGGTGGTATTGGTTAAGCGCAAAAGGCGAGCATGAAATTGCAGATTATATAATACAATTAAAAAAATATTAACGTAACCGCATATATGTTAGATAAAAAATATTTTAGCCAGATTCGTGAAGAGTTGCTGGGGTATGCGGCAAAGCGCCGTGGTGTTATTAAAGACGCAGGTGACGCGCAGCATATGGCTAAAAAAGCAATTTTTGCCATGCAGCGTGATGAGTCGGCAGAAGCAAAACAATTATTGGAGCAAGCCGCCAATATATTGGTTAATTTAGGCGAACAAAATAAAAAAGAACCCGGTATTTTTGAGGAAGGTTCATATAAAGCGGCCCTGGAAGAATATGTTGAGGCGTATTTATTTCATCAATATCTCATCAACAAAACTATTGGAAAATTATCGGGTATAAAAGTTGATCCAGATATTTTTATTAGCGGTTTGTGTGATGTGCCGGGAGAGCTGCTGCGATATGCTATTAAATCTGCTACAGAAAAAAGATATGACGAAGTTCGGCGCTGCCGTGATGCAGCCGATGAAATAATTGGCGAATTGGTAGATATGAATTTAACCGGTTATAATCGCCAGAAATTTGACCAGGCCAAGACCGCTCTGCATAAATTGGAGCAAGTTTTGTATGAAGTAAGCCTGCGAACTGTATAATTATCGTATGCCGTGGCTTAAAAAAACAATTCATTTTATTTTTGCTTGGGCTGCGTATTGGTATTATGGCCGGCCGGCTCGAAAATTAATAATGGTCGGCGTAACCGGTACTAAAGGCAAAACCACCGCTTCTCGTTTGATTGCATCTGTGTTAGAAGCAGGCGGACATACCGTTGGCTTGTTAAGTACGGTTGAATTTCAGATTGGCTCTGACAGGCGTTTGAATGATAAGAAAATGACCATGCTTGGACGAGGAAAAATTCAGTCTATGCTCCGAGATATGGTTCGCGCCGGTTGTACGTATGCTGTAGTTGAAACATCCTCAGAAGGCATTTTGCAGTACCGGCATTATGGTTTGTTGTACGATATTTCAGTGTTTACTAATTTAGGAACCGAACATCAAGAGCGCCATGGCGGTTTTGAAAATTTAAAAAGAGATAAAGGAAAAATTTTTAAACAGTTATCTCTTACACCGCATAAAAAAATCAATGGTTCCGTGGTTAATAAAGTAATTGTAGCCAATGGAGACGATCCGAATGCGCCATATTATCTGAGTTTTACTGCGGATAAAAAATATATATTTGGTTTGCATCCGCGCAATGATAGTCGTTTGCCGGAGTTGGTTGCTTCCGATATCGCGGCCACCAGTAGCGGTGTTTCATTTAAAGTTGGCGCAGTCCAGTATGTGCTTGGAATTTTGGGAGAATTTAATGTGTATAACGCGCTCGCGGCTGTGGCAGTTGGTCGGTCTCAAAATATATCAGATAGCCAGATCGCTGCAGGTTTATCGGCAGTGACGTTGGTTGAAGGTAGGATGGAGGAGGTAAAATCAAGCCAGCCATTTCGTGTATTTGTGGATTATGCGCACGAGCCTCTTAGTTTTACCGAATTGTTTACCAGTTTGCGCCGCATGGTTGGTTCTGAGAAAAAAGTGATTGCGATTATTGGTTCTGATGGCGGAGGACGAGATGTTGGTAAGCGAGGAAAAATGGGAGAAATTGCAGGTAACTTAGCGGATGTGGTGATTGTGACCGATGTGAATTGTTATGATGAAGATCCGCAGGAGATTGCCGAGATGCTGGCAGTGGGTGCGCGTCGAGCAGGTAAAGAAGATGGTAAAAATTTATTTATCATTGTTGATCGCAGACAGGCTATAGCCAAAGCCGTAGCGTTGGCTGCGGCGGGTGATGCGGTGGTTATTACCGCCAAAGGCACTGAACCGTTTATCGCTGTGGCCAATGGTAAAAAAATTCCATGGGATGATAGAAGAGTCGCCCAAGAAATTTTATCTGCTTTATGAATATAATCAAAAAAATTAATTGTAAAGATGGAGAGACGGTGGTGCGGGTAGTGTATCCGCATATGTTTGCGTATGTGTGGGGATATATTTTAGGAGGCGCGATACTGGTGGCTGCGTCTTTTTTCATGTTTAAATTATTTTTTTACGGCTGGTGGGGGCAGGCAATATATGGTTTGATAATGCTGTTTGGTCTATATATCATGTTTCGGTCTTGGCGATCTTCTCGGAAAAATATGCTGGTTTTAACCAATATGCGGGTAGTTGATATTCATAAACAAAAATGGTTTGATGAAACCATCTCGTCGATTAGCTACTTGGATGTAAAAGATGTGGCTGTGCGTAAAAAGGGTTTGTGGCATAGTTTGGCGGATGTTGGCGGTGTGTCAATTTTTGCGAAAGATGGATCGTTTGCGGTGGAAATGCACAACATTCAGTATCCGGTTGCTATTCAAACTCAAATTTCCGATTTGGCGCAGCAGTATAAACAGGATGTTAGGCTGGTGAACAATCAAGTTATTTATAATAATTTTGTAAAAATTATACCGGTATTACCAGATGGTGATTTGCAGGAGATTGCTCGCATGATACAAGAGCAATTGCATCCGCGAACATAAGCTGGTGAGGCCTGTTTAAATAATATATGCGTTATGCCATCGCATAAAGATAGTGCTTGGAAAAATTTTTTTGGCTCTAAAATTTTTGTTCTTATTGTTGCTGTAGTGGCGATAATGGTGGTGTTTTCATATGCGCGCGTGTATTATCAGGATTATTTGGTTCGCCAAGAGATTGAGCATTTAGAAGATCAAGTCAGAACCATGCAGGCAAAAAAAATGGAGTTGCTTGATGTGCTGAGTTATGTAAAATCAGATGATTTTGTGGAAGAAAAAGCGCGCACTGAATTAAACATGGCCAAGCCGGGAGAGCAGGTGATTGTTGTGGATCAGGCTCGTGTGCAGACCGATGGACAAGCCGATAATCCTGTGCTAAAATTAGAGAACACGCCAAACTATAAAAAATGGTTTCGTTATTTTTTTAACTAACTATCCTTGTATATGAGTGAGCAAAATAATACGACAGTTCAAACTCCGCCTGTATCTGGGCAAGCTAATTCAGTGGCTATATCAAAGCGCAAAACCGTTGCAGCTATTTCTGCCGGCGCGGTGATTGTTTTGGTGCTGGGGTCAGTTGGGTTTGGGGTATACAGAGCTTATGCAAAATCGGCTTCAGATAAATTCACGCTTACCGTTGCGCGCGTTCTTTCGCTGCCTGCAGTTCGTTTGCAAGATAAAAAAATACCATATACAGAATATATGGAAGATTTGCAAGCTATCCGAGTTATGAAAGCATACGACATGGATCAGCGTGCGGCTGGTTTAG
>CAZLNR010000013.1:0-1444 GCA_964561035.1 uncultured Gammaproteobacteria bacterium | reverse complement strand
GCGGCAGAGCGTACTCCGGGAGCAGATTTGACCGAACAGCAAATGACTGATCAGGTTTTATGGCGTTTGGTTAATAATGAAATTGTTAAAACCGCCGCAGAACAATACAGTATCACTATTACAGACGACGAAGTAAAAACTTTAAAAGATGAAATGTTGAAAAATTTTGAAAGTGAGACTGCTTTGGAGTTAGAATTGGTAAAACGCTATGGATGGACAATTGCCGATTATGAAAAAAAGGTAGTTCGCCCTTTTATTTTACAGAGTAAATTGGCAAAAAAAATAACCGAAGATCCTGAAGCAAAAGAAAGTATTCGGGTTCAGGCGCAGAAAGTGCTTGAAGAGGCAAAAAATGATAGTGATTTTGCTGCGCTCGCAAAACAATATAGCGGTGATGGTAGTGCTCAAAACGGAGGAGACCTTGGCTGGTTTTCCAAGGGACAAATGGTTCCAGATTTTGAAAAGGCCGCTTTTTCTTTGAAAAAAGGCGCTGTATATCCAACTTTAGTAGAAACAGAATTTGGATATCATATTATAAAATTGTATGACCGTCGCACCGAAAAAGTAAAAAATTCCAAAGGACAAATGGAAAATCAGGAACAGGTGCGCGCGAGCCATATCTTGTTCCGATTTGCTGACTTTGGAAGTTTTATGGAAGAGGCGATAAAAAAAGCGAGTCCAAAATTATATCTTAAAGTACACAATCCATTCGCCGAAGCGGTAGAAACTGTGAAAGAATAGTTAAAAAATTTGATTTCAACCCAAGTAAAAAGTTTGTAAAAAATGAGGGCGTGGCATGGCCGCGCCCTCCTTCTTACAAAACGATGTACATGTTAAAAGCCCTGTCGAAAATTAAGAGCAAGCTCTCTATTTTCACTCACTGCGGGTGTAGTATACTCTGGTATACTGCACCCTCGTTCGGAAAAGCGAAAGCAAGCTCTCTATTTTCACTCACTGCGGGTGTAGTATAGTGGTAATACGCGACCTTCCCAAGGTTGAGTCGTGGGTTCGATTCCCATCACCCGCTCAAGATAATTATTTATAGCATTAAATATGGAAAAAGAAACCGATTTTGGTTCTGGTGTTGATACTATACATGAAGGCGAGATTGCCCTAAAAAGAAAACTCAATGTGCAAAATGAGGTTATGAAGTTATTTGATTTTTTGCCTGCAGATTTTGCGCCTTACCAATCTAATGAAAGGCCTCATGATTACGAAGAAAAAATTCTGCGGTGGACGAATGAGCTTGTGGAAAAAGGAGGAAAAAGCAGAGCGGCGATTTTTAATGATTTGTATGTACAATATTCTGCATTGGATATTAATCTGTCTGAATTAGCCAATAAAATTGCGAGTGAAATGAGATCGTCCATGTAATTTTTGCAAAATATCGCCCCCTTAGTTCAGTGGCAGAACGGCGGTATCGTAAACCGTAAACGTCAGTCCG
>CAZLNR010000012.1:0-27308 GCA_964561035.1 uncultured Gammaproteobacteria bacterium | reverse complement strand
CAGCGGTTAACGCAAAACCATTAGGCACTTTCATGCCTTTGCTTGTCAATTTGGCGTACATTTCACCAAGCGATGCGTTCTTGCCGCCGACTGATGGAATGTCTTTAATAGTCAAGTCTTTAAACCAGCTGATATACATATAAAAAATTTGAAAAAATTATGGAGCGTACCAATCACCTGGAGTGATATTTTCCAATTTTTCACCTGCGGCAATTTTTATTATAACAGGTGTATGTGTTTTGCATTTATCTGCATCCAAACCACAAATAACAAATTCAGAATAATACGCTTTCAATTTTCCTGATTGAGCAAAAACCAAGTATTCTCCCGCTGGTACCGATAATGCGTATGTCGCATCGCCAGAAATATCTTTCTGCGTACAAATAATTTCGGCGGTTTTGTTATTTTGAGCGCAGACTTTTAAATCCTTAGGCAAACCTTCGCTAGGGTATGTAAGCCCTCCTGTTATTATTCCTGGTTCATTATTGTTGCGCAGCTCGTTAATCTGAGCTCTAAGATCAGCCACTTGTACATGCACTACGCGCTGATAATTTGCAAACTCATCTTTAAGCGCTCTCATCGCCACGAGCTGATTACAGTATAAAAAAATTCCTCCAAAAACTACAGCAACAATCGCAATTGAAAACAGGACAGTTTTAAAATTCCACGACATTCTCATAATATTTAACTAAAGAAATTAATGAATATATTATATCACTTTTTTTATATTTTTGCACACAGGCAATTATTTTCTTAAAATATCTAAAAATGACTGTTCGTCAAGTGTTGCAACCCCCAGCTGTTCGGCTTTTTTTGCCTTACTCCCCGGCTCTGCGCCCACCACCACATAACTGGTTTTTTTACTCACGCTTTCAGACACATCACCGCCTAAAGCGCGTATTTTTTCTTTAGCATCATCGCGCCCCATGGAACTGAGCGTGCCGGTTAGCACAAATGTTTTACCGCTCAACCTGCCACCCGAAGCCAGCTCTTGCACTTTTTCTATCTGCACACCATTGGCAAACAAATTTTCCAATAACTTTTTATTTTTTCCATCTTTAAAATAATTAAAAATAGAAGCGGCGACTTGCGGACCAATATCATTTATGGATTCCAACTCCTCCAGAGTAAGCTGAGTTATTTTTTCAATGGTTTTAAATTCTTGCGCCAATTTTATAGCCGTTTCTTCACCCACATGATTTATACCCAAAGCATTGATAAATCTTGCCAACGCCACCTGCCGGCTGGCTGCAATTGCGCTAATTAAATTATCCGCAGATTTTTCCGCAAAACGCTCTAGCGGTTCCAAATCTCCTTTGGTAAGAGTAAAAATATCGGCTGGGGTTTCCACCAAACCCTCCTGCACCAGCTGTTCAACAATTTTTTTACCAAGTCCCGCAATATCAAACCCGGTTTTACCCACAAAATGAATGATGCGGCGCAATTGTTGCGCATAACAATTAGTATTAGCGCAAAACAAGGCAACGCTTTTTTCTTGAGCAACATCCACAATGTCTTTGCGCGATACAGAACTTTTACAAATTGGACAATGCTTTGGTTCGGCTATTTTTTTCTCAGAACCAGTGCGCATCTTATCTAAAACGCGGATTATTTTAGGAATAATATCGCCCGCCTTTTCTACCACCACCGTATCGCCAATTCGCACACCTAAACGCTCTATTTCATCCCAATTATGGAGTGTAGCATGAGTAACAGTGGTACCAGCCAAACGCACCGGGTCCATGACAGCTACCGGCGTAATAGCGCCAGTTCTGCCAACCCCCCAATTTACCTGACGAACCACAGTTGTACCTTGTTCCGCCGGAAATTTATACGCGATTGCCCAGCGCGGCGCTTTGCCGGTAAAACCTAGGGCATTTTGATATTTTTTTTGATTGACTTTTATAACCACGCCGTCAATCCAAAAATCTTGGCTATGCTTATGTTCTTGCCAGTACTTATGAAACGCAAAAATATCTGCCGCTGTTTTGCACACCTTCCAATGAGAGTCGGTTTTAAATCCAAGCTTGGCCAACATCTGTAATTCTTCGGCCTGCGATGCGGGAGCGTTATTGCTAGAAATATCATAGGCGGTTAGCGCTAATTTGCGCGCTGCCACTACCGACGGATCAAGCTGGCGAATAGTACCTGCCGCAGCATTGCGCGGATTGGCAAACAGCGGCTCGTCCGCTTTGGCACGCTCCACGTTTATCTGCTCCAGCATATTCTTATTCATCCACACCTCGCCCTCTGCCACTAAATCAATCTTTTCTTTAAGCATCACCGGTACAGATAAAATAGTTTTGATATTCGCAGTTACGTTTTCTCCGACTTTGCCATCACCTCTGGTTGCAGCGCTTTCTAAGACACCGTTTGTATATGTAAGCACCATGTGCAAACCATCTATTTTTAATTCGCAAATATAATCAAGATCAGCTGGACGACTGCCTAGTTCTTTTTCCAAAATTTTTAAAATACGCTCCTGCCAATCGGTAATATCATCTTGGCTAAAAGCATCATTAAAAGACCACTGCGGTACAGTGTGGGTAATTTTTTCAAACTTTTCCATGGGCGTGCCGGCCACGCGCTGGGTTGGCGAATCTGGCGTAACCAACTGTGGATACTCTGTCTCTATCTTGCGCAACTGATCCATCAGACCATCATACATGGCATCGGTTATCTCAGGATCGTTAAGCACATGATACCGATATCGCAAATCATCAATTTGCGCTTTCAGCAATCCGGCCTTTTTTTGTACTTCAGCAGGAATAGACATACATGTTATTTATCGTAAAAACTGAGCGTACCAACGCACTATCGCCTCTCCCCACAACAAACACACAAGCGTACTTGCTGACAGGTATGTGCCAAACGGTATGGCGCTACCCAAAGTTTTTTTCTTGGTTGCCATGAGCAACAAACCAACAATTGATCCCGAAATATATGCCAGCACCAGAGCGGCCAGCACCACCGGCCAGCCCAGCCACACACCCATAAGCACGCCCAGGCGCACATCTCCACCGCCAATCCATCGTCCTTTGGAAATCATAAATTGAGCCAAGAAAAAACCACCAGCAACCAAAGCGCCGATAAGCAAGCTGCTTAAGTTATAATCTAAGTACGCATTAAAAAATAACCCGGTAAATGCCCCAAACCATACTACGCTTGATAAAATTTCTTGATACAGTAAATCATACATAAAAATAACAACCAGCAACGACAAAAAAATCAGATTGCGCGCCAACACAACAAGGCTTGGATTAAAACCATGCGCGTTAAACCAAGCCAAATACACAAACAGCACTGCCACGCACACCTCAACAAAAAAATAATGAAGCGGAATATGATTTTTACAAACCCGGCACTTCCCTTTCAGCGCCAAAAAACTAAAAACAGGAATATTCTCAAACCATTCCAACTGGCGATGGCAGCTGAGGCACATGCTGCGGCCGTGCGTAATGCGAACATTTTCACGTCTGCGCCACACCCAAGCATTTAAAAAACTCCCCACGGAAAGACCGAGCAACAACACGATACCATAGAAAAAATTGCCAAGCGCCAAGAGATAAAACATAGATTGTTATTATGTCAAAATCAGTATACCACAGAGAAACAAAACAAAAAACCCTTTTTAAGGGTCTTTTGTTTTTTATGTACTTAAATCTGATTAGTCAGCTATACCAGATGGACTGAGAGTGACACCGCCAGTGAAACCGTTCATTGATGTTTCAAGTGTGGCAGTTACGGTATATGAACTTGACGCTGCAGTATAAGTATATGACTGAGCTGCCAATGGATCTGATGGAACCTGACCCATGTATGGACTCGCGCAACCTGCGGTGGTGAAACCGGAGGAGTTGAGACATGCGTGGTTAGTATCTCCCAATGTTACGCCGGAACCTGTTGGGTACGCGGTGTTATCGGTGTAATACAATTCCAAAGCAGTTTGTAATTGTTTAAGGTCGGAAAGACGTCTTGCGTCGCGCGCTTTCTGTCTTGCGTTTCCCAAAGCAACTACTGCCAAGGTTGATAACAAACCGATGATGGCAATTACTACCAACAATTCGATAAGGGTAAAACCTTTTTCATTCAATTTTTTCATATTGTCACCCCCTTTCTATAATCGTGCATATATTTCATAAAATGAAAGCCTGTATATTATACCACATCTATTCTTGTAAGACCTTTCTTACTTTATCCACAACTTCGGAAGGCTTAAAATGTGTTTTGATTAAATAATCTGCCGCGCCCTTTTCCAAACCGCGCTGCACATCATCTTGCTGCCCCAGATTGGTAAGCAGAATAACTGGAATATCTTTGGTGCTGGCATCTGCCTTTACTTGTTCCAACACGGAAAAACCGTCTAATTTTGGCAACAGGATATCGAGTAAAACAACGTCTGGCATTTTTTTCTTAATATCTAATACGGCTTTTTCACCATTATTTGCCGTACTAACTTTAAACCCCTCCATTTCAAATTTTTTCTGATATATTTCCCCCAAAAACAGATCGTCCTCCACGATAAGGATATGGGTTTGCTTGTTTGAAGACATATGTAAATGCTAGAAACATTAACCTAATTTTAATTCATCAAAATTATACCATACTTCGCAACGCTAAGCCAATTGAAACCGACATACGCGGCCCAATCTGCTTAAGCATTGGCTTGAGACCATCCTGATACACCACTCGAGCCCAAGCATCTCCCACATAACATTTAATTTTAAACTTTTGTTCAATATATTTTGCCAAAAACGGCATGAGCGACATACCGCCGGTTAAAATTATTTTTTCCGGATGCTTGCCCTCGTTTCCAGTTTGACGCAAATATACTTCCAGACTAACAGCAATTTCTTTTAAAATTGGATCAATAACCGGCATCAACGTATCCAACCACTTTTGTTCTGATAATATATTATTTTTACTTGTAGGCAAAAACTCAAAGAGGTCATATTTAACTCGCTCCACCATTTCTTGCTCCATGCCTAAAATATTATGCAGTATTTTATCTATTTTATCTCCGCCAGATTCAATGCTTTGGTGTGTAATTGGAAAACCTTGATCAATAATGAAAAAATTGGTGCGTTCCGAACCAATATCAACAATCATAGATACAGCCTGATCTCTACCTACCAAACAGCGAGTAAGCGCTGTAGATTCCGGTTCCAAAGCTTCTAAAACCAAACCAGCTCTTGAAAATACTTTGGAATAGAATTCAATAAGTTTGTATGGTACTGCATTAACAATGACACGCTGGCTTTTACTTTCAGACGATCCGGCAAGCACTTGAAAATCGAGCGCCATTTCTTCTAGCGGCATTGGCAATAATTTTTTCACTTCGGCTTTTACCAAGTGATCCAGCTCTTCTTTTTTTACCAAAGGCAGTGTAACTGCGGCATGAAACACCGAAGAAACCGGCAGGCTAACCACAGCTGTTTTGGAAGTTACTCGAGCTACTTTACAAAGACTTTTTATGGTATTGGCATATTCGTTTATTTTTTCCTCTCCCATCTGATCGGCGCTAGTCGGCGCTTTTGAAGATTCTGCGCCTGTCATGTCTGCAATATTTTTTTCAGGCTTGGCTTGAATTTTATGAATGTCTTGCTTGCCAATGGTTAGTCCATACGTAAACAATACTGGACGTTTTTTTTCCATATGCAATTCAACCAATTTTACACCGCCGGATCCGACATCAATTCCTAAATATGATTTTGGCTTAAAGAGACCGAACATACCTACGCGATTAACATTGTACTGCTGTATTTGGCAGCAGTTAAAAATCCTAAAATAAATCGGAATATTGTTCAACTCTTTAATTATACCAAGAAAAAACCGATACGTGTATAGTCCATTTGAAAACTGGGGATAAATGAGGTACTATTTATAAATAATAAGGAAGGTGCTCAAAATTCAAATGGGAACGCAATCCTGAACTGAACGGAAGTGTGATTAGCCAGCACATTGAATATATCGATCTATAATTTTAATATGTGGAAACGAGTAATCTTATTTATATTATCCGGATTTACAGCTCTTGTTTTGATATTCATCATTGTATTTTCTAACGAGATCACTTCTGTGATCTACAGACCATACCCTTATCAAGATACAACAAAAAATCACATACAGCAGTTGTGGGAAATAACCCTTGGCAAAAAACTTTCCCTACTAAGAGAAACGGTATCTCTATGTCATTTAAGAGGTGGCAAAAGAATTCAGACCAGTCCTTGGTTTAGCAAATACCCTCCTACGTATGAGTGCTATCTCCCCTACTCGGACCATGACAAACCTTGTTATAATTCTTTTGACTGCCAAGGTGAATGTATAATAATTTCTCCTAAAATAGATTATAAAACTTACTCATCTCCATCAGAAGAACCTCTGCTAAAAGAATTTAATTGCACAGAAGAAACAAGTCATAAAAATTCATCTTCTAAAACATATCGATGTGAAAAAAATTCATTTAAAGCCCAGTGTGCAGCTTTTAGTTGGGATCAGTATGACCAGTGGACAATAAATAATAATCAAATTAATTTCATACCAACAGAGCTAGCAATATGAAAATCTATAACACCCTCTCTCGTTCAACCGAAGAACTCAAACCAATTAAAAAAAATAAAATCGGCATGTATACCTGCGGGCCGACGGTTTACAACTACGCCCATATTGGAAACTTACGCACCTATGTTTTTGAAGATATCTTAAAACGCGTACTGGAATATAATAAGTATAAAGTAAGGCATATAATGAATATAACCGATGTTGGCCATCTTACCGATGATGCAGATGCCGGCGAAGATAAAATGGAAAAGGGTTCGGCGCGCGAAGGTAAAAGCGCTTGGGATATTGCTACTTTTTATACCAAAGCATTCAAAAAAGATTTGCATGATTTACATATTCTTCCACCAACCAAATTCACCAAAGCCACAGACAATATTAAAGAGCAGATTGCGCTCATAAAACAATTGGAGAAAAAAGGTTTTACTTATACAACTAGCGACGGCGTGTACTTTAACACCGCCAAACTGCCCGACTATGGAAAGCTGGCGAATTTAAAACAGCAAGAATTAAAAGCTGGCGCGCGCGTAGAAATGGGCGATAAAAAAAACCCGACCGATTTTGCGTTGTGGAAATTTTCTCCGGCAAACCAAAAACGCCAAATGGAATGGAAAAGCCCATGGGGCGTTGGTTTCCCTGGCTGGCATATAGAATGCTCGGCTATGGCGGCAAAATATTTGGGCCAGCCATTTGATATCCACTGCGGCGGCATAGACCATATTCCAGTGCACCACACTAACGAAATTGCGCAAAGCGAAGCGGCAACCGGCACACCCCTGTGCAACTACTGGATGCATGGCGAATTTTTAATTACAGAAAATGAAAAAATGTCCAAATCATCTGGCGAATTTTTAACTCTTGAAGTTTTGAAAAACAAAGGCTTTAACCCCCTAGCCTACCGATATTTATTGCTCCAAACTCATTACCGCAAACAGCTTAGTTTTTCTTGGGAATCATTACAGGCTGCTCAAAATGGATTAAACCACCTGCATCAAATTATTGCCGGCTGGGGCAAGGCTGGGGCAGGCTGTCCAGATTATGAAAAACGATTTGCCGAGGCTATAAATGACGACCTAGATACGCCAAAAGCCCTGGCAATTATGTGGGAGCTCATAAAAGATCCAATTTATCCAGACACTTCCAAAAAACGCGCTCTCTTAAAATTTGATGCGGTACTTGGTTTGGGGTTGCACGCAATTAAAAAACATACTGCCAAAACACCGGCGGCTGTAGAAAAACTTATTGCCAAAAGAAATGCGGCGCGCGCTGAAAAAAATTGGAAAGAAAGCGATGTGCTGCGTGCACAAATTGAAGCTTTAGGGTATACTATAAAAGACACAGTGAATGGCACGGAAATAACAAAGCAATAACATGCTATTTAAAATTCCGCATCTTACTACCAATACATTTTCATTGCGTGAACGATTTCAAGTTGTTGAAGTGTTTCTTTTTGTATTTGCAGAAATCTTTTTCTTAAACGTTATTGTCAATTTACTATTAAAATTTAACGCCAATTCCAGCGAGGCACTCATCACGCCGATTATAACCGCGACCACTATCGCCACTTTTTTTATCGTAGAAAAATACCGCGAACTGGAAGTGAATCCGCATTCATTAAAAATCTATCATTGGGATAGATTAAAAATGGAAATCAACAAAAACGATTTGCAAAGCATTGAGGTCAATCATGGGTTTAATATCCGACCATCAGTATTAAGCATCCGCCCTCACCACTATACTCATTATGTTTCAATAGAATTTACATTGAAAGACGGCCGTGTTATAGACAAGTACAAACTCAATAATGCCAATATTTCAACACTGAACCATCTTCTTAAAGAGCTTGGGTATCCAACCATAAACGAAACCAGCCACTTCAAAACTGTCATAGCCAAAACCAAACAAGCTGTGATGACAAAATAATCAAAAAACTGAATCCAAAAGACGCTATCCTATCTTGACAAAAGCGTCTTTTTTTGATATATTAAGCCATTGTTCTTTTCAAAATTGAATAAAATTGAGACCCTAAATGACCCCAACTTTACCGAAGCTAGCGCTATCGGTGGGTCTGAGGGGTCTCAAGTAAACAAGGATACTGAGAGATGCGCAAACTCCTGATCGCCACCTTTATCCTCCTCGGCCTGGCCGGCTGCACCGAGGCGGTCGTCAACGACCACTACGGCGTCTGCACGACCGACCAGCAGTGTCCGGGAACCAGTCTGTGCCTCGACGGCATCTGCGTTCAACAGATATCTCTCACCTGCGCAGAACTGGGTTGTCCAAGCGGCACCGAGTGTGTCGATGATGTCTGTATGGAACCAAAGCCTGCGACGGCCGATTGTGATCCGTACCAATGGATGACGAATTCGCAGTGGTACTGCAACTACACCCAAGGCGAACCCGCGCCAGAGCCATGGATATGCCATCTCAACACTACAGACGGAACTGCCAACGACGGCAGTTGTAACATCCAATGTGCCGAAGGTGATTTCTGGCTACCAACCAATGAATTCACCATCGATGCAAACGGATCGCCACCATCACTGAAAACTGATTACTACGGTCGGGAATTCACCTGCACCCAATACGCATACATTCCGCCGGAGTCTACCTGCGGCATCACTGTCCAAGTTCCGCATTCGCTCTCGGTGTTTTCCCCTGCCGATAGCAACAATGAGCGCATGATCTGGTTTGACTTCGTCAAGACCGGACCAGACTCAAGCGAGTGCGCTCCCGAAGTTGTCCGGATCGAAGTCCTCGAGATGGACAAGGTGTTTGGCTTCGTCCCAAACCCAACCATGCGCGTTGAGATCAGCAACTCCCTAGTCACCGTTCCCCTGAGTCAATACGGAGAGACTACCAGCCTTTCCCCGGAATGGAGCAAGACCTACTACCAATGGGATGGTGTCATGTCAGTTGATCGCAGAACAGCTATCCTGTTTGACTGCACGGGCAACTGCGTTCCGCCGAGCATGCCAGTTGATACCGTCATCCACACCAAGTTGCTGAGGTACTGGTGGAGGAAGAACCCATCTGCACCAGTAATTTCCGGAAACGCTGGAGCAGAACACACTGTGTTCTTCATCCCCTAGCCACAACTCCTCCCCGACCTCACCAACGTCGGCAAGGAGTTCCCGATCATGTCGGGACGTCGTGTTCAACGAGATGAACGCCGTCGGCCGCAACGTCATGCGGTCAGTTGATTAAATTTCTAAACTCTTGGAAATTTATAAAAACAAAAAACCGGCTTTAATAAGTCGGTTTTTTGTTTTTATACAACTTAATCCATCCATTTTTTAACTTTAAATACCAATATCATGGCTAAGGCGCCAATTAAAGTCATACCGGAAATTATCCAAAAACCGTATGGATGTTCAACAAACGGCGTACCTCCTGCATGAACAGCAAAAATTGTTGTAATAAGCGTCAATGGAAATGTGGTAACCGAAATAATGGTCAAGGTTTTCATAATCTCATTCATGCGCAATCCGACCACCGATTCATTGGTTTCATCAAGAGTATCGGCGCTTTCTTTCTGGCTTTCCAGCGTATGCCAAATATCATTAATATGATCACGCACGGTATTTATATATATTTGATATGAAGCTAAATCCAAATCGCGGCCGCCCATTGAAACCAATCTATCCATAACTGTTTTATGGCTCTGCATGGCGCGTCGAAAATTTGTAACATTCATTTTTAAGCGTAAAATTTCTTCAGCCATTTTTCTATCCGGAATTCTAGTAAATAGTATTTTATCAATACTGCTTATATCTTCGTTTACATGCAATAAAATAGGGAAAATAGATTCTAGTAGGCGGTTTAACAATTCAAAAAATACATGCGCGGCCGTGCCTTTAAAAAAAGCATTTTGTGCCTCTGCTTTTTTGGCGCACTGTGCAAAAAAGTCCTCCAAAACAGGCAGACTGTTATCATGCACTGTAATAAGACTAGTTCCGCTTAAGAAAAAATCAACTTCTGTAAATCCTAAACGCCGAGAAACGCGATCAAACACCGGAAAATGCAAAACTAAAAAATAATAGTTATCTCGCTTGATAAACTTTGGGCGCTGAAACGACGGCATGCTTTCTTTTACCTCCTGATCATTAAGCCCAAAACGCTTTTGCACGGATTTTAAAATTTTTTCTTCCGGCTTGGTAATATTTACCCACAGCAAACCATTATATTGAATTTCGTTTATATATTTCATAAAAAAATGTATCGCATAGATAGTATACCACATTGTTGCAGGAAAAAAAATATGATATGATGTATATGTCTATGGCGTTTAAACCAATTAAGGAAAATCAGCTTCCACAATCCGCAGAAAATACTCAAACTCGCTCTCCTGAGCTTGATTTGCGTTTGGAAAAAGAAAAAGTTGCTGAACAATCCGAGCATGCCCGAGAAAAGAAGTTTTCTGCCGAACAAGCTGGCGCGCATAAAATACGCCTCCCCTTCCAGCGGCGCACACCAACGTTCACTCCGCTCAAAGATGAAATAGCCGGCAAAATAGAAAGAATACTGGAAGAAAACCTAAACGATTCATACCAGCGCCTTTCTCCTGTAGCAAAACAAGAATTCAAGCTCAAAGGCGAACAAACCGCCGCCCAAATTCGAGACATGCTTAAAGACACGCACGTGCGAGTTAAAAAAATATTACAGCTTGTTTTGGATTGGCTTCGCATGCTGCCTGGCATCAACCGATTCTTTTTGGAACAAGAGGCAAAAATTAAAACAGATCGTATCATTGCTTTGAAAAAACGAGAATAATTATGTTTGCCGACATACTCATTATTATTACCGACGTCTTAAACGCGCTGGCGCAAAACGAACTTTTTTTATCTGCTATCCCTTATGTGCTTGGCGGTCTTTTATTTATTTCTTCATTATACATTCTTAAGGCTTCTCTTACCGCCCGCAGCCGTCAAAGCAAGGCGTTCCACCGAACCGTACTGCTCATAAAAGTTCCTAAAGAAAAAAAAGGCGACAAACCAGAGTCAAGCGGCGGCGAGGACAATATCAACCATGTACGAGAAGAAATTGCCGTATCTGAAGTTTTGTTTTCAGCCATGGCTGGTCTTAAAAAAGAAAAAGGCTTGCGAGCTTGGCTGCGCGGACGGATGGATCATGCAGCATTTGAAATTGTGGTTAAGGATAATAAAATATCTTTTTATATTGTCATTCCGGATAAAATTAAAGGTTTTGTAGAGCAGCAGGTGCATGCCCAATATCCGCATGCGGAAATTACCGAAGAACCAGATTATAACGCTTTTAAACCGCAAAGCCATATTGTAGGCGCGTATTTATGGCTCAAACACAAGTCTGCATTTCCATTAAAAACTTATAAAAAATTAGACAGCGATCCGCTTGTTGCCCTGCTTAATCCGCTAAGTAAAATCGGCGAAGATGAGGGCGCTATTATTCAATATATCATCCGGCCTGCCTCAAGCCATTGGCGCAAAGAAGGCGTGCATATGATTAGAGATATAAAAAAAGGAGAAAAATTTGAAGATGTTGCCAAGCGCGGTGAATTTGGCCGAGCTATTAGCGGCTGGACAAAATATATTCTTCCGAAAGCTAAAAAGCCAAATGAACAAAGCTTTGAGCCAAAGTACCAATTGACTCAGATGGAAGAAGAGATGGTAAAAAACATGGAAGAAAAAATTAGCCGCGGCGGATTGGAAGCTACCATTCGCTTAATTAGCTCTGCCAACTCCAAAGAAAAAGCGGTTCTGAATTTAGAAAATATTATCAACGCGTTTAGCCAATACAACCTATATCGCTATGGCAACACATTAAGCGCTGCTATCCCTCGCCGTCCCAACACCCTAATCCGCGACTACATCTACCGCGGCATGAAAGAAAGCCATTATATGGTGTTTAACACCGAAGAAATGGCCAGTTTTTGGCACCTACCTGTTCCAAGCACCGAAACACCAAATATCAACTGGCTTGGTGCTCGCAAAGCCCCTCCTCCTACAAACATGCCGAAAGACGGGATTATTTTGGGCAGAGCTGTATATCGTGGCGAAGAAACAATCGTACGCATGAAACGAGAAGATCGGCGCAGGCATTTATATACAATTGGTAAATCCGGTAGTGGTAAATCGGTCTTTATTCAAAATCTCGCCGTACAAGATATTATAAACGGCGAAGGTGTTTGCGTTATAGATCCTCACGGAGATTTTGTTGACTACGTATTGCAACACGTGCCAAAAGAACGCGCCGAAGATGTTATTTATTTCAATCCTGCCGATGTGGAACGCCCTATCGGTCTTAACATGATAGATGTTCAAACCGAAGAGCAAAAAGATTTTGCCACTCAAGAAATGATTTCTATATTCTATAAATTGGTTACCGATCCTTCCATGATTGGCCCGATGTTTGAACACAACATGCGCAACGTCATGTTGACGCTGATGGCGGACACCGAAAATCCCGGCACTATCGCTGAAATTCCGCGTATGTTTACTGACGACGAATTCGTCCGACAGTGGAAGAAAAAACTTACCGACCCAATGGTCTTGGCTTTCTGGGAAAAAGAAATGGCCAAAACTTCAGATTTCCATAAATCAGAAATGCTCGGTTACTTAATCTCAAAAGTTGGCCGTTTTGTGGAAAACGCCATGATTCGCAACATTATCGGCCAAACCCACTCAGGTTTCAATTTCCGTGAAGTTATGGATCAGAAAAAAATTCTTCTGGTCAATTTAGCCAAAGGTTTGGTTGGAGAAATCAACTCAAATTTACTAGGCTTGATAATTGTTTCCAAATTACAAATGGCAGCGCTTGAACGAGCCTCCCTTCCCGAAGATAAACGCCATGATTTTTACTTATACATTGATGAGTTTCAAAACTTTATTACCGACTCTATCGCCACCATTCTTTCCGAGGCCCGCAAATACCGCTTAGAACTTATTATCGCCCACCAGTATATGAAGCAGCTGGAGGATAATAAGGGCAAAACTACCGTTCGCGATGCGGTGCTTGGTAATGCTGGTACATTAGTATCATTCCGCATTGGTGTGGAAGACGCGGAAATTTTAGCCAAAGAATTTGCACCGGTGTTTAGCGCATACGACCTAGTAAACGTGGAGCAATATACCGCCTACACCAAACTGCTTATTGACAATACCGCAGCCAAACCGTTTAATATGTTCACCTATCCCCCACGCGCCGGAAACAAACAATTGGCCGCTGCCATCAAAGAGCTATCTCGTCTTAAATATGGCCGCCCTCGCGAAATTGTAGAAGCGGAGATTATGGAACGCGCCCAGCTAGGCGTGGCCGTAAAATCCGGCAAAACCGAGCTGAGCGAAACCGGTCTTTAAGTTTAACGCTTTTCTTACATCTTGTATGTCAACTCTTTACAGAAAATATCGCCCTCAGCTTTTTGGCCATGTTATCGGACAAAACTATATCGTCAAAACCATTACCAACGAAATTCTTGCCAATAAAATTGCTCACGCATATCTTTTTTGCGGTCCGCGCGGTACTGGCAAAACAACTATGGCTCGCCTGGTTGCAAAGTCAGTCAACTGCGCAAATCGCGCTTCCGATTCTGCCGAACCGTGCAACACCTGCTCTTCTTGCCAAGAAGTTATCAATGGAAACAGTATTGATATTATTGAAATTGACGCGGCTTCGCACACAGGCGTAGACAATGTGCGAGAAAATATTATTGAAAACGCCCAATTCAAGCCAACTAAATCAAAATACAAGGTTTTTATCATAGACGAAGTGCACATGCTTTCTTCCAGCGCTTTCAATGCTCTGCTTAAAACACTAGAAGAACCTCCTGCTCATGCCATATTTATTTTAGCAACCACAGAAATGCACAAATTGCCGGCAACTATCATATCTCGCTGCCAGCGTTTTAGTTTTAAAAAAGTCGGTTACCAAGACATGCTGGATTGCTTAAAAGAGATATGTGAAAAAGAAAATATTAAAGTAGAAAAAAAGGTTTTGGAACGTATAGTGAACAAAAGTGATGGGGGCGTGCGTGATGCGGAAAGTTTGCTAGGCCAAATTTTTAGCTTATCTGCTGCCGAAGGAGGAAACATTAGCGCCGCCGATGCCGAGATGGTTTTACCAACCTCAAGCGCAGACACCATTATTCTTTTTATCCAGCGTTTAATTGAAAAAAATCCGGGAGCAGCCATTGATATTATCGCTTCACTGGCGCGCGATGGTGTAAACGTGGAACAGTTTGCTCACGATACCATTGAAGCGCTTCGTTTGGTGCTGATTGCCCAAACAAATAGCGACCTTAAACAGCACAACACCGATTATGGCGATACCGACCTGGCAGCTCTTAAAACTATGGCCGAACATATTGAAACAAGCGCATTGCTTGCCATGATAGAATCGCTTATCATCCGACATCACGAAATTAAATCGTCTCCCCTGCCTCAGCTGCCTCTGGAATTATTTGCGATTCAGTTTGGCAGCACAAACATGCCCACAGACAGGCAAACGCTAGCTGCCACAAAACCTCAAGAGCCGACACCACCAGCACCAACACAAAAAAAACCAGCCGAAAAACCTATTGAACCCGCTACCACTACTATCAAAACAGAGATAGTATCTGAAACAAAAACCACAGAAGTACCCGAACAACAACATTCACTTAGCCAAACCATCAAAGAAACCATTTCTCATATTGCGCACAGCGCAAGCAATATTACTCTTGAACAAGTTCAAGCTCGCTGGAATGAAATTATAGAAACTGTAGCCAAGGCAAATCAATCGCTTGGCTTGGTGCTACGCATGAGCACGGCCCGATCTATGAACGAAGACACACTTACCGTAACAGTTCCATACGCATTCCACAAAGACAAGCTATGCGAAATTAAAACTAAAAAAACCATTGAACAAATTATTGGCGGATTATTTTCTGGAAACATTATGCTGGCGTGCGAAATTGATGATAGTACCGCTAAAAAAGACGAGGATTCGGAACTTACAGATTTAGCCGCTGACTTTGGCGGACAGCTAGTATAACAATTATGAAAAATATTTTTTTCACTGTTTTATTTGCAGCCGGACTCACTGGCGCCGCATCCGCGCATGCCGCCACCGAGCTTATCAATCTTTCCGTACCATTTATTCCCGAAGCGCCAGACGGAATCATGACAAAACCATGGAATAATTCCTGCGAGGAAGCATCCACGGCCATGCTTGATCAATACTACGGAGGCAATACAGAAAAAAGAGTTGCCAAAAGTACTGCTAAAAAATTAATTTTGAGTTATATTGAAATAGAAAATAAGCTATTTGGCTATAATGGCAATACCGATGCTGCCGAGATGGTTAAGGTTATAAACGGATACTCAAAATATTTTGAAGCTCGGGTAAAAACCAATCCAACCTTGGAAGAAATCAAAAATGAATTAAAAGCAAATAGGCCTGTTATAGCCCTGGTATACGGCAAAACCCTGCAAAATCCGCGCATCCAATTTTCTCGCAGCGGCTCGTATTACCATACGTTTGTCATCAAAGGTTTTGACGAATCAAAAAAAGAATTTATTGTGCATGATAATGGCGATCTAACCAAAGGGCTTGACTTGCGCTACTCGTATGATACAATCCTAAACGCTTTAGCTGATTATAGCCATAAAACGTTAAAAACCACTAAAACTCCGACCGCACTGTTTACCAGCCAGCGAATGCTGGTTAAAGCCAAAGACAGTAACCGTATTTACTTAATAAAAGACGGGCAGAAACACTATGTTTCCTCTCCAAAAGTATTTACGGAAAAAAAGTGGAAATGGAGTTTTGTGATGGTGGTAAGCAAAGCCTGGTTGGACAAATTTCCTGCCGGAGCTTCGCTCTAAAGCAATAATCCGAGGTGGTCTAATGGTAGGACAGCAGACTCTGAATCTGCTTATCTTGGTTCGAATCCAAGCCTCGGAACCAAGCAAGACGGAGCGTATTCAACGCTTCGTTTTTTGTATAATCATAGCCAAATTTTTCCGGTTCTAACCGAGCTAAATTTGCGTTGAACAAATCCACGTTGTCATACAACGGCTTTATCCAATTATACAATGAGATTAGCACTTTTTTGTCGTGTATATGTCGGTTCGAACCAAGTTCGCTCAGCATTTCTCTTTTGCCATTTTTATCACTTTGAAGATAATCTCTAAACGCATAAGCCGAAAAAGTAAATGTCTTTTTTGATAACTCAATTTTTTCTTTTTCACTCATATCGGCTTTATTGTCTTTTGATAAATCAGCAATCTGTTTTTTTATATCGGATTGATCTTTCAGAAAATCCTCATCAGTTATCAAATCTTTCGCTCTCATACTTCGCAAACCTGTCAGCTCTTTTTCCAATCCTTTTATTTTACTTTCCTGATTTTGTTTTATTTCGTTATCTGTAATTTTTTTACTGTCTTTGTGATTATCCAAACGCTCCAAAGCCCACTCTAAAAATTTCGGGTGCATTTCTAGTTTTTTAAGTGTTCCTGTAATTTCTTTGTGTATATCATTTTCTTCAACCGAACCTTGTTTGCAAGGAATATTTTTACTGTGGTGTGTACAATGATAATAATCATAACCTCTAACTTCGTTTGTACCTTTGATGTATTTGCTCTTATGCTCCGCCGTAACGGCCGACCCGCACTCTTTACATAAAAACATACCGGTAAAGGTAAAGTTGCCTTTCTGTGGCCGTTTATGGTTGCCGTTTTGGCCTAACAATTCTTGCACTCGGTTATATTCGTCAATCGTGATAAGCGGTTTGTGTTGTCCTTTGCTTTCTTTACCACTGTATCGCACTACACCAGCATAAAACGGATTGTTTAGTATTTGATACCAACTAGAACGAGCCAATGGACTACCTCCCATTTTTTTCTTCTTTCTAGCAACATATCCCCATTCGTTATTTAGTTTGTTTAAAACTTCCGGTGCGGTATATCTACCAGTCAAAAATAAATCAAAAGCCCGTCTAAGAAGCGTAAAGCGTTGTTTGTCTACAAATATCACTCGTTGGCCTTTCTCGGCGTGGGAATCGTTTAAATAGCCCTCAGGAGCCACGCCTGGAAGCCAACCCATAGACGCTTTTTTCTCTAAACCTCGTTTTACATCCTTGGCCAATTTTGAAGAAAAGTATTGAGATTGAGAAAGTGCTAATTGCAACATCATTATTCCCTCGGGTGAATTATCAAAATTATACGAGCCAAATTTTAGATCATGGATAACGCCGGTGCGGACTAAATAAGTAATCGTTGAAGCGTCAATTTCGTTTCTACTTAATCGGTCGGGGTGCCACGCAATAATACCAGTGGCTTCGCCTAATCGTATTCGTCTTATCATATCCTCAAACACTGGCCGATTATACGGTTTAAAAGCCGAATGTTTTTCTTCCAGTATTTCCACAATATCTAAATTCGGGTGAATTTCTTTCACCTTATCTTTTTGGCTTTCAATTGATAACGCTTGTCGTTCTTCACCCTCGGTGCTTTTTCGCACATAGGCAAAGTATTTTAGTGCTTGCATAATAATAAAATTAAATACAAAAAGGGACGGTTCTGGCTTACCCGAATACGACTACCAAAGGTAATTTTCATCGGACAGAAACCGCCCCTTTTTGGCGACGAAAAATAACAAAACCTTTGGTGGTTAGATTGTATTCAGGTAAGCCACTATATTTTACTGATCTTCCAACATTTTTGCAACTACCATGTTAAATTCTGCTTTGGTCATCGGCCTAAATATCCGTTCAACCAGCGAAACCAAAGCGGTCGCTTGTTTTTGGGCTTCCGCTCGACTTATGGTAATTCCAAATTCTTGTTTGTAAAGAGCAATAAAACTGTCCAAATCCTGTTCGGTCAATTGCATATGAGATTTTGTAAAAAATCCCTAACATTGGCCAAACCCTAATATGATTTTCTTTAGATGTGTGGATATAATCAAGATTAGATATACCCACACACCGAGCCTTGTTCCCCGTTTCCTTGTATCTAGCCCTGCCGGCAAGCAAACTTTTTTGCGATTGGGCAAATCGCAAAAAGTTTTCTGCTTGCCGGAGCACAGGACACCGATAACAAAGATAAATTAAGTCTAACAAAGCACTTTGCACAAAAGTTCCCCTAAATTGCACAAAAGTTTATTGTCCAACTATCTAGAGCCTATTTATACTTGTTTTTCTGCCGTGAATGGAGTAAAATATACTCATTAGACGAAATAAGATTTAAGGCTTATAAAATATGCCAATTTTTAAAATTGAAGGCAAAACATTGGTAAATATCAAAGAGTTGCAAATAGATTTAGAAAAGGACATACAAAATTTAACGGAAGCAAATTTGGAGTTGGCGTTTGACTTAAAATTTATTAGTTCTGAATTTAGTTTGCATAATTTTCGTATTGACACACTAGCGTTTGATGATGAAAATAATTCGTTTGTAATAATTGAATATAAGCGTGATAGAAGTTTTAGCATAATCGACCAAGGGTATGCCTATTTATCTTTGATGTTAAATAATAAAGCAGACTTCATATTGGAATACAACGAGAAAACCGGAAATAGTTTAAAAAGAGAAGATGTTGATTGGTCGCAATCACGAGTTCTTTTTTTAGCAAATTCTTTTACTGCCTACCAACAAAACGCAATAAATTTTAAGGACTTACCAATTGAATTGTGGGAGGTTAAAAAATTTAGTAATGATTTAGTCCTATTCAACCAATTAAAATCACCGGAAACCAGCGAGTCAATAAAAACTGTTTCCAAAAATAAAACGATTGAGAATGTTGGGAAAGAAATAAAAAAATACACTATTGATGATTTGATAAAAAATGATTGGGAAAATTCTAGAAGTATTTTTGATAACATACAAGAAAGAATTTTAAATTTAGATAGTCGTGTTGCTATTAAAATCAATCAAAATTACATTGCTTTTAAGATCGGGGCAAACAATTTATGTGCAATCCATGTATATAAATCTAAATTAGATTTGGAATTGTTGCGTGTTGAAAAAAAGGACATAAAAGATCCAGAAAATAAAGTTTTTGATACGCCATGGGAAGAGAGGGGTTATGGCCGATTTTGTGCCACCACCATAACATCAATAGACGATATCGATTACGCCCTATTTTTAGTTAAGCAGGTGCATGAAAAGTTTTTTAAGTAAATAATGTATGCAAAAACCTTATTTTGATAAGCACAATTTTAAACTTTACCACGCAAACAGTATTGAGCTTTTATCGGAGTTGCCGGAAAATTCTGTTGATATGATTTTTGCTGATCCACCCTATCTTTTATCAAACGGTGGTTTTACTGTTCATGCCGGCAAAATGGTAAGCGTCAATAAAGGTGAGTGGGATGTCAGTAATGGATTAAAAAAAGATTTTGAATTTCAAATGTCTTGGATTGAAGCCTGCCATAGAGTTTTGAAGCCAGGTGGAACAATTTGGATTAGTGGAACTTACCACTCAATTTATCAATGCGGTTTTGCTTTACAAGTTAAACATTTCCACATACTCAATGATATTGCTTGGTTCAAGCCAAACGCTTCCCCTAATTTAAGTTGTCGTTTTTTTACTGCCAGTCATGAAACTTTAATTTGGGCAAGAAAAGATAAAAAGGCCAAACACAAATTTAATTACGACGCAATGAAGAATGGCAACTGGCCTGACGATTTTTTAAAAAAACCAAATTTACAAATGCGTAGTGTTTGGGCTGTTTATCCGCCAAAGAAAGAAGAAAAGATATATGGCAAACACCCAACACAGAAACCGATTGATTTGCTTGTCCGTATAATCATGGCTAGTACTGATAAGGGAGATGTTGTTTTAGATCCGTTTTCCGGCTCAGCAACAACCGGTTTGGCCGCTATTATGAACGGCCGTAAATTCATCGGAATTGACTTAGAAAAAAAATATCTTGATTTATCAATCAAGCGCTTCAACGATATAAAAAATAAATAATTTCAATATGGCAAATAGCAAATCATGGGATAAAATTTTTAAGGACTATAAAATCGCTGAACATAATTTTGATAAGGAACCATTTGTTTTGTCAGCCAGTCAAATAAAAAAGGCCTGCCAACAATTTAAAAATACCGCTGAAAAAGAGGTGCGAATTTTATGTAAACAAGATAGTAGAGAATCTCGACCAGATGTTTTCATTAAACATAATCTGTTTTTACTTCCAGTTAAAAATGGCTACTATAATATTATTAAGGGAGAGGGTTATGTGGATATACCAGAAATTAAAAAAGAGATCGAAATTTATCATTCCAAGCTTGATTTTCATTTAGATTCTTCGGATGTTGGCAATTCAGAAATGCAACATTTAGATTTTGCATATGCGTCGAGTTTAATCAGAACTTTCATGGATGATAAGTCATTAGTATTAACAATAAGAGGTAGAAAATATACTCCTATTTTTGATTTTTTTGTTAAAAGACAAAAAATTAAAGTGGAAAGTGTACAGACAGAAGTTGATGCCGGATATGAGGGAGAAAAACAGATTGTTTTAATCGAGGCAAAGGGTTCCGGTTCCGGTAACACCATAATCAGACAGCTCTATTATCCATTTAGACAATGGCAAAATTGTACCGAGAAAAAAGTGATTACACTATTTTTTGAGAAAGACCAAAAAGAAAATACTTACTCAATTTGGCAGTTTAAATTTGAAGATGTTAATGATTATAACAGTATAAAATTGGTTAATTCTGGAAAATACAGAATAATAGAAAAATAAATAATATAAATAAATCTAGAATAATATTATGAACAAAATACCAGAAGAACTAAAAGTAAAACTTGAGAAAATAGCGACTGAAAATAACGTCCTGATTCTAAGTTTTATAGCACCAGACGCTGTGTTAAAAGTTTCTCCGACATCTTTTTCCTATGCTTCTATAGAAAATAAAGATATATATAATTTGGAAAAAACGATTGAGGAAATGAAAGAAAACGCATCGTTACCTGATAAACTACATTTAATAATTCAAACGCCCGGCGGAGCTTTGTCAACTTCATTTAAAATCGCTAATTATTTACGAAAAGTTTTTCAAGAAATACAGGTGTTTATTCCATATGAAGCGTCAAGTGGCGGTACACTAATGTGTTTAGCTGCTAACAAAATTACGATGAGCGATTTTGCTAATTTGACACCCATAGATCCACAGGTAATTTATAAGGGGGAAAGAGTCTCGGCATACAGAATAATTGAAGCTGTAGATTCTTTTCAAAAAAAATTTGGGGAGACAAGACCTTTAGACATTCCACCACCTTGGCAACAAATGGGTGAAAAGTTTGACCCTATTATATATCATGAAATGGATACCTCGGTTTGGCAGTCTATTTTTTATGCTTCAAGATTGCTTAAAAAATCAGGTTATCCAGAAAAAGAATCCACATTGATTGCAGTACAGCTCGCGAGAACAGCGTATTCACACGGTCATTGTATTGATTCGGTGGAAGCAAAGGAGATTGGGCTAAACATTTGTAATGATGAAAAATCCCTAGCTTTATTAAAGGAATATAAAAACTATCTGTCAATAAGGTTGAAAGAAACTGTCGATTATCATATAATAGAATCATTCGCCCCTCAGAAAGATAAAAAAGATGCAGAAAACACGGTGACTGAAAAGAAGTCTGAAACTATTAAAGCCCCACAAACAACAACTGTTTCATAAAAATATGCAAAATCAAGAAAAAAATATAATACGAGATAGTGATTATGTTTATTTACTAAAGATAGAAGATGAATCGAAGGAACGCGGTAAATTAACAAAAGATGACCAAAACACTTTTAAGAAGATAAAGGAAGAAGGCTTTTTTAACATTCAGGAAAGAAGCCTGGCTCTATCTTAGTTCTAACGTCGTCTACGACTCGGAACAACTTTGAATAGGGCCCGATTTCGGTGACAATTCGCCAACCCCTTTTCGCTAAAAATTTAATTTGGTTTTGTCCCAATGGAAGCGCCAAAAGCAAACTTTTCTTTTTCTCCGCGCCTAGCTCATCCACCCATGCGAATACAGAGACAACGGGAACGCTTAAAATAAAAAAATCAATATCTAAATTTTGGATATTGATTTTTTAGATATAAAGTTGATATACTATGAGTAACTCAATACATACAAAAGAATATACTTATTTCGCTGAACAATTACGTAAAGCTCACGAGGAAGCAGGATTGACCCAGATGGAAGTAGCCAAAAAATTGAAGAGTCCACAATCACATATTTTTAATATTGAATCGGGACAACAAAGAGTTGACATTGTTGAGCTTTAAATTTTTGCGAAGATTTATAATAAAGATATTAAATACTTTTTAAAGTAAATTTTATGAATTTCCTGCTTACCATTGTCGCTGTAGTGTTTGGCATATATCTACATGATTTTATAGAAATGATTCGAGACTTTGTCAAATCTGGTAGAACACACAAGCAGCTTCTGCAGTGGAAAAAGGAGTGTGAAGATAACATGTCAGCTGGTAAAAACATGGAAGAGAGCAAAGCCCAGCTTAAAGCCGTAGAAGAATCTCTGAAAGAATTTTATAAAAAGAATAAAAAATAATTTATGACTATTCTTTACATACTTTTGGCAATAATTGCCTATTACATCTATCGTATTTATCGTCAGAAAGAAGATGAAAAAGAAGCGATTGCCAATGAGAAATTTGATGCTGAATGGGAAGCAAAGAAAAAAGAGGAGTTTAAAGCCTTCCCCCATCTAACAGGAAAAGTTGATTATACTTGGATAGAGCTCTTCGGTAAGCTTTATGTTGAAAAAAACCTTCCACACTTAAACGCCGCATTTATGATGTTTTTGAAAGAAGCCAACAATACAAAGTTGGATATGGAGGTAGACCGTCTATTTGAATCGTTGTGGGATCTTACCGAAGAACTTCTTGAACATTTGGAGAAATATCACGAAAGTACCAAATATGAATATGAAATAGCGATTATAACTTTTTGGCAAATCGTTACACAAGAAGCTGAGTCTTTTCTTGGGAAAGATGTTGAAACTATTACCAGGATGTTCCAATCCGCTCCATTTACTGACATAGAAAAAATTTCTTCATGGTTCCCTAAAAAAGATAATCATCCAGATAAAGAAATTTCTTTTAGAGATGAACAAGGAAATTTCCTTAGAAAATCAGAGGGTTCAAAAATCATTCGTGACAGAATAACAGTTTAGGAGTATTAAAAAAATAACCACCGACAAGGTGGCTATTTTGAACAAGGTGTGCCTTTCTAGCTCTTTTGGTGAATAGCGATATTTGACCACTTCTCTTTCTCCGCAAGGTCTCTATAAGCCAGCAGCTTTTGTTCAAACCCCTCATTTACCTTGTGTATTGTAATTTTTGCTTAAATTTTGCGATTTCCTCAAGTTCGTGTCGCTCAGTTTCCGTGGCGGTATCACATTGTTCATAGTCGAAGTAAATTACATCAGGCCACTTTCTTTCGCTCAGGTGTTGTAATAATCGTCCCCGTATTCCGCCATCAGCGACCGATTTGCCAATATAGTATACGGCAAGTTTTTCATCTACAGTTTTTACACCGCAGTAATACACACCGATAACAACAGAATCCCAGTTAGTTATCGTGGTGCTATCAAATAAATAGGATCCTTTGAATACGTAGATCATATTAGCTGGTTTTTTAGTAAAATGGTTAAACACGGTTCGACTAGATCCTATCTAAGAATGATTATATTAAGGTCGCTTTTTGTATGTCAAGTTTATCCACAACCAATGTTGGATTTTTAGACACTATTAGTGTATACTGTTAGTATATGAGTAAAAAATATCATATTGCCATAAAGCAATTGCGCATACAAAAAGGACTTTCTCAATCAGAGATTGCCCAAAAAACCGGCATTCCTCGCACCTCATATGTTGCTTTCGAGCAGGGCAGGCGCGACATTAGTTTATCCGAAGCGGCTCAATTGGCTGATATTTTTGGTATTTCCTTGGAGGAGATGGAGAGCGGCACAATAGCAAATTATGAAAAGTACAAAGAAATGATTTTGACTTTCTTACGAAGTGTTGTATCAGCCGATGGAAAGATCCCAAAAACTAAATTAGCTAAATTGCTTTATCTTGCTGATTTTTCTTGGTTTTATAAACATTTAGAGAGTATGAGTGGTATGCAATACCGCAAAATACAGTATGGTCCAGTACCAGATAGCTACTTTCGCGCTATTGATGAGTTGGAAGAATCAGGGAAGATTGTTATTGATAGAAAAGAGAAAGAAGGAAGAGAGATGCTGCTTATAGCCGAATCGCAAAGTAATATAAATAAAAAAATTTATACATTGTCTAAAAATGAGTTGTATTTGATTAAAAACATTGCAAAGAAATGGAGAGATAAAAAAACAAATGAGATTGTTAATTTCACACACAATCAATTACCGTATTTGATTTCCCGTGATAACGAAATTATCCCATATGAGTTGATTACACAGGAGGATCCGGAGTATGTCTACTAATTATAATGTTGTATTTGCAGAGTTTACTGAAAGGCACTTCATTAAAAATTTTAAAAAGAAGTATAAAAACGCGTGGGACTCTACGCTCGTTGCCCTACGTTTTGAGTTTGGAAATTTTGATTTATTGTTTCAGAAAAGTATTGCGGAGAAAATTTACAATTCTTCCACAGTTAGTATCTGTAAAACAGAGTTTAAGATAGCCGGAACTGACATATCGCGTCATGCATCAGGAAATCGTTGTATTGTGGCAATACACAAAGAAACAAATGTTGTTTCTGTTTTATTAGTTTATCATAAAAACGATATTGGAGATGGTAGTGAAACTGCAGCGTGGAAGAATATTATCCGAGAAAACTACCCTGAATACAAACAAATTTTATAGACTGTTATTAACTAAAAGAATTTGCCGTCAAAGATGAAACGTAGTAACATTTCACCACGAACCAATTCGTGAAAAACTTGAAATCGTAAAAATCGCGCCGATGGTTGGGCGGGCGGAATTCCTCCCCAAACCCCTCCTTCCGCCCGCCTATTCCCTTAAATCCGTTCGAATTTTCTCGTATTCACTGAACTATTTAAAAATACCCTTGACAGGGTATTTTTAAATTTAATTGAAGATCGCTCTCGCTCTAACTATAATTTTTTATAATCAGAGCGAGTCTAGAGCGATCTTCCTGGTTTTACCCCGCCACACCCTACCATCTCAATGCTCGTCGAACAACCAGGGGCTTGCCAACACAGTTGGCATCGTACGAACAGGGGTCTCGATCTGACGAGCGAGGACTAGCATAGCCTCCCGCTTATCAGGATCAATCTCCTTCGATTCCAGAAACTTCCGAAATTCACCGGCCATTCGCCAGAAGAACTGGGCGGGAAGCACGTGGGGCAGCGTGTTTGTGTCAGTAACGAAGCAGATGACTTCTGCCCATTCGCCATCTTCTGCCTTGGCCTCTTCGGACAACAGGCCCTCCTTGTACATACCCCTCCAGAAGTGCACCTGGGCCAGACCCAGCACGACATAGCGCATCTGGGCACGAGACAAAGGAACCTCCTTCTGACACTGGAAATGCCTCGAGAGCATATCCACGAAACACTCCGATCGGAAGATCCACCAACGCTTGCCGAAGATGAGATCCAGCAGATGTTGCGACTTTTCATTCCACAGGTCGTTAGCCTGCAGATGCTTACGCACACCCTCTCTCACCACATCAATGAGCTTGCCAAAACGCATCGTATCCTCCTTGGGAATTTTCATGCACCGAGCCTAATCAAAATACTTAATTTTGTGGAGACCCTGAACATGAAAATAACGAAATACTATATTACAAAAACAACCTTTTGTCAAGGCGTGGATAAAATAGTGACACCCCCCTTTCACTATTCTATAATTCTGCTATAATTAGCGAGACTCTCACTCGTTCCGGGATTTCGAATCCAAGCCTCGGAACAATATTAATAACATTCCTTCATTTTATAATTTTTATTATGAATTATCAAAATGTAGCTCAGAAAATCTTACAGATACACAACAATCCTAATGGTGGTTTTGACGATACTGATTTCTCGGAAAAACTAGAAGATTTTTTACGAGAAAAAATGGAGGTATTTTTACCAAATGGCAAAGAGCGTTTTAGTTTTATATCTGAATTTATTTGGGAAGAAAAATTTGGACGTGTAAAATTTACAATATCCGATACAGAACAAGACTCTTCGTACTACAAAGAAAAATGGCAGGAAATAAGTAAAAATGATACTGTACGGCTAGACATGGATCAAAACAATAGCGCGCTTCCCCCTGTTGATATTATAATCGGAGGTGAAAAAGATGTTTTATTATACGAACTACTCACCAGATTTGACCAGTTACGAGCAGGCCTCGAAGAGGCTATTTATGACACGGAAACGGAACCTGAGGCTACTCAGCTTATAGAAAATGCTTTGCAAGACTACGAAGCAATACTTGCGCAAGTTACAGGCACAAAAGAGGTTATTTTTGAAACTCAAAGCTTAATTAATAATTATATTACGGAATACGAAAACGAGATTCATGAAAAAACCAGAGAAAATACCCTGCCTAGACAAGAACTTCCTGAAGCTAAAATAATTAAACCGCCATCATCTTTTTGGAAAAATTGGAAAAAATAGCTACAAAAACAAAAAACAGCCCATTAGGCTGTTTTTTGTTTTATTTTCCTAATTTAAGATATTTTCTTCCCTTCTAAAAACAAAAACAGCGGAAACTCTTTACGCGCTTTATCCTCGGCTGCAAACCGAGGGCCGCGGGTTGGTTCGCGATGCGAAA
>CAZLNR010000011.1:0-28756 GCA_964561035.1 uncultured Gammaproteobacteria bacterium | reverse complement strand
CATATGGTGGCCTTGGTATAACGGTTATTACGTGAGATTGTGGATCTCGCAACACGGGTTCGACTCCCGTAGGCCACCCCTAAGTTTAACTCAATAGTTTTATACGCTCGCCACCATAATATCGCAACTACGCGGCTGTTATAGATTGAGAATATGCTTCCAGCAAAAAAACTTCTTATTCTATCGTGTTCTACAGGGAAAGGACACTGGCGAGCGGGAGAGGCATTGCGAGCTCATTGCGCAGAGCAATACCCTGATATAGAGGTGCGACACATTGACATTGCGCAGTTTTTTAATTTTTTTGCCCACTTTTATATAATTTTTGGGTACACTTTTTTTGCGACGCATTTCCCCTGGTTGTACAAACAAATTTACTACCGAACTGATACTGATTTTACAAAAAAGTTTTTCCGTCTTTTTGGGCCGATTTTAGCCATAAGCTCAAAAAAATTATTTTTATACATAGATACTTTTAAACCCGATCATATTATCTCTACCCATTTTTTGCCTGACATTATTTTCCCTAGATCATTTACCATCCCTCACTCCACCGTAATTACCGATTATCATCCACACGTTATCTGGTTTGCGGGCAAAACTAACCTTCTATTTTCACCCACAAAGGAAGCGCAAACCACGCTTGCCGCCAAAGGAATTTCTTCTGTTACCAGCGGTATCCCGCTCATGCCGGAATTTTTTAAACAGCCTGAGAAAAAATTTGCTAAGATAAGTTTGGGAATTGCCAATGAACAACCTACCATACTGATCATGCCAACATACACCACCTCCCACAAACTAAGCGAAGCAATTACAAAAATACGAACCGCATTCCCTCATATCAATATTTGCGCCATAACAAATATTTCAATGACCGAACACAATATATATGTGTTTGGATCTGAAACACCTGTAGATATGTTAATGAGTGCTGCAGATATTATCATAACGAAAGCAGGTGGATTAACTGTTTCGGAAGCATTATGTAAGCAAAAACCAATTATTGTGGCACGAACCATTCCTGGTCAAGAAGATTATAACGCCGCTTATATTGAAAAAAATAATTACGGTGTTTTTACTCATTCAATCCCTGAGACGATTAAGCAGATTGAAAGAATTTTAAAAAATCCTTTTTGTTTTAACAAAAAATTGTACCCAGATCCGAGTACAATTATTTTAAAAACTATTCTTCAGTCTTCTAGCCTGCGCAATTCGGATCAAGCGGATTTTCAACACAATAGTTAGGAGCGCCCGGTACAGACTGATCGGAACCAGAAGTGCTACTTAACAAAAACCGAGACACAAAGATTGTTATTGAGTACGCCGCCAACACCACCGCCAAACCTATGGCACTATCAAATATCAATCGACGTGCCTTACTAACCTGTTCATCATTACCACCAGCAGTCATCCATAAAAATCCTGCATATAACGTAAGCGCGAGAAAAATCGTGCCAATTAATCCCAACCCGATTCTTATAACACGAGCAGCAATGGCACGCGGATCGGTGGGATTGCCAAGTTGAGCACCGCCTGATCCTGCCACAGCTCCTAATTGCTCAAATGCTTCTTGACGGACAGAATTATCAACCGCCAATACTGCCTGTTGCGGCTGTGCCCCAACAAAACTGAATAGTAAAATAAATAGTATTACAGATCTTTTCATATTATGATCGGCTATGCCGTGGCTTGAAATATTTTATCTAAAACAAAATATGTAATACTGTAGGAAGCTAAGATAATGAGCAGACCAACTGTTGCTGTTTTTAAAATTCCCACGGCTTTTTCTGTTTGCTCGCCATTGCCAGCCGCAGTCATCCATAAAAATCCTGCATATACCGTCAGAACGAGAAAAACCGTGCCTAATAATCCTAAAATTATTTTAATTATTTTCCCAACTGTTTCTGCCAAACTAGAGCTGGTTACTGATCCGTAGCCTGCCTGATTAGCAATTTGCTGAGTTAGATCCTGCCCCCAAACTACAGTGGCGGCTGAAAACATCACAGTCAAAGCCAAGAAAAAAAGAATAGTATATTTTTTCATATTTTATGGATTGCATGAACCAGCTGTCCACGTCTCTTGAAAACCAGTGCAATCTGACGCTATACTGTCAGTTTTCACACCGCTCGATTGATTAAAACAACACCCTACTTGATATGGATCAACCGGAGCTGGACCAGATGAGCTTGTACTTGTGGTTTGCCCGACCCCCAATTTGCTAGTAATAAAATAAGTAACAGCGTATGCAGACATTACTATTACCAGACCAATTACAGCGGCTCGTATCATATTTAATGCCTTATCTGTTGTTTCACTATTTCCTGCAGCAGTCATCCACATAATACCGGCATAAATGGTAAGCACCAAAAATATTGTTCCCACCAAAGCTAAAACTGTTTTAATGATTGTAGCAATACTTGTAGCCAAATCTCCCGACACCCCTAATTTTTCACCATTATCCCCTCCGATATTTCGGAGTATAGTACCGGCATCCTTAAGGCCTTGCGCAGAAACTTCTGTTATTGATACAGAAAAAAACATCGATACCAATACTAATATTCCTAAAATTATTTTTTGCATATTTTTTAATTTATAAAAAACAGCCACTTCCTTCTAGCCAACCACAACCAGCGCTTTCGCAAGCCGCTTGATCTGTAATTGCATTACACTCAACTGCTGTTGGATTGGTAAAAGACTGAGAATTACTCCCCAGGCTAGTTAAATTACTAAATACAAATCGCGATATTGCGTAGGCAGCTAACACTATTACCAAACCCACAGCTGCATGCTCTACAATGCTTTTTGCCTTATCTACTCGTTCTCCATTACCAAACGCAATCATCCATAAAAGACCTGCGTATAAAATAAGCAGAAAAAATATCGCGCCTACAAACGAAAGCACGAATCCTACTATTTTACCGATTAATTCTGGCACTGTAGTATTTGCTTGAACGCTCTGGTTAGTGCCAATAAGACTAGTGCCTTGCGCTGCTCCTTTAATACCAAAGTCACCTGCAGCCATTACCGAAACGGCTTTATTAAAACCAAAGATAATAAGCAAAATAACCAGCAAAAGCGGTAATGCTCGTTTATTAATACGTGATTTTAATTTTGCAAACATAGCAATGCTTAAGAAGCTAAACGATGTTGATGTGGTAATTTTTACCCTGCCAACATCGACAAACTTCTTCTTTAGAGAAGAGGCGCGCTTGTTTTTTAAACAAACACGCCTTTCTGTAAAGTTGGTTTTTTATTACGGTCCAGTTGTAGCTGAAACCAAGCTATTGATTACATAAGTGGCCAATGCGTATGCGGACAAAATAATAGCTAAACCGATAATACCTGAGAAAATCCATTTTCTGGCTTCTCCGGTCTGTTCGTCGTTACCACCGGCAGTCATCCATTTGAAACCACCGATAAGAATGATTACTACGGCTACGATACCGAGCAACCCCATGGCGGTACGGATAATGCGCGCGATTGTGGTGCGCACGTCTTGACTACCTAAACCGGTAGCACTGCCATATTGAATACCAAGATCTTGCGAGGTGATCTGTGACTGAGCGCCTGCAACTGCTGGCACTAATAACACTGATAACACTCCCAAAGTGGCAAAAAACTTCTTTAATTTCATCATATTATCACCACCTTTCTATTAAATATAATTTTACTAACGTGTAATTTAGTATAACACACTTATTTTAATTTTCCTACCGATTTTTCCCCAGCTGTTCTAGCTCAAAAAATTTAAAAAGGTTGCTAATAATACATAACTGGCTAGCACCAAAATTACCCCAATTACAGCCCAAATCATTGTTTGTGTACCGGCCGCTACCTTTTCCGGATTACCTGCGGAAGTGAGCCACTGAAAACCGCCCCAGACAAACATAAGTAATGTTATTCCGCCAATGATTCCAAGCGCTGCCTTTATGACAGTGTTAATAATACTGCCTATTTCAGTAGTGCCTTTTTGGCCTGAACCAATTGGGTTTTCCAAACTGCAAATTTCTTGTCCTTGGCTATTTGGTTGGCACTGCGCAAAAACTACCGATACCCCCCACAAACTTATGCCAACTACACCAAGAATAGCAAATACTTTTTTCATATTTGTTTATTTGGGAATAGAATTAAATACCAAGCTTACCAACATGTAGCTAAACAACATTACCGCCACACCCAAAGTGGTCCAGATTAAAATTCTTTTGGCTTTGTCTACCTGTTCACTATTTCCGCTGGCGGTCATCCACAAAAATCCTGAGAATACATATAAAAGCAGTGTGATAGAGCCAATAAACGCCATTAAAATATTAATCGCTTTACTAATAAACTGATTAATTGAAGTAACGCCGGACGGGTTAAGTGTGGTGGCAGCCTGCTGAAATAATTGGTCTGTAGTCTGACCTCTGTTGATATTCGGATCGCGATCAGAACCAGCGCATGGTCCTTTATAAATTTTAAGCTTGTCTGCCTCAACTAACGTAGAAGCGCACAAATTTCGCGCCTGAGCAATAGCATCACCTTCGTTTGCGCTTTTAAAATCACGGCAGTCCCCTGCTTTAAATTTTTTTTCTGGATCTGTAATGACCACACAACTATACTGCGCGCAATCTCCCGTTGCTTCACAATCACCTACATATGTTGGGCATAAGCCTCGCAACAACTGCCCTTCACAACCTGAATCATTATAATTATCCACAAAAATATTAGTGCACTGATTATTTACTACACAACCGTATTTTTTAAGCTGGGAACAAGTTTTAACAAAAAAACGACCTTGTAATTGCCCACACTTTGTTACCGCCACAATATCACCTTGCACACTTATATCCTGACAAATATTTTGAACTACGCACGCATGTATACTACACACGTTTTGATGAAATGTTCCGCCATTGGTTTCGCATTGTGCTATCTCATACTCCGTTCCCCCAATGTTTCTGCACACGCCGTCCTTTTCACAGCTATAGGTTGCTGCCTGTACTTGGGAAAAAAAGAAGAATGGCAATACCAGTGTTATATAAAGATAAATTTTCATTTTTTTTATTTCCGACATACAAAATTATCCTTTTAAGCTATACGAGCTTTTCAGCCCCACAACTGTCCCCAAAAATCTTACCAACATATAGGCTCCAAACACTACAATCAACCCGATAATCGCGGCCGAAATAATTGCTACACCTTTTTGTGTTTGCTCTGCATTGCCTCTTGAGAGAATCATGGTAAAACCGCCATAAATAAAAAACAACAATGCCAGTGCCCCCACAATTCCAAATAGGTAATTAACCACATTAAACATGAGGATGATATATATGCTAATACTGCGGCATTCTCTTTCGTCCACGGGATTTCCTGTAGGAGCATCCAGCACGCATTGTGGAATAAATTTACTATCTTGAGCCTGGGCTTGACTGCTTTGAGCCAAAGCAAACCGAGCACCCCCCAGCATTTGCAACACACATATCATGATAAGCATTATTTTTTTGTACTGTGCCATATAGTTTTCCTACTTTATAAAGTCTGACTGATTTTTGCCGCGGCTCTATTGATAATTTCTTTTTTCCATTCCTGCTCTCTGCCGACCTGAGGGGCTGGCAATAACCACTGATGAACCATATCTGCCATAGCTCTCACTGTTGTCTCGTAATCATTTCCATGATACCAACTATCAGACACAAGCGCTTGCGAAACAAACGGCTGAAGATTTGGGTCATCCAGCTGTTTTGCAACATAGGCTCTAAGCGCTGAAGGTCTGCCAGACTTTTCAATATATTCTTTGGTAGCACCTGAATGTGTAAGATAGTTCACCAATCCCCAAGCTTCATTTTTATGTTTTGATTTTTCTGTCACTGACTGAATCCAATAATTGGCCACATTTATAGGCTCCTCTGGATTAAGCTGCAACATTGGCAACACAGCTACATTAAGCTGTGGAGAGCGTGCTTTGATAACCGGAGCATGATAGCTGTACCCAAAGAAAAACGCCACAGATCCGTTTATGAAGCGATCCAAAGCCATTTCCATATCTTCATTCCACGAATAGGTGCTGCGCGTTTGGTTGGCAAAATCGGTATAAAAATTTAAAACTGCGATTGCGTCGTTATTTATATTGCCGGAAGTATTATTAAAGTTAACTGCCCCATCTTTATTTATTAAATCAATTCCACTCTGCTTAAACAGTATATACAAAATATCTTCAAAACCAGAGATATTATTCCCTGTTCCAAGCGCGGTACCGGATTGTAAAATTTTTCCTGACGCTTTGTCTATTTTTACTAATTTTTCTACAGCTGCCTGAAATTCTTTCCAATTTTTTGGCGCCTCGGCAATACCAGCTCTATCAAGCAAATCCTTATTATAATATATAGCCATATTCTCCAAAGACAGTGGCAAGCCATATATATTTCCATCCATCACAACATCTTTTTTTACAGCTTGCACATATTCTTTCTCTATCTGAGTAATGCTTGGTAGATTTTGCGTAGATCCGCTCACGGTTGTTTTAGATCCTACTGCTGTCTTTTCAGTACGTACTGTAGTGTCTGAGACAGATGCCGGCATTGTAGCTAGTTTTGGCTTATAAAAAGATATCCATTTATTGCGGACAGAGATAATATCTGGCCCACGATCTTCAGCCAAAGCTTCTAACAACCGAGGATACAATTCATCAACCCGAAGCTGCTTAAGATTAATGGTAAGATACGGCCTGTCAGCTTTATATTTATCAATCTGGGTTTGCAAAGCGTCAACATCATCAAAAACTGTCCAGTATTCAAGTGTAATTGGTTGAGTGGCGGCTTGCTGTTGTTTGGAGAGCCCTTTACAACCCAAACCTCCGACTGCTAAAAAAACAGCCAGAGAAATAAAAAACAAAATTTTTTTACTCATAAAAATTTCTAGAGTAAATACAAATACTTTGTTTTTCCATTATACCACACTCTTGAGATAATTTCTAAAATCTTTGGATAGTTGCGCATCTCGTAAGGCAAAATCTACATTTGCTTTTAAATATCCGAGCTTGGAACCAGTATCATAATACGTGCCATCAACCAGGCAAGCATAATATGGGCGTTTTTTGAGCACTTTGGTGTGGGCATCTGCCAACCACAACTCACCATCTTTGCCTAATTTTGTTTTTTCTAAAGCTTCAAAAATATCTGGTGTAAGCACAAACCCTCCCAATATAGCCAAGGTTGACGGGGCTTTTTCCGGCCCTGGTTTTTCTACAATGTTTTTCACCTGATACACATCTGTTTCTACCTCAGTTGCATCAAGAATACCATATTTTTTGGTATCCTCTTTGCTTACTTTGCAGGCAGTCACCACGGGATCTCCGTATTTTTCATACACCTCAATAAGCTGCTTAAGCTGGGGTTTTTTAGGAGCATAAAAAAACTCATCACCCCACATAACCGCAAACGGCTCGTCTCCAATTATATTTTTTGCACAAAGCACCGGTGTACCGTTGCCATATGGTCCTTTTTGGCGAATAAACACAAAGTTTGCCATGTCTGCAATTTTTTTAACCTCTTCGGCAATTTCAGTTTTACCCTGTTTTTTTAACCAGTTAAGCAGCTCATAATTTGGGCTAAAGTGGTCTTCTACTGCCCGCTTGCTTGGTCCAGTAACCAAAATAATATCGGTAATTCCCGACCTGACAGCATCTTCAACTACATACTGAATAATCGGCTTATCTACAACCGGAAGCATTTCTTTTGGCTGAGCCTTGGTAGCAGGCAAAAACCGAGTGCCTAAACCAGCTACAGGAATAACGAGTTTTTTAATTGAGGACATATGATTGAAATAAAAGTATTGTTTTGATTATAACAAGCTTAGCTTTTATTTTCAACCGACAAAAAATTACTTTTCCACTTCCCAGCTTAACAGATTATACTCGGAACCAACCGGAAAGCCAGGTGGCGGACCATATGTGAGATTGGTATCGTATGTAGCATTGGTGTTTTCATAACCTGAAATTACCGCCCCTCCACCAGAAACCCAACTCCAAGTCCATGTTTTATTTGTAATAATTGAGCCGTAAATAAATAAACTATTTTTTGTGTCACCGGGATAATAATATCGCTTTGTCGCACCATTTTGCGCAAGTAGTGCTGCGTCAACTTCTAAATTAGTTGGAGAGTTTTTTGGAATTAAAATATTTTGTTCAGCAATTAAGCCCAACACATCAGTGCCGTCTTTCGCAGAATATGTAATATTGCCGTTTAAAATAATTGATTTCCCCACTGATGTACCAACAGTTACCCTTCCTTTTACCACACCATCTACCCAAACTGTATCATTAACAAAAATAAACCCGTTGGCTGGTATGCTATACGTAGTACCGCTGCCATAAGTGGCCGCATCTATGCATGGCCAAAAATAATTATTATCACCAATATCTTTTGCTTTATAACAGTTAGTAGTCATTACTTTAGAGGCAATAACTTCACTGGAAGAAGTAAACTGCAATCGCCACCCTTGTTTCCCAGATGACGACAGATTTATACCGCCGCTTTGGGCATACGTTTGAATATCTGCCAAACTAGCTGTTACCGCACTAAAATCTTTGGCTGGAACGGGATAACTCCAATATTGTGTTGGGCCGCCATCACCCCAAATTCCCGGTTTCTCTTGATTTCCGCATCCATGATTGCTTTTACAAGTATAAGTTGCCATGGCACTGGTAATTGGCGCATCACCTATACCATCAAATCGGACACCTCCATTAGCATGAAATTTTCCATGAGTAACCTCAGCATCACCAATCCACGCTTCAGTAGCAGTTAAAAAAGAATAATCAGTCAGAGCTGGAAAACCCATACGGGCTTTAATGGTTACACGGCTATTAGGGCTGGCTGTCAACCAACCAGTTGACTCAATAATAACAATGGAAGACCCTGATGGCGGAGGTGTTATTTGTAATGAAAATTGGCCAATCACAGTCCCGTCTTTATCTGTATAATTATGTACATATGGCCCAGGCGTACTGGTGCCGTTGCCGTCGTAATAATCTGTTTTGTCATGCGCCAAATGCCAGCGATAATAGTTAATGCCGGCATCTGCAATTTGCAATGCCATTTCACTTTGATGTTTTCTGTTAGAAGCTGAATTTTCTGAAACCGCATATCCGGTCAACCCAATTACAATCACTGTTAAGCTAATGGTCCCAAAAATCATAACTACTAGCAAAATATTGCCTTTTGTATGACGGGAAAAAAAATTGAACGCCTTTTGTATATGATCTACCAACATACTCATATTATATCCGACTTAAACTTGTGTTAGTTGTCCTTTAAATTTCTTAACATTACTTTTGATTCTATAAAAAACGGCACCGGAGAAGCATTTGGATCTTCTTCCAAAGTTAAAGAAATAGCCACAACCCTAATTTTAGTTACATCAATAGGACTAGTAAGTTTTGTTTGGGAACCTGAAAAATTACTATCATAATATGATAGTAAAACTGTAGAAGTTACTAAATCATGCGCAATATCAACAAAGGTTTCATTGGCCGAATTATAACTAAGCGTTGATCCGGTCGGTTTAATAACTCCTTTTCGCAAAGTTCTGCCAGATAAAAAATATCGCACCCGCTCTTTGAGCGTATCACTATCAATATTACTATAGAAAACTATCTCCGTACTGGAAGCGGATTCAATCGGATATGCGCCAATACTGGATAGCGAAGCTACTCGAAGATCATTTACAAAATCTCTGATTACTTTTCTGCCTTCATTTTGAGTTTTTAACTGCTCCCAAACAATCTGGTTATACTTCCAGCTTGTAAGCAACAAGGCCGTAATGCCAATAATTAAAAAACTAAAAATACCGATGGAAACCAATACTTCTACCAAAGTTATGCCGCGCCTATCTAATTGTTTAGGAAACAAAGACATATTAACTGGCTAGCGATATATTTACCACCGCTTCGGTAGTTCCGCTCACATCCACAGTATCACTATTTGTAATATACCCATCATGCGAAACCTCAAGCGTATATGTGCCTGCAGATAAACCGCTGAAAAAAATCTGACCTGGAGGCACACAGCTTGTAATATAAGTAAAAGCAACTTCGGAAAGAGTTGGTGTTACCGATGTATCTTCGGTGCTTAAAAATACCTTATAACGCAAATATCTATCCCCGTTATGGCCACTCCAGATAATAGTGCTAGTAGCAGTATAGTAGGTACTGGCAGTGCCGTCCGGACCTTTAAAGTCCCAGCTGCTTGGGCTGCTTGAGTTGCTGGTAGCCAACTGAAACATAATTGGATTTGTACCAACCCCTGAAGGCTGTGATAATGGCGAGAATACAATATTATTAAAATTTGCTGCTGTGCCTAAATCTATAGACGATGATTCTAACCAGCCGCTATTAAGATATGAGCTGCCAACTTTTTTAAGCTTTAAATCACCTGCCGGAGAATTGTCACGAATATTTCCATTATCATTATAGTATTTATCTTCAATTGTATAACTTGCCTGCCCGCTTCCACCACTCCAATCCGTCTGCCGAACAAAACCATATCCGGTTACCCGGCTTTCATCATAACCTGTTTTTGTTAAATGTACGGTCGCATCTGAGAGCGGCAAACCAGTGCCCGCATCTTTTACTTTAACCAATAGCGAATCTGTTGTATAAGGAGCCAAAATTACTGAGGCAGTCTGCGTAAGACCAGGAGTGATCTCGAGCGGCAACATTGGTGTGGAGCCGCCAAGTGTATATGTGGTACCAGTAGGTGTAATATAGTATGTATCCCATTCAAAATTTGTAAAAGAATATGCCCCACTGCCATTAGCAGTTAAACTTTGGTCATACTTATACACATCCGGAGATGAGCCCATTTTTTTATTACCATGAATAGAAAAAGGCACATGGGCTATCGCCGCACAACTTGGGGTAATAAAGTTTACATCTAAATTCGCTAGTCGATCTATGGAAAAACTGATTTCGGTAATAGCTTGACTTACAATGTTTGATGGCGGTTTAAGCGGCGTAGGCACGCTAGCACTAACCGGTACCGTATAATCGGATGAGTAGCCTGATTTAGTAACATTGATATGATAGCTTAATGTACCAGTTGGCGTATCAATAATACGCAAGTAACCATCTGCATCAGTAACATCATGAATTACTAAATTTGGATTTTGAGCTGTGTTTGTTACCGTTACATCTGCTCCCGCCACAGACTGTCCATTAGCATCAAACACATGTATAAACAATGCACCATTCTGGGTTGCACCTTCTAACTGTTTTGGCGCTACAATCGTGCTTAAAATAATTGGTGTTTGCTGAGAACAGTTCTGGCAAATTGTGGACATTTCAACCAATTTATAATCAGCTGGGGATGTATCATTGGGACTCCCTCCCACCACTCCATCAAAGGCATCGTCAATATTTCTGACAGTAGTAATAATAGTAAACTGCACTCCGTTACGCACCGTGGTGGTTGAGTATGGCAGCACACCGCTTGGCACACCATTTACAATACCAACCTGATCATACGGTAAATTACGCACCACCTCTAACTGCTCAGCAAGCAATGCGGTTTGCAAAATAGACATGCGCGATTGATAGACAATCTTAAACACCAAATTGATGCCGCTATAAATTCCAAGCGCAAACAATAAAAAAATAGCGCTGGCCAATAAAATTTCCAGCAATGAAAATCCTTTTTGATTTATTGAGGTATGCCTTAGCATTCCATTCATATTATTTTCAATAATAGTATATCACAAAATACGATATAAAAATATGAAAAAATAAAAAACAAGCAGTCTAATTTGATTGCTTGTCTTGGTGCCCCAGGCGGGAATCGAACCCGCATGCCTTTCGACGAGGGATTTTAAGTCCCTTGTGTCTACCAGTTCCACCACCGGGGCAAAATAAAACTACAAAAATAATACCACAGCCTTTTTTCAAAATCAAGCCTATTTTACTTCCTTTGGTTATACCACCAATTCTTCTTTTGCGCCGGCGCAAAAATTAACATACCGCGTGGCGGCAAATAAAAAGTCGCTCAACCGATTAAAGTACATTCTTAACTCTGAGCGCACCGGACTATGCAAGGCAAAGGCTACCAACTGCCGCTCAACCCGGCGACATACCGTACGAGCCTTGTGAATCTCGGCTGCCGCTATAACGCCTCCTGGCACAATAAAATTTTTAAGCTCCGGCAACTGATTCCAAAACTCATCGATAAAAGCTTCCATTTCACTCACCCGGTGCTCATTTGTTTTTTTTATCACATCTTGCAGCGGACCTTGCAATGCAGCAATCTCTGCTCCGGCTTGAAATAAATCCCGTTGAATTGTTTTTATAAAATCATTCAAACTATTCAAACGCGCATCTTGCATCTGATCCATAAAAGACAGCACAACACCAAGCGAAGCATTAAGCTCGTCTATCTCGCCAATTACCTGCATTTCAATACATTGCTTTCCTACTCGCTTACCTCCCAACAGAGATGTCTGTCCCCCATCTCCGGTTTTTGTATAAATTTTCATAGCGCAATTTAAGTGTTAAAACAATAACTCGCCCCGACGGGCATGGGGGGCGAGCTATTGTGTTTTTATTTTCTCTTTTTATGAGCAGCCAGTAGTGCTTCCACAGTTCAGACATTTATAGCACGCTCCATTACGAATCGTTATGTGTCCGCAGGTACCGCATGGCGGAGCATCACCCATCATACCGGATAATTGCTTATCTACAGCATCTGCTTGTGCTTCGGCAGCAACCGTTAGCGTTTTTTCTTTTGCAACAACCTGTTCAACTGATGCCTGCGAAATTGGCGCTGCTTGTTTTTGTTCAAGTGGCATAACATGCTGCCCGCTTAATTTCTCTGTTAACTGCTCCATCTGTTGGGCTTTATTTTTTTGTATTCCGGCTGGTTTTACTTGTACAAAATCTGTACGACCTAAATATTCCATGCCTAATACTCTGAATACAAAGTCAATAATTGATGTACAGAATTTAATATTTGGATGATCCGTAATGCCGCTTGGTTCAAATCGTGTGAAGGTAAACTTTTCTACATATTCTTCTAAAGGTACGCCGTACTGCAAACCGGTTGAAATTGATATGGCAAATAAATTGAGCATACTGCGGAATGCGGCACCTTCTTTATGCATATCAATAAATATTTCACCCAATCGTCCATCTGGATATTCACCAGTTCGTAAAAAGAGTGTTTGTCCCGCAATCTTTGTTTTTATTGTAATACCAGTGCGCTTATACGGCATCTTGCGCTGTTCACCATGAACATATATACGATTTCCCTGCACGGTTCCGTCATGATTATACTTAATAAGCGCCTGCGCTTCAGCCACCATCTGGTTGATAACTGCTTCGTTCTTACTTGACAGGCTATACGTAGTTGTTTGCGATGTTTTTTCAACTGCTGAAACTACTACTTCAACTTTCTTTTCTTCAACAGCTTCGTCTTTCTTTTTATCAGATTTGGCGGACAAAGGCTGAGAAAGTTTAGACCCGTCGCGATACAACGCCATGGCTTTAAGGCCTAATTTCCAAGAAGCAACATATGCGGTTTTTACATCCTCAATAGTTGCTTCGTGTGGCATGTTGATTGTCTTGGAAATGGCACCAGATAAAAATGGTTGCACAGCAGCCATCATGCGAATATGTCCAAGGAAATGGATATAGCGCTGCCCTTTCTTTCCATTTTTATTAGCTGTATCAAACACTGCATAGTGTTCTTTGCGCAGATGCGGTGCGCCTTCAATTGTCATAGCGCCGCACACATGCTCATTGGCAGCTGCAATCTGATCAGCATTAAATCCAAGAGCTGATAATAAATTAAAGTTTGGATCATTATATTGCTCACTAGAAAAACCAAGTCGTTTCATGCATTCTTCTCCCAAAGTCCAAACATTAAACGCAAATGCCAGTTCAAACACCATAGCCAACGACTTTTCAATCTTTTCTAATTCATCGGTTTGCAATCCTTTTTCTTTTAGTGATTGGTGATTGATATGTGGTGCATTTTTTAGAGAAGCATGACCGCGTAAGTAATTGATAATGTCATTAATTTGCATTTCTTCATACCCCAACACGCGCAAAGCTACTGGCACAGATTCATTTACAATTTTGAAGTAACCGCCGCCAGCTAATTTTTTAAATTTGACGAGGGCAAAATCTGGTTCTACACCAGTAGTAGCACAATCCATTAACAAACCAATTGTGCCGGTTGGCGCAAGTAAGGTTGTTTGCGCATTTCTATATCCATATTTCTCTCCCATTTCTACAGCCCTGTTCCAACTTTCACGCGCAGCTACTAATAAATATGCTGGAGCAAATTCGGGACTAATTCCCATAGGCTTAACTGAAACCTGCTCGTATTCTTCCGCTGGAGCGTTAAATGCCGCTCTTCGGTGATTGCGCATAACACGCAACATGTCTTCTCTGTTTTGCGGATAGAAAGTGAATGTTCCCAAAAACTTAGCCATTTCTGCAGAAGCGGCATATGACTCAGCGGTCATAATTGCCGTAATGGAAGCAGCAAACGCCATAGCTTCTGGTGAATCGTACGGGATTCCAGCTGTCATAAGCACGCTGCCGATATTGGCATAACCGAGACCTAAGGTGCGGAAATCATAACTATTCTGAGCAATTTCTTTACTTGGGAATTGCGCCATTAAAATACTAATTTCTAATACAACAGTCCATAAGCGAGTAGTATATACAAATGACTCAACATCAAATGTGAACGTATCTGTGTTATAGAAATAACCTAAATTGATGGAAGCAAGGTTGCAAGCAGTATCATCCAAAAACATATACTCACTGCATGGATTTGAAGCATTGATGCGTCCAGATTTTGGGGACGTGTGCCAATCGTTAATCGTGGTATCAAACTGCACACCCGGATCGGCGCAAGCCCAAGCTGCATTGGCGATTTTATCCCACAAAGCACGTGCTTTTACCGTTTTAATAGCTCTCTTATCTACTCTTCCCATTAAATTCCAGTCCTGATCATTTTCCAGCGCTTCCAAAAATGCCTGCGATACACGCACAGAATTATTTGAATTTTGACCTGATACGGTTTGATACGCTTCGCCTTCATAAGAAGAGTCGTATCCGCCCGCAATGAGCGCTGCCACCTTTCGTTCTTCCTTTACTTTCCAGTCTATAAATTCTTCTATGTCTGGATGGTCAATATTTAACACCACCATTTTGGCTGCACGACGCGTAGTACCGCCTGATTTAATGGCTCCAGCAGCTCTATCACCAATTTTTAAGAAACTCATTAAACCAGAGGAGCTGCCTCCACCAGAAAGTTTTTCTCCCGCGCCGCGTAAATTTGAAAAGTTTGTGCCAGTGCCACTGCCATACTTGAATAAACGCGCTTCTCGTATCCACAAATCCATAATACCCCCTTCATTTACCAAATCATCCTTAATAGACTGAATAAAACAAGCGTGTGGCTGAGGGTGGGTATAAGAATCTGTAGAAGCAGTGAGTACTTTTGAATCTGGATCAACATAATAATGACCTTGAGAGGGACCGTTAATGCCGTATGCCCAATACAAGCCGGTATTAAACCACTGTGGTGAATTTGGAGCGACTCGTTGGGAAATTAGCATGAATACCAATTCGTCGTAAAACACCTGAGCGTCTTCTGGAGATGCAAAATAGCCATATTTTTCTCCCCAATAGCGCCAAGTACCGGCCAAACGATGAGCAACCTGTTTTACGCTTTTTTCCGGGCCAACCAAAGGCTTGCCATTTGCATCCATCTTTACCGCTCCATCAGCATCATACTGTGGCACGCCGGCTTTGCGAAAATATTTTTGAGCCAAAATATCGGTAGCTACTTGCGACCAGGTGTTAGGTACTTCAACTTCTTTCATTTCAAACACTACCTTGCCGCTTGGTTCGCGAATCACCGAAGATCTCATCTCATACGTAAACATGTCATATGGACTCACTCCATCTTTGGTAAAAAGACGGGGGAAACGCAGCCCTTCTGGGGAATAGGTAAAGTCGCTATCTAAAACAAATGTTTTAGTTGCTAGGGCGTTTTTCATACACAAAATGTGTTAAATAATAGATTTAGGCCATGTACTAGTTATAGTGTATAAAATAAATTTTAGACACAATATATAGTAATTTAGGGCTGGTAACAGCCATTATACCACGCGCATAAAGACTATGCCAAGAGGCGATAATTGGGCTGAGTTAAGAAGAAAAAAAAATTAATTAAAACTTATCCACATCAAAAAATATCGTACTTTAAAAATCTTCCAAAATTATTTACTTTATTTACATACTACCGTATAATTTAGGACATAGGAGCTATCATTTTATATGGAAGACGAACAATCCAGACTCACCACTCCCGAAGCAGCTAGTGAAGAAGTTGTTTTTGATATTACTTTGCGTCCGCAAAAGCTTGAGGACTTTATTGGCCAAGCGCAGATAAAACAAAACCTGGGTATTTCCATGCAAGCAGCCAACAAACGCGGTGACATGCTGGAACATATTCTACTATATGGCAACCCTGGTCTGGGAAAAACCACTCTGGCCAACATCATTGCCAAAGAAATGAATAATAATATTAAAATTACCTCTGGCCCAACCCTGGAAAAAGTCGGGGATCTGGCGGCAATCCTCTCTAATTTACAAAATGGAGAAATTTTATTTATAGATGAAATTCATCGCCTCAATAAAACTATAGAAGAGGTTCTCTACCCTGCTCTAGAAGATTACTCATTAGATATCATTATTGGAAAAGGCCCGGCAGCTCGCACAATTCGCATGCCGCTGGCAAAATTTACCTTAATTGGCGCCACCACCAAAATCGGCATGATTTCCGCTCCCCTGCGCGATAGATTTGGACACACATTTCATCTTGATTTCTACACCCATCAAGATATTGAAACTATTTTAAAAAGAAATGCGAAAATTTTAAACATGGATCTTGACCCGGAAGCTAGCGCACTTATTGCTCAACGATCCCGACGCACACCGCGTATCGCCAACCGATTATTAAAACGGGTTAGAGATTATGCTGAAGTCAAACATAATGGCGCTGTAAATAAAAAAACAGCCGCCGAAGCACTTGATCTGCTCGCCATTGATCATCTTGGCTTGGATGAAACAGACCGAAGATTGTTGCAAACTCTTATAGAAAAATTTAATGGCGGACCAGCAGGTCTTAATACTCTAGCCGCAGCGATCAGCGAAGAAATGGACACAATTGAAACAATTTACGAACCATTTTTGCTGCAAACCGGTTTTTTGGAACGCACTCCTCGCGGCCGCAAAGCCACTCCGGCTGCCTATGAGCACTTGGGTTATGACACCCCAAAAACAAATACTTTAATTTAATCAAGCTTTATGCTCGTTATCCCTCTCTACGTTTTACTTATTCTATACGCATTGTTCTTATTGGTTTTTATAACTTTTTTCTTTATCAACCTTATACATATTGTATCAACTGGCACCACAACTGTAGGCAGTTTTTTTGTAACCTTGCTAGTAATTTCTTTTTCAACCATTACTATGTTTGCCACTTGGAAATATCTACCACCAGCCGATTGGAAAGAACCATTGATTTCTTTTGATATTTCATCTCTGACTAATATATTTCAATCTGGCAACGAACAATATTTCTAAGTAAATACTATATGGGTATCAGCAACCTTATCAATCAAAAATCATACGAAAAAATAGTACGCACCTGCAGACGACATCCTATTACTTTTTTACCTCAAATTCTATTTTCCTTAGTACTGCTTTGCGCGCCTATTGGGTTATATTTCCTTATAGCACAATCAACTTTTTTATCTCTTCTGGAAACCACTCCTGGCTTTATTGTAATGATTTTAGCACTGAGCATATACTACCTCTCTTGCGCGCTTTTCTTTTATACAAACTTTGTTACCTTTCATCTTGATTTGTGGATTGTTACCAACGATCGCTTGTTAGATATGGAACAAAAAGGTTTGTTCAGCAGAACTATTTCTGAAGTTGATCTGTATCAAATCCAAGATGCAACCTCAGAAATACACGGGTTTTTACCGTCGATTTTTAACTATGGTAATATAGTTCTCCAAACTGCCGGCCCAGTACCAAAATTCTTTTTTAGAAATGTAGCAGATCCAAACAAACTTAGAGAGCTGATTCTTGAATTAGCGGCCGAAGACAAAAAATTTCACGAAAAGCAATAAAACTAAAATACCCTCTCTACCGTGGTACTGGTATAATAGTGTTCCAAAATTTGCGTATAGCTCCAACCATCCTTAAGCGCTCGCAGCTGAGCATCGGCATTACTCATACCAATTCCGTGCCCAAGCATCTTTTTTCCTTTATCATACTTTGCGTCTACACTTTTCAGCCACGGCCTAGCTTTGCCCGCATTTTTTGTTCGTCCGTTTGAACGGCTAAAATAAAAAGTTATAACCGGATGACCGTCGTACAACACCATTTCTCCTGCAGTTTCGTTGGCAGCATTTACAAAATTTGGCATATAAAGCTCTGAGTTATAGCCGAGATACAGTTGATCAGCAGTAGTAGCAAACACATCAAACATTCGTTTTTCAGTTGGAGGCTCAGATACTATAAATGCATTCCCATACGAACGAACTGCCACTGCAAGCGCTTTTAAATATTCGGGTGCCGCACCATCATGAGTTTCTGCCACGCCGCGCACATATAGATCCAGAGGTAATTCATTTATAACATACGGCAATTTACTCTTTGGCGAATACCGATACTCTAATATACCTCTGTATACATTAAAATTAATATTACCGCGCCCTTTCACGGTCCTGATATAACTAGATAATGTAAAGACACTGCCTTCTTGCTGAGGGACTAGTCGTATATATTTATCTGTTCCAAATTCAATGTTTTCACTCTTTATTGAATATGTTCCTGCGGCATAGCGCAACTCAATCTTTTCTCCAGGCATCACCACACCACGCGACACATCTCCCACCCACAACTCATACGTGGTACTGGCCTCAAACACCACCGGTGCGGCTGTTTTATATAACCCCACGCGAATAGCGTGCTCAGGCACAAGTTGACGCTCTGTTAATTTTGCCATTACACCTGCTGTTTCAGAATCATTTGACTGAATGGTTGTGCTAACCGATACAGTTGAGGTTGCGCTTGGAAAAAACTCCTCTTCTGCATGAACCAGGATTGGATTGCTGGCCAGTAAAGCTATTAGCACTCCTGCCAAAACAAAATTTGTGGTTTTTTTCATAGCTTAGACGAATTAAAAACACCCTTTACGAGGGCGTTTTTATTATACCATTATTTTAGACGTTTTTCTATTTGCTGTACTTCTTTATTGATAAAACGCTCGGCACTAGTCAATTGATTTTTCAATTGAACCAAAATCTTTGACTCCTCTTTGGTAAGCTCTCTTTTAAGCTGAACTTTTTCCAGCGAAGCAATATGCTTGCGCGTACCTTCACGCAATTGGTCAAATGCAGCGTGCACGCTTTGCTCTACAGCATCCACTTCTTTCTTTACACCTACCTTTAACATATACAGTTTCTTCCATATATATAAAAGTATTGCGACCAGTAAGAAAATCAAACTGAGAAGCGAGACTAGCACAGAAAGATAACTGATAAGAAGCGACCCGATTCGCATAAACGCTCTTTGAGAAACAGTAATAAAGACTTTGTTGCTCATTCCGCTCCGAGCCCCCTTCTCATTGGTTGCCTGAGCCCATACCGCATACCTACCTTCGTTGAGCTTTCCTTCAAATACCAATGTCGCATTACCTTCTGCATCTGCCGTAACCGATTGTGAAACTGCATCTGAACCTTCTTTTTGGATATAAAATGTTACTGCTGCCTTGCCATAACTTTGCGCTTTAATTTTTAACACTTCCCCGGCTGACACAGCGGAAGGATAATCTATAATTTTTGGCGCTTCAATTCCCACCACTTCAACCTGCAAAGAATCAGAAGCAAAATTGCCTGCACGATCAAATACTCGAACTGAAATTATATGAGTTCCCGGCTCAAGAATGTCTGTTTGATAAATATGCCTACCATCATCTTCCCATTGTTTTGCCTCTTTATCATCAACTTTAATTTCATACCGAGCAATTCCCGAACCACCATCTTTTGCTTCAAACAAAATTTTTGGCTTTGGCTCAAGAGCGCTAACCGGATCGAGCAACGACATAGCAAAAGGTTCTGGCTTTTTGGTGTCTATTAGAAACTTATAATGCGTGGTAGCACCCCACCCATTAGCGTTTTTTAGCTTAATATGGAAATACCAAACACCATCTTCTACGTTAGTGTATCCATATGTATTTATCACACCATCTGATCTATTACCTGGATCAGAAACTGCGTTATGATCGGCAAGAATACTCACCCCGGTTGTACCTGCCGGCAATGCCCATGAAAAAGACGGGCTATTGCTTTTGCACCATTCATTTTCAGCACATGGCGAAGAAGATACTTTTGGAGCAGACGGAACTCCTGAAGTCACCGGAACTGGAGCAGGCTCTTGAGCCCCTTCTCCCAAAGAAAAACTAGCTCTGCCCATACCAGATAAAATATCTGTACCCGCACCATCATTTGCCAAAATTGAACCCGATCCAAAAAATACTTCTGCCGCACCTGCTGACTTTACTTTAAAATTAAGAGATAAGATTTTACCGCCAGATCCAGTATAACCAGGATTTAAAACAACCCCCTCAAACTGAGCTGTACCATTTGTATTTGAAAACGACGGCTCCTGCACCCATAAACTCATAATTGAGCCTGACTTTGACACAGAAACAAGCTGTAATTTATCTTCAGGAAAATTTATAGTTCCTTGAAATGCATTTGCGCTTTCCTGGGTTGAGACATAAACGCCAACAGAAAAACTTTTACCCACCTGATAACTTCCTGATTTAGGAGAAAAATAAAACGAGGCTGCGCTTGCTTGCACAGCGTTAAAAAATATAAACCAAAGAAAAACAAATAGGCTTGAAGCTAAATTTATTATAACTTGCGTTTTTGTTTTATTTTTTTCCTCCATAGAGATAGCCCTGTAAATAAAATCAAGGCGCTAATTATCATTAGTATACCATAAATTTTTCCTCTTTCATACTTGAAACCAACCCGCGGATCGATTGTAGATATTTTAAAATTACCATTTCTATCTACAGCTTTTACAAAAACATAGCTGGATCTGCTTTGATCTTGTAATACAAATGGGCTTTCAGCAATCTGCCAATTTTGTTCATTGATTTTATTTTCTTTTGCTTCTTGCACCTGATAGTATGCCACACCAGTTTCCTTGTCTTGCGAAGCAAATACTGCCATCCATTTATTTTCCGCAATTCGGGCATCTTGTACAATCTGTATAACAAAATCTTGAGGCGGCACCGCATCAGCAGGCCTATAAATTTCAGCTGGCTTATTTTCACTATTTTCAATTATGCGTATTTTTATATCAGAAATTTTTAGATTTGCTTCACTGCCTGTGCCGTCATTGAGTAAGACCTGGCCTTTATTTAGGCTTATCTGAGCACTGCCTGGTTTTATTGCCTCAAACACAAAAGACAACAAGTTTCCTTTATTTCCTTGGTAACCGCCAGGGGTTATGCCTGAGAACATAGTGGCGCGGCCTTCTTTTGCCACCGGTCTATCTATCCAAAAATTTATAATCGACCCGCCATCTTCCACCGCTTTTAAAACTAAATTCTCTTCAGAAAAAACTAAAGCTCCGGAAACTGCATTTATCTTTTCATTTTCCGAATCAAGCAACATTTCAACACGCACAATCTGCCCTGTTTTTATTTCTTCTGTCGCGGCAGTAAAAAAAACTTCAGCCGCGCGCACTGCATGCGCAGGCAAAAGTACCAATATGGCGCAAAAAACTATTTGTAATCGTATAATATTATTCATATGAAATTAACCTGTCCAGTAATATGCCATAATACTAAAATCGGTCAGATTTAACTTTCCATCTCCGCTTAACTTTATTTTTTCTTGATCTATGAAGGCGCTGCTTAACGGTCGTTTATACCAATATGCGGCAATTGAAAAATCAACCAAGTTAACTCGACAATCGTTGTTAAGATCGGCTTTTTGCGGACAAGTTTTATTTTTATCTGCTACCACTGTTTTTGTACCTACCACAAAGCCCGCAGCACTACTAAACGAACTAATCTCTCCGCTAAGAGATGCTTTTGATTTTGTAGTATGCGACCCGAGCTCAAGCAACGACGTGTCAAAATTATATAAATACGCCCCACTGCCATCTGAATTAGTTTTAACAAAAAATTCATTTTCTGAATTAACAGTGATAACAATTTCGGAAGCGGGAACAGATTGGCCAAAGATAATAATGTTATCACCTTTTTTTACCTCGCTTTTATCTACTGCAATTGTTGGCGCAATAAAAATCCCCGTAATATTAGTCGTTGCACCCGCAGTAACACCTACTGGAAATGTTAAAAGGCTTGAACGCCTGCCTTCGTTATCTTCACTATACAGTGCAAAATTATAATTGCCGGCCGCAACATTATTGATTGACATTTGAAATTTAGCATCTGCACCAGCAACACTAGATGCAACAACCTGAGCGTCTTTTAACAAAGTAACTGTGCTTTTTGGGTATGCACGACCTGAAAAATTAACAACGGTTTGAACGACCGGAGGTAAAACCGAGCCGCCGCCTCCGCCACCCCCACCACCGCCGCCTCCGCCACCAGACGATACTGAGGCAACAGGTTGAGCAGAAACTTGTGTTGAGGTAACCACTGAATCGCTTAAGAAATCCAGACCTCGTACCACAAAATAATAGACTGTCCCATTAGATAAACCTGTTACCGTTCTTGTAAGCACATTTCCCACGCTGGTAAACGTGTAAGGACCTCCTGAGCTGGTTGACTGGCCAACCATATAACCCGAAATATTAAAACCGAGTGTGCCTACCGCTGAAGTCCAACTCAATTCTACCTGCCCATCACCGGCTGTAGCCGAAATGACAGGTGTGGTTACATCAGGAAAATAAAAAAAACCAGCCCGACTTATAAAGGCGCTGCTGGTATTTTCTCCAATTATTATCTGTCCGGAACCGCTTATAATTTGAAAGTTGGTTGAAGTGGCTTTGCCACCACCCATAGTAATAACCGGATTTGAGTCAACAAAATTATTTGATCTATATTCCTGAGCTACAACAACTGCTGTATGCGCAAGTAGTGGAATTGTTAATAATAGTAAAAATGTTTTAACCATACAAACAATTTCACATACCTGATTTTGATCCAACCAGTATGTTTCTAAAAAATTATTGGTTTTCAGAGGTGTCTTGAGCAGGAGCTGGAGCAGGTGTCTGATTAGGATTTCCGATTACTAACGGAGCAACTTCAATAATCTTATTTTCACTTGGGCGATACATGATTGCTTTTAAAGCACGAGTATAAATTAGCACTTTATCTCCTTGTTTGGCTTTAGCAAAAAACGCTTGTTCTTTTTGTAACTTTTCTGGGTCAGTTACAGTTGCAATTGTTGGGGCTTCGCCTTCTGGGAGAAGGGCAATTTTTGCTACTGCAGCAATAAGTTTTTCGTTTTCTTCCTGGCTTGCCTTCTGAGGATTAACTTTTAAATCTCGAACTTGTTTATAAAACAGCGCACTGGTACCTGCCAGCACTACAGTTACTACTCCTAATACTACGGAAACCATTTTTAGGTTTGGTTGCATATATAAGTTAGTTAATATAAATAAATTTTAACGCTCTAAAGGAGAGCGAATAAATTATACCATAATTTTTTTCTGACTACAAAATTATACACAGGATATCGCGACTTTTTATTTAAATTCCTACTGAGATACAGTACTAGAAACAGTCGGAATGCTTATCACATCAGATGCCTGTGAAGAGGTGTTGGAATCGGCTACCAAACTGTCTTGGGGTATAACATCTGCAGTAGACGAAACCGGTGAGCTGCCCATAGTTGAAGAACTATTTTCTACTGGCGCTTCCGTTATAACTGGTGTATTTGTAGACGAAGCCACCTCTAAATTTGGTTCAACCTGATTGTTGGTGTCTGAAGCACTACCCGCCATTCCGTCAAACAATTTTGGATTCTTTACCGCCAATGCGAGCCAGTCAAATTCTATATCAAACGGAGCTGGCTTGTTCAAAACAATGATAAAGCCATGAGTGGTTACGCGAGAAATAATATATCGAATATCCTGAGCAAAGACTTCTTGCTCACGCACTTGAAGCAAGGCCAAATCTTCAGATGAAGATGTTGGCGATTTAAATGAAATTGTGGCTTGTACCACTGGTTTTTCAATATATTCATTTTCAAACACCACTTCAACTTCTTGCGAACCTGCTTTTACCGTAGCATAACCACCTGAGTCAGAATTAAGGTATGGGCGTCCAAAGAAAATCATATCACCCATAAAGGTTGTTGTGCCGGAAAGTGAGCTAAATAAATCTGCTTGTAAACCACCGTTAAATGCTACAGCATTTTCAAAACGCAAACCAACGCTTTGAGCAAATAATCCAAGATCAAGCGTGGTTGATGTTGATGAGGCGGCTTGAGAGGTAATTAAGGATAATAGCTGTTCTTGTGTACTGCTGGCGAAGGCGTTTAACAGCTGCATCTGATTTTCTAAGCCGCCAACCCGGTCAATTGTGGAACTAACCGCTGTTTGTAGATCAGCCAAACCTGGAATAAGACCATTTATTTTTGAAGCAGTAATCTCACCTGCAAAGAACGCGTTGCCATTTTGGTCAATTGAAACAACCGTAGTTGTTACCCCGCCTAATACTGCAGAGATATTAAATTGACTTGTGGTGCTTAATTGCACTGTTATATCATCGTACAATCCTTTTATGCTATCTACTGATAAATTTCGAGTAATGATGCGCGGACTACTAATGCTTAAGCCGGCTTCTAATTTATATGCATTTAAATTATGAGTAGAAGAGGTGCCGAATTTATCCATAAACTGGCCAATAAACTCTTGATCAAACATCGGAGCGGTAGAACTAGTGCTAGACGACGTAAATGTATACGTGAGTCCATCGTCAAGATAATTGCCATCAAAATAACCTACATTAACAAAGACCATTATCTTGCCTGTACTTGTACCGGCAAATGATTCTAGTGCTTGTCCGATTACTTGTCCTGGACCAGTTGCCTTAACCGCAACGCCCGGATATAAATTAGAAAGGGTTAAATAATCTCCGGCTGCAATCGGACCATATTCTTCTACGGATACTTTAACTGGCACACGGCCAGAAAGAGCCACCGGAATATATCGAGCATCAGCCGTATCTGTATTTCTTGACAATCTAAAACCGGGATTCTCTGAAATAATACCGATAAAATTCTTTCTACTTTCTGCACGTTTAATAAATTCACCTAAGCTAGTGTCTATCTGCACAACCTCCCCTGCCTCAAGAGTTTCGTCAAGAGTCGGATAATCTTCGGCGTAGTCAAATGCGCCCGCGCCTAATGAAACCGCATGAGTAAAGAGGAACGTACCACTGCGTCCAGACGCATCATTTGCTTGTTCCGCACCAGCAAAACTAATTCTTCCGATTGCCCCACCACCATCAAACCGTAAACCGTAAGAATTATCATATGTTTTTGTATAAGTGTAAATACCACCATTTACATCATCTGAAGTTCCAATATATGCTGTGCCATTAAAATCTATCATTGAATTTGCTTCATCCACACCAGTTTGCGCACCAAACGCACCGGTTGAACTGGTTACTAATACCCAGTGCGACGAACTGGCCGCACTAGGATCAAATTCATAAAGTGATCCAGTACTAGTTACAGCACTAGTTAGCGTACCGGCATACAATCTTCCGTTATAGGTCTTTAAGAAAGATACCTCTTTTACTTCTTTTGAGCTTGCTGTATTCATCCTGCCTTGTTCGGATACAACCAGGGTCCAAGCTGCTGAACCGACCGTACCAGTAAAACCACCTCTATATTTATAAATTACGGCTGTATTTAACTTTGTTGAACTCACTGCCGCCACATACAAAGCTCCATTGTATATCCCCATTGCAGTAATATTTCCTAAGCCTGTGTAAGCAGGCACATCAGTAGTGAATTGACCGGCTGTGGTATTGAGTCTGGTAACACCTGTCTGAACACCATCATAGTAACCCACGCGCACCGTACTAAAACCAGTTATCGCTCCAGCAATTAATCTACCGCCAAATACTGTAAGCTTCATTTCATCAATATCCGCTCCATCACCAGTAACAAATTTTCCTGCTACAAAATTAAGCATCTTAAACCCTGCTGTACCGCTTACACCTGTGCCGCCTAAATATTCATACAACTCAGACAAATTTGGTTCTTGAGTTGAGAAGTGCAACGCGCCATTAAACACAATCATATCGCCCACACCATCAATATTGGTAGAAACAAATCTGCCGGCCGTAGTATTTACCGCTGTCCAGGTCGCTTCACCATTAGATGAATCAGCATTGCTAGAAACATAGATACGAGCAGCATTAGTACCAACACCGGTTTGTGTTCCAATGTACAACTTATCATTAAATACAGTCATAGAAAAACCATCAACATTGGCAGTGTCGCTGCTTAAAACCTTGCCTGGAGCATTAGTTACTCTCACCCATGTCGTACCACCATCATAACGGTATATGCCGGCTCCATCGGTTTTTTTAGTAGCAACAAAAACTTTGCCATTAAATACAACCATAGCGGTTGTGCCAGAAGCGGTATCTGCCCCATACCACCCAGGAGTAGAAGAGCTGATCAAAGATAGTGAAGACGTAGCGTTAGGCTGCACCCCAATATACACACTACCATTGACACTTAACATATCCGTAGCTGTAGTTGTACCGATTCCAACACCGGTATTTGTAACCCTCATTCTTTCATTAGCAAGCGTAGTACCGCCAGTAAAGAATGAAAGATAGTTGGTGCCTGAAGCAGTTCCTATATTTAAATCTCCGCCGTGCACATACAAATAGCCATCACGCGGACCGCTAATACTAAACGCAGGATCATTATATGCAGAGTTATTCAGACCAAGATCAAGATAATAACTGCCCGCACCACCATCATTAGCTGTAATAACATAGTCCGCAGAAGACGTTGCTGATGCTGAAGTGTTTTGCAAGTTAACTTCTAAATATGTATCAGAATTGCCCGTAATTCCTAGCACTGTTGTTGAAGTTGTAAATGCAACCGAATCTGAACCTATGCGAATATTCCCCCAATCATCAAGAGTTAAATCAGGGGTTCCGGTTACTGCCGTTGCACTTGTATAATATGCAAAATATCCTGCGGTAGACGTGTTTACACCTCCGGCTGCTCCACCTACGCCACCGTCATCGGTAAGACAAGTAAATTTACCTGTTGTTGCATTATAATTTAATGTTTGCAAATCACTACTGCAATCACCTAGACCTGTTTGGAAAAAGCCACCTGTAATAGTGCTGGTAGTAAATATTGAGCTACCAAATACTTTCAACGTTCCTGAAGCACTCACATTACCAGCACTATCTACAAAAAACAGGCCGTTCAAATTAGAAGTTGAAGTTGCTATATACAAACCATCTGCACGTAAACTTGAAGTTGTTGAACCGTCGGTTACAGTGACCGGTGTTGAATAATTGGAACTAGCGGCGCCACCATCTGTTAAACACGTAAACTTACCAGTAGTGGCATTATAATTAACGGTTTGGGTATCGCTGCTGCAGTCAGTAAATCCAGCCTGGAAGAATCCACCGTTGACAGTAGTGGTAGCAAAAGTTGAACTGGCAGATATGTTAAGTGTTACCGCTGCAAAATTTGTTGAAGTGATACTGGTAGCGGTGAGGTTAGAAATTGTGGTGGTTGTAAATGTTGAGGTTGCTGTAAATGTATTAGCGCCGGTAAATGTATTGTTTGCAGAAAGAGATACGCCGCCGCCACAACCATTACAGGTTGTAACATTTAATGTTGTGATGGTAGAACTTGAAATGGTTGTGGTGGCTAAAGTAATAGCACCATTACCAAATACTTGAAGCGCAGCAGATGAAGAAGGAGAAGCAATTCTAAATATAGACGAAGTTGCTCCTGTGGAAGAAGCAAACACGGACAGTGCGCCGTTAGATAATATACCTCCGGTACCCACTAACAACGATGTTCCAGCAGAGATATTGCCTTGGGCAAAAATGTCATTTCTAGATAAGAGATTTCCTACTTCCGCAGAATGAGCAATAAGACCGACTGTCTCGGTTCCTGAGATGTCTACTATCGACATACTGCTTGCACCAGAGTTAGCGGTATAAGCATATCGGCCAGAAACGTAAACAGATGACGGATTTGTACCAACTGAAACATTTTTTATCATCACTGGTCTAGTTGAACTTGAAATATCTACAATAGAGACACTTGAAGAGGCCTCGCTTGTCAAATATGCATACCGACCGGAAACGTAAACGCTGGTTGGATTAGTGGCCACAGAAGTTGTTGACACTTGTACAGGGCTGGAAGGATTAGAAATATCAACTACTGAAATAGTATTTTGTGAAAAATTTGCGGTATATGCATACCGACCAGAAACATAAACAGACTGAGGTTGAGAACCTACATTCGCAGTAGCAACTTGTACCGGAGCGTATGGATTTGAAATATCTACGACTGAAATAGTTCCATCGCCATTATTTGCCGTATATGCATACCGACCAGAAACATAAATGCTAAACGGATTTCCTCCAACAGCAACTGTAGCAACTCGAATTGGCGATAAAGGATTGGCAATATCTACAACTGAAAT
>CAZLNR010000010.1:0-28891 GCA_964561035.1 uncultured Gammaproteobacteria bacterium | reverse complement strand
ATCCTTTGCTTTAGGTAAGATTAAACGGCAAAAATCAATTGGAAGGATCGCATAGCCCCGAAGGGGTCCCTTCGGGATTGGTCTAGTGAGAAGTTTGTTGTGGTATGGAATATTTTACTTATATATTACAGAGTGTTGACGGGAAACACTGGTATATAGGTTCAACTATGAATATAGATGAAAGGATTAAAAAGCATAATAGCGGCCAGAGTAAATATACAAAGTTATTTCGTCCTTGGAATGTAGTATATTCAGAAAAGTTTAAAACAAGATCTGAGGCGGTAAAGAGAGAAATGTATTTTAAATCACCGAAAGGATATCAAGAATATTTAAAAATTAAAAATAGCATAATTGGAAGGATCGCATAGTTGGTCTAGTGCGCACGCTTGGAAAGCGTGTAAACCGAAAGGTTTCGAGGGTTCGAATCCCTCTCCTTCCGCACTATAAAATAGGGATGAGAATTTTTTGTTTTAAGGAGGTTGGTTTAAATTTTCATAACAATATATGATTTTTCGAGAAACTCCTAAGAATCCAGAGGTCAGAGATGTTTATACGGGAAGCTATGGTTTTGTGATAAAGCCCGATATAAATACCAGTACAAAATCAATGGAGTTAGCAGGAAAATTAACGCCCGACGCAGAATTTAAAACCATATCTCCGCACATAACTTTGTTTCATGCTAACGTGAAGGATTTGCCTCATGAAAAGATGCAAAAAATTTTAGAGCAGTTACAAGATTTAAAAGGCGCTGCGTTCACTCTCAAAGATATTCAAATTTTTGGAGGTAAATTTTTATTTTGGAATATAGAAAAAAATAGTCAAATACAATCAGCCCACACCGCAGCGCTTGAAATGGCTGAATTTCTCAATAAAGAAACTCTTGCCCGTGCTTTGGAAGAAAAGCTTTCTCTTACTCCGGATCAGCAATATAACGTGGAGCATTTTGGACATCCTTTGGTAAGGGATTTATATCTACCTCACATTACTTTAAGTTACAATGGGACAGGCATCTCTCTTCCTGAGAGTGTGAGCGAATATGTATGGAAAATGGACGCTAGTAATGTGCATTTTGCTGAGATCGGCAGTTTGGGAAGGGTGCAGAAGATTTTGGCTTAACTAATTTGATAGTGGATTTTATTTTGCTGTGTAAGTTGTTGGGCGTTGTTTGTGTTATAATATAAACAAAATTTACTCTTCCTGATTTTTTTAAAATATGGAGCAAAATAAAATAGTTTGGATAGTAGGAGTTTGTAGTGTGCTAATTTCTATTGGAGCAGTATCTTACGCAGTAATAACGCAAAAACAAAGTGAAAACCAGTTTAGATCTGAAGTGCAACAGCAATATAATGATTTAAAAGGTCAAATAAATAATTTTTCACAAAAATTGTCTGAAATTAGTTCGAGTGTTTCAAATCCGCAACCAACAACTGATACTCAACCCGCAACAGAAATAATACCTGATGACAGGCTGCCATTTCAAATGGGGAAGAGTTCTTATTTTGGTACTATTGTTTTGAAGGGATATGCACAAGTGTCTAAAGGAGTGCCTGATTGTGGCGAAGGTTGTGATGAAGCAACTGCCCCCAAGGTAGACGTGGTGTATTTCAATATCACAAGTAGTACTAAAGTATTTGATCAATATCTTGCCCCAGACAATGGGAATTCTTTTGAGGGGAGGGGCTGGATAAGTTTAGGCTGTATAACGACCGATAAAAAAGGTGTTGAATCATACAATGCTGGTGATTCGGGAACTGTAAATAATCTAATCTCTGGGGCCGATTTTACGGCTTTGATGAACAGTAGTAATACAAATCAAATAAATCTTCAGGTAACTAAACCGTATTATACTAGCGGAAAGGGTGTTTCAACATGCTATTCACACTTTAGAAATTTCAAAGTTAAATAGCTTGTTGTAAGTCAAATACGTTCCAACATCGTCCCAGGCTTTCCACACGATCAAACAAGATAGGGAAAAAAAATTTACACCCCGAAGGGGGTTCTCCTTCTGCCAAGTTATATTTGATGATAAGTTTATGTAATTTAAAAAACATCGCAATAAGCGATGTTTTTTAAATTATTTATACTGATACGATTTATAAATTAACTTTTTTGACCAATTCAGATTTAATCTCCATTGCTCCAAATCCTGGGATGTTGCAGCTGATATTATGGTCGCCGTTAGTAAGGCGAATATTTTTTATTTTGGTGCCAGTTTTTATAGGTTTTGGCGATCCTTTAACGGGCATATCTTTCATAAAAAGAACAGTATCCCCATTTTGAAGGATATTTCCATTCATGTCTTTAACTATTAATTCATCCGATTGATTTTCATCTTCAGTTATTTTTGCGCTATCCCACTCATTTCCACATTCTGGGCATGAATATACGGTTGTGTGGAGAATGTATGTGTTTACAGATTTGCATTTTGGGCATGGTTTTTCTCTTTCTTCTATCATATGACTGTTGTATAATTAATACACATTAGCATTATACAGGATTATATTAAAAATACAATTATCATACTAATGCCGTTTTCATCAGTGATACATCACCATATACAAAGAAAAAAAACACACGTCTTAATTTAGCCAGTTTTTATTCTCTGGGGCATATTTGCAGGGTGTGTTATTAACACAGTATTGTTTATGTTATAATATAAACAATACTTTTCGTTATGAATTTGGTGAAAATACTGAAGAAAAAAAATGTTTTGAAATTTGGAGACTTTACTTTGAGAAGCGGGCTTAAGACCCCTTATTATTGCGATATAAAAGAAGCATTGGGTGATCCTGGCTTGTTGTATATTTTTGCCGAAGAATTAGTAAAAGTTGTGCCAAAAAATGCGACATGTATTGCTGGTTCAGGGTATGGAGGTGTAACGCTGGCTTCTTTAGTAGCGTATAAATTAAAATTGCCTTTAGTGCTGGTGCGAGATAAAATAAAAAAACATGGCACCAGGAAAAGCGTCGATGGATATATGCCTGGCCAAAAAGATCACACATGTATTATAGACGATGTTTTTACTACTGGCAGCAGTATCGCGGAAACTAAAAAAAAGTTAGCGCCAACCAAAACAAAATTCAGCAAAGCGGTAGTAGTACTTAATCGATCTAAACAGAAACATATAATTAGCCTGGTAAGCGATAAAGATTTAATTTAATCCATCTCAGTGAGCGCACAATATTCTTTGCATGTTTTGTTATTTACGTATCCGCAGAGCAATTAATATATAATATAAAAAGCTTGGACAGGCTCTAGTTTTTTGTTGTTATTTTTTTCAGTTTGGTATACTATATATGTATAGATTTTGTGCTAAATTTTGCCTTATTTTATGATAAAAACAAAAAAATACGCCGCTTTTCTGCTTTTGGCAGGCTGTCTGTTTTTAAGCGGCTGCGGAGCTGTTTCGGTAAATGTGCCAAATCAGGGCGCTACGCTTGATTTAAGTGGTCAAAACATGGCAAAAGTACCTGAATCAATTTTTAGCCAAACAGATTTAGAAGAATTAAACTTGTCTCAAAACAAGCTCGGCGGTTCATTACCTGCTGAAATTAGGCATTTGCAAAAATTAAAATCACTTAATATTAGTAATAATAAAATGACTGGTCTTCCGGCCGAAATTGGACAGTTGCAATCTCTGGAGGTTTTAGATATTTCAAATAATCAGTTAACTGGCCTGCCATATGAATTAGGGAATTTAAAAAATCTAAAAACGCTTAATATTTCAGGCAATGCATATTCTGAAGCAGATCTTAAAATTATTAAAGCCGCTTTGCCGGCGCAAACAGTTATTATTAAATAATCTATATATTATCTATGAAAATTTTTTTGATAGCATTTGTGGTGGTAGTGTTAGTTAGCGGAGGCGTGTATATTGCTACGCGTGAGCGGCCATCTGAAAATACAGAAAATGGCGTAAGTGAAACAGATAGCGCTGGCGGTCGTCGCGTGGGAGCTCCAGAGCAAACAGAAAATACAACACCCGGCAAATTAAAAGCTGCTAATTTTACCGGGTTATTAGAAGAAGTAAATACTGGTTGTTTTGCTGATGGTGAATGCTATGCGGTGGTAGGCGGTAAGCATATTACGACAATTATGGGGTGGAGCAGAGAAACAGTTGGTTCAGTTCAAGGCGTGGAGGGGTTTGGGGATTTGCAAAACTTTATCGGTAAAGAAGTCGAAGTGTACGCGCAAGATAAAGGGGATGGCACCTATACGCTCTATGGCAGCGAAGGGTTTTATCTCAAGTTAAAATAATTTTATCTGTATGTCGTTATTACAAGAATTTAAATCATTTGCCATGAAAGGCAATGTGATAGATTTGGCCGTTGGCGTGGTTATTGGCGGGGCGTTTGGCAAAATTGTTACGTCAGTGGTAAACGATATTATTATGCCGCCCATTGGATTATTAATAGGCGGTATAAATTTTAAGGATTTGAAAGTGGTTTTATCTCGCGCTGCCGATGGCACGCCAGCCGCCACATTTGCGTATGGTAACTTTCTTCAAACCGTGCTGGAATTTTTGATTATCGCGTTTGCGGTATTTATGATGATAAAAGTGTTAAATAAATTACAGAAAAAAGAGGCGGAAAAACTGGCGGCGCCTGCTGTGCCAGCCCCGGATGTAGCGTTGCTTACAGAAATTAGAGACTTGTTAAAAAAATAATTATTATGCCGCACATTCATGACAAGATTGATTTTTGTTCAGAGGTGTTTGTTGTATTTAAGAATAAAGTATTGTTACGAAAGCATGATAAGTTTAAGATATGGCTCAGTGTGGGCGGTCATATTGAATTAGATGAAGACCCAACCGAAACTGCAGTACGAGAAGCAAAAGAAGAGGTTGGTTTAGATGTAGTTCTGTATAGAGATCCGGCAAAGACACCTCATTTTTCTGATGAAATTGATATATCCCTTATTCCCCCGCAATATTTGTTGCGTCATCCTGTGAATGATCAGCACACACATATTGTGTTTGTGTATTTTGGTACATCCACCACAGATCAATTAGTGTTGTCAGAAACGGAAGTATCAGAAGACTGCCGCTGGTTTACCAAGGAAGATTTGGAAAAAGATGATTGCGGCATTTCAGAAAAAGTTAAATTTCATGCGCTGCAAGCGTTAGAATTATTGTCGTGGTAAATTATGGCAAATAATCTATATACAATTAAAGCTCGTGTTTGGCTGTATCCCGGTTTGGCAGGGTGGCATTTTGTTTCAGTTCCAAAAAAAGAATCCGCCAATATTAAAAAAGATTTTGATGAAAAAAAACGAGGCTGGGGTTCTTTGCCTGTGCGGGTAACTGTAGGTAAAACAACCTGGAATACATCTATTTTCCCCGATAAAAAATCTGGCGTATATTTGTTGCCGCTCAAAGCCGCAGTGCGCAAAAAAGAAAATATTTTTAATAACGAAACAATTAAGTTAATTATTAAAATTACGCCATAAGGCGGGTATATATGCCGGAAGAAATTAAAGTTACGATAACTGATCGTTTTTTAGCAAAAGTTTTTTTGCCGATTTTCCCTGCTTGGATGCGGCCAAATTATTTAACCGCATCTCGTTTAGTGCTCACCCCGTTTGTCATCTGGCTGCTTTGGCAGGAAAGGTATGTTGGCGGCGGCGTGTTGTTTTTGCTTACTTCGTTTACGGACGCGCTTGATGGGGCAATGGCTCGAACCAGAAATCAAGTTACGTCATTTGGAAAAATGTTTGATCCTTTGGCGGATAAAATTTTAATTTCAACCGTGGTATATATATTAGTTTTGAAATACATTGATCCATACGCTGCTTGGACCATTATTATCTTAGAAGCCATTATTATTGCGGCAGCAATTTTTAAAAGAACGAATGGAGACCGTAATATGCAGGCAAATATTTGGGGTAAGATAAAAATGAATTTGCAGGTGCTTGGCGTGGTGATTTTACTTATTTCTATTTTGTTTAATGTTGAGCTGTTGCATCCAGTATCGCAAGGTACGTTTTATCTAGCCATTGCTTTTGCGATTTTGAGTTTATTTACATATAGTATATAATTACTATATATTTTTTAATTAAAGCGTATGTCAAAATTACAAAGTACGACTTTGCTCGTATTGCGTGTAGTCATGGGCTGGTTTTATTTTTATGCCGGCATTAGCAAGGTGCTGGATCCGCAGTGGACTTCCGCGGGATATATGAAGGGCGCTGCGACCGCGACTTGGTTTTATAATATTTTACTTCAACCGCCAGTGCTCGGCGTAGTTGATTTTATGGTGAAGTGGGGTTTGGTGTTGTTGGGTATTTCGCTTGTGCTGGGATTGTTTGTTTGCCTGAGCTCTTACTTGGGAGCGCTGATGATGTTTTTGCTGTATTTGCCAATATTAAAATTTCCAATGGCAGGCCAGCATTCATATATAATTGATGAGCATATTATTTACATTGCTGCGCTGTTTGTTTTGGCTCATTTTCAGGCCGGCAAGGTGTGGGGGCTGGATAGGTGGGTTCGCTTACGAAATTAAAATTTCTCTATCGTTTGGATTGTCGGTATGAGCAATATGCACGGAAATCTGCTTTCCGTGTTTATTGTTTTTAAGCAAGTTGTCTATTTTTTCCGGCCATTCAATAAGCGTTACAGTATGGTTGTTGCCCAGATAATCTCGCACGCCAATTTCTATTAAATCGTTTTCGTGTTGTAACCGATATGTGTCAATATGCACCAGAGTTGTGATTTTTTTGTGTTTGGTGGGGTGCATATTCATGAGGGTAAAAGTCGGGCTGGTAATGTCGCTGCGCACGCCAAAGCCTTGGGCAATACCTTTTACAAAAGAAGTTTTACCTGCGCCTAAATCTCCATATAACAAAACTATATCGCTCGGCTGAAGTTTTTTTGCCAGGTCTTTGCCTAACTGTTCGGTTTCTTGCAAAGAATGTGTGATAATTTTCATATGTATTCATTATCGGTTAAGGTATGTTTTTTCTAAAGATCTGAGAGAGAAATATATGCCGCTAAATAATCCGGTAAATACAAAGACCATGCCAGTAATATTGAGCGCGCTATGCCAGTTGGTAAAATTATAAAAGAAATCTATAGCTACGCGCCAGGGTTGAATAAAAATATCCCAGCTATTCCAGCGTAAGTCTCGTCCGATGTATACGCCAATATTGCTCAGCGCTATAATAGAAATTATTATGGCATATGTAAGGCGAGGTGTATATTTTTTGGCAATAATTTGCTCCAGGGTTCGTAAAGAAAAAAAACCGAGCATAAAAGCAATCCAAGTAAAGCAAAATATCTCTGCAATATCAAACCATACCGGCAGGCGAATTTGATCATAGAGATGAATAAAATCTGTCAGTACGTAGATGGTGTTGGGAAAGAAAAAAAGCCAGGCAGCGCCCAAAAATATTTGTACCCATCGCGGCCGTTTATTATCAATTGATTTTTGCAAGTATTGGCTAAAAAGATAGGGGAGATATGCCAAAAAAAGATTCCATATTAAATAAGCGGGATAAATAGTGCGAAGTACAATACAGCTTATAATATTGAGCGTAATGGAAAAACAGGAAAAATATAACAGAATTTTCTTGGTGTGGTTCATATATAATTTATGCACATGTCATCATATCATGTTCTTGTTTCTTGTTAAAGCTATAAAAGATGTATATAAACGTTAACGGCCAGTGTGTGGCACTGGCCGGAAAAAATGGAGGCCCTGCGAATCGTCATTTCCTCCAGTTGGAAGATTGGTACATCGTCCAGCTGAATAGCCAGTGCAGTAGGGCTGCAACCGCGGCCATAAGGATGGTTGCTGGTTTGGGGCCGTACAACACGAGGAAGATGATCATGTACAGGGCGCAGAACACCCCGACTACGATTTGTGTTTGTTTGGGCATCGGGGGCTCCTTGTTTGGGTGGCGTGATCCGCGTTAATGCGGATTTAACGCAGCCAAACGTATACTAGGTATATAATATGTTTGGCCGTTTTTTGTCAAAGTATATAAAACAAAAAACCGGGTATAAACCCGATTTTTTGTTTTATTGAAGTAAAATTTATGCCAATTTTTTCACCATAGTGCGTCGGCAAGTGGAGCATACTTTGATGCTTTTGCCGTCGGCGCGAACTAGCTGAAGATTTGGTTTTTGTCTGCGTGGCACCTTAACATTGGAGTGGCTTACGTGGTTGGCGCGAGCAGCTGATTTTTCACAAATAGTACAAGCTCTAGACATAGTATAATACAGATAATCTCACGCGCGCGAGGCGGTATTTGCCTCTCACTCATTTCGATTATACAGTTGAAAATTTAATGATGTTTAAGTATAATTGTATAACGATATCAGTATACGTCATTATTATTATTTTGTCAATATATGGACTTTATCTTCTATTTTCTAATCATTGTACCGTCGGCCATTATCCATGAGTATGCTCATGGCTGGGTGGCTGATATGCTCGGCGATCCAACCGCCCGCTATGCTGGTCGGTTAACCATCAATCCAGCTGCGCATATTGATCCCTGGGGGACAATTATTATGCCTATTTTGCTGTCTATAGCGACTGGTGGCCGTTTTATGTTTGCGTATGCCAAACCGGTGCCGTATAACCCATATAATTTAAAAGATCAAAAATGGGGGCCGGTCCTGGTGGCTATTGCCGGCCCGATTGCCAATATATTGCTGGCTATAGTTTTTGCGCTATGTTTGCGCGTGTTGCCAGTTTCAAGCCTTACATCTGTGCTGGCAACCATTGTGTATGCAAATGTCATGTTGGCCGTTTTTAACTTGGTGCCAATCCCGCCTCTTGATGGTTCAAAAATTTTATACGCGATTTTACCTTCGTCAGCGCATGAGGTTAAAAATTTTCTAGAGCGATACGGATATATCGTGCTGTTGTTTTTTGTATTTTTCTTGTTTGATTTGATTGCGCCGATTATCAATGGCATTTTTAAATTACTCACCGGTTTTTAAAATATATGATACCCGTGCTATCGGTCTCTGATTTTATTGAGCAGATAAACGGAATCGTGGCCGGTGAATTTATTGTGGAAGGTGAAGTTTCTCAGTATTCGGTATCCCAAGGCAAGTGGATATTTTTTAGTTTAAAAGATGAGCGATCGGTATTGTCGTGTTTTTCCACCGTATTTATGATGCGTACTCCGGTGGAAGATGGTATGAAAATTCGAGTTTATGGCTATCCAAAAATACATGACAAAAGCGGTAAGTTCAGTTTTACAGTGCAGCGGGTAGAAATGGTAGGGGAAGGAGCGCTCAAAAAAGCGTATGAATTGCTTAAGAAAAAATTGACGGCCGAAGGCTTGTTTGACGAAAGCCGAAAACGGCGATTGCCATATGCGCCGCAGCGTATTGGGGTCATTGCTTCTCGCGATAGTGCGGCATTTGGTGATTTTAAAAAAATTGTCTATAACCGCTGGGCAGGTGTAGAAATAATTATTCGGCATGTCGCGGTGCAAGGGCAGCAGGCTGTAGAAGAGATTATCCAGGCCTTTGCGGATTTTGACCGATCGTCGGATGAAATGCGTCCAGAAGTGCTGGTGCTGGTGCGTGGCGGCGGATCGCTTGAAGATTTGGCAGCGTTTAACACTGAAGAAGTGGTGCGAGCCGTGTATGCATCGCCAATACCGGTGGTAGTCGGCATTGGCCATGAGAGAGATGTATCGTTGGCAGAACTAGTTGCTGATGTGCGTGCATCCACACCGTCGCATGCGGCGGAGATTGTGGTGCCGGATAAGCGTGATTTTATTTCCGCGCTTGAATTTGAGCTTGAACATGCGCAGCAAACAGTTCGGCATACTATTGAAATAAAACAAAAAAATATAGAGCAATCACTTGTTTCTTTGCTTAATCGGTTAGAGCAGGTAAGCGGCAATGGTAAAAAATTGATAGAAAAGTTTCGTGCGCTTACTTCGGTGCTTGCTTTGCAGGTTCGTCAGAAGCAAGATGCAGTGCAGTTTGCCCAGCGGTTATTGTCCCAGTCAGACCCTCGGCAGGTGCTGCGTCGCGGGTATAGTATTGTTCGTACTGCTGGCGGACAGTTGGTGCGCCGGGCGCAGCAGGTTGTAGCCGGGGAGCGGATTATGATAGAATTGGAGCAAGGAGCCATTACTGCCGATGTGTCAGTTTCAGGGACTGCTACTCAAAAAAAGTTGTTATAACCGCATATAATATTTATGACTGCTGATAAAAAATTTAATTTTGCCAAATCATACGCTGAGCTGCAAAAAATTGTAGCCTGGTTTGAAAAAGAAGAAGTTGACCTGGAAGAAGGTATTAAAAAATTTGAACAAGGCGCCGAGCTTGTTAAAGAGCTAAAAGAATACCTGGACACCATGGATAATAAAATTAAAGAATTAAAAATATAATATGTATCTAATCGCTCGATGGCTGGTAAGCGCTATGGCGCTGATGGTAGTTGCGTATATAGTTCCCGGCATTGCAGTGTCAGGATTTTATGCTGCACTGGTAGCGGCGCTTATTTTAGGGCTTATTAACGCCCTAATTCGCCCAGTTTTATTATTGTTGACCCTGCCTATTAATATTGTAACAATTGGCTTGTTTACATTGGTAATCAACGCATTGTTGTTCTGGTTTGCCTCATCGGTAGTAAAAGGCTTCTATGTTTCAGGATTTTCAGCTGCTTTTTGGGGCGCTGCGATAATGTGGTTGGTAGGATGGTTTACCAACTCAATTCTTGAACAGAAATAATATTTATGAAAAATTACGCTTCAAATCGGGCTCAGAAAGGAAAAACGGCATACCGCACGCCCAGCCTGTTTAAAGCAAACAAATCCATGCACAGCGCTCAAATAAAAGCGCGCGCACACAGTTTAAAACCAATTGATTTTAAAGACACATATTATGGCCGTTCCTAAAATTATTTCTATAGGGGGATCTATTATTATTCCTGTTTCTGGTTTTGATATACCATTTTTGCAAGAGTTTAAAAAACTTATTTTGTCGCGCGTTAAAAAAGGCGATCGGTTTATTTTAGTGGTAGGGGGCGGAGCAACTTGCCGTGCCTATCAGAACGCAGCTGAGCAAGTTACATCTCTGTCGTCTGTTGATCTTGATTGGCTGGGAATAAAATCAACCATGTTTAACGCCGAGTTTGTGCGTTTTTTGTTTAAAGGTTATGCCCATGCCGAGGTTATTACCAATCCAACCGTAAAAATTAAAACTAAAAAACCGATTATTATTGCCGCGGGATGGAAGCCTGGTTGTTCTACAGATGCCGATGCGGTGCTGCTGGCAAAAACATATGGCGCGCGCGAGATTATTAACGCTTCCAATATCAGTTATGTCTACACCGCGGATCCTAAAAAAGATCCGAACGCCAAACCTTTGCCGCAATTGACATGGAAAGAAATGAAAAATATAATAGGAAACAAATGGACTCCGGGCGGTAATTTTCCGTTTGATCCTAAGGCTGTCAAAATTGCATCCGCACTTGGTTTAACAGTTAAGTTTGTAAAGGGGTCTGACTTAAAAGAGTTTGAACAAGCCGTCGCAGGTTTAGCTTATCAAGGCACTGTAATTAATAAATAAGACTATTTTTGCATATGTCACGTGAAAAAAATGGATATTCTCCGGAAGTCGAAGAAAAAATTGATGAAGAAGCCGAAATGAAAAAAATCAGAGAGTTAATTAAGCTTTTTTTAAATTTAAAAAAAGCTGGTGCGGGGAGCAAGGGGCAGTTGGAGCAGGTACGACAGCGTTTGTCGGAAGCGCTTGAAAAAAGAATGAAACGCATGATCGGCACCATTGAGCGAGCGTATGGCTATATAAGTGGGGTTTCGGTTGATTTGCTTAATAATATCAAGGATAGAGAGCTTGTAAAAAGAGAAATGGGTGTAGATGTCGGTGTTTTTCCGTATGTTGTGCGCCTTGATACCGAAGATGGTGTGGCTGAGCTAGTGCAATATTATAATACGAGTAAACAAGAGGAGTAAGCTAAAATAAGCCTATATAGCGGCTCTCTTGACAGCTTTATTTTATTTTTGTATACTTATTTCAACCATAGACAGTAGGTGCGATATCTATATATCGCTTAATTGCCTACCGAGGTGCAAAACTTGGCTAATATTAGCTAGACGTAGGTCGATTTGTGCTTATAGGGGTCTGTGGAAAACACAGATTTTTTTGTACTAAAATATGCCAAAATCAAAATTACAAAAACAAGAGACAGTTAAAACATTGGAAACTGGCTTAAAATCAGCTAAAGCTGTAGTATTTGCCAACTTTCAAGGTTTGAAGGTTTCTGAAGCTGAAGAATTGCGTCGTGAATGCCGTAAAAATAATGTTGCGGTAGTCGCAGCCAAGAAAACATTGGTGAAACGAGCTTGTGAAGAATTGGGTCTTTCAAATATTGATCCGAAAGTATTTACTGGCGGCGTAGCAACCTTTATGGCCTTGGGAGACGAAGTTTCCGCAGCTAAAATCGTGGCTAATTTTTCAAAAACTCACGAAGTTGTACAGCTCTTCGGTGGCGTGCTCGAAGGAAAATTCATTGATGCTGCCATGGTAAAAAGTTTGGCCAGTTTGCCTGGCAAACAAGAGTTGCTCGCAAAATTGGTTGGCACGCTCAACGCTCCGGCTTCCGGATTCGTCAACGTGTTGGCTGGAAACTTGCGTGGCTTGGTAGGTGTATTGAACAATATTGCCAAAGCAAAAGCATAATAATTAATTTGTTAATAAATAATCAACTATAAATCATATGTCAGAAGAAAAAAAAGTTGTTGAAGTGCCTGCTAAATTTCAAAGTTTAGTAGCTGAAATCGAAAAGATGTCTGTTCTTGACCTTTCCGAATTGGTAAAGGTTTTGGAAGATAAATTCGGCGTTTCCGCTGCTGCTCCAGCTATGATGATGGCTGCTGCTCCAGCTGCTGGTGCTGCTGCTGCCGAAGAAAAAACTGAGTTCAACGTTGAGTTGACTGATGGCGGTGCAAGTAAAATTAACGTTATCAAGGTTGTAAAAGAAATTACCGGTTTGGGATTGGCTGATGCCAAAGCATTGGTAGACGGCGCTCCAAAGATGGTAAAAGAAGGTGTAAAGAAAGAAGAAGCTGAAGAAATCAAGAAAAAGATTGAAGAAGCTGGTGGTAAAGTAACTTTGAAATAATTACATACCATAATTAAAAAAGAGCCGTAAGGCTCTTTTTTAATTTGTTATAAACCAATTTGATAGAGCGTGTTTTCATCCAAAATGTAAACAGTGTTTTTTTCTTCGTCCACGATCATGCCTGTTGGGTTAGAAAATTCATTGGCAGTAATTTGATTTTTCATTTGTCCTAATTTATCAAATATAATTATTCTTTTTTCCGCGCTATCAAGTACATAGGTGTATTTAATATCGTTGTATGTCCATATTTTATCCGCGGCGGCTAGAGGCGGATCAATGGTTGAAAAGGCAAAGTTTTGCATCTGTCCTTTGGTAAATTTCACCACAGAGCCGTTATTATTTAGAACAAATACATCTCCGTCTATAGTCATATCTACGCCAGCGCTTAAATCGGCCGGATTGTTTTGAGTCCATTCTTTGCCCATGGAAAATCCGTTTTTAATTGCGTCATGACGGTAGATTTTTTTATTTTCCGCATCAAGCGTGTATAAGCGGCGATTGTATACAGCTAAACTGGTAATGCGTGCATTTTGAGCTGGAAATGAAATATCTACTTTTTTCCATGTATTATCACTTGGGTTAAACTGAACGATGTCTTGGTTTTGAGACAAAAGAACAGCATAGTCATTTTCTTTTGGCACTGAAGCGGCAATGAAATTTTTTACAGATACGCCCGGGGTGATTCGCTGCGATTCCTTGGTAAGCAGGTCGTAGGTGAGTATATCAGAAGAATTGGCGGAGAATCCGTATATTTTGTTGTTGAGGATGAATACGCTATTAAATTCAGTGCCTTGCGCCAGTTCGTTCCAATCAGCTAAAGTTTGAGCGCTGGCCACAGTGATTTTGCGAGCGCGCAATGCGGCTGTTTCTAATTTTTCTTTTAAATTTTGGCAAGCGGTTTTTTCGGCGGCAGTGTCGCAAGGAAGCGTTTGGCTTAGTTGGCGCGCCTCAGCAATTTGCGCTAAAGCGGCTTCGGTGTTGCCGTATACCAGAGCGCTTTCAGCCTGGCTCAGCTTGCTGTTAATGGTATTTCTGGTTTCGGTGTATATGCGAGTTCGCTCTTCTTTCTTTTGTTTATTTTTAATATATATAATGCCGTTGGTAAATACCAGAATAAGCAGTATGGAGGCGGATAAAAGAACTTTGGTGATTAGCGGCAGTCTTTTTATATTATCTTTAAAGTTACGCCAACCTGTTTTCCATTCTAAGATTATGTTGTGACGCCTGTTTTGATAGTTTGTGGCTGCAAAAAATAATAATCCAAAATTGCGCCCCAGGGCAGCAATAATGCTTCCTATGAAGATGAGCACTGAGAGTAAAATGCGAATAAAAAATTTAATAAATTTCCATGCAAATTGAGCAATCGCCACTATGGTTTGCTGGTAGTTTTTATTGGAAGCATGTCTTATTTTGTCTTGTCGCGCTCGTAAATGGGATGAAGTTATCTCGGTATTAGCTCGCATTGTCTCTTGTTGCTGGGTTAAACGTTCTTGCTCATGTTGTGTGGTAAAGGTTTCGTTGACCTTTTCTTGAAATTTAGGCAAAAATGAAGGAGATAATATATCCGCTGTTGTTTTTTCGGTGCTAAAGAGGCTGCGCAATGATTTTTCTGACCCGCCTTTTTTGATCGGTGATGTTTTAGTTATCTGTATTGGCTCAGATGCTTCTTGCAGGTTGATAATAATGCCGCCAAATGATGTGCTGTTTTGCAGTTCGGATAGCACTTTTTGCAAATGTTCGGAGCTTTGTTTTGGATGGCGAGTTGTGATTATTTTTTGTAATCGGTCGTGGTTAAAGTAGCTGGTAATATTTGGTGTGCCGGCAAAAAAGAAATCATTTTGACCGATCTTGCCCTGTACCAATTGAGAAAAGAGCTGGGAATTTTCTGGGTGCTCGTTACTTTTGTTTTCTTCTACTAAATCCATTTTTTTAAAATTGCCATCTTTTGTTTTGTAGAATAACAGCATTTGCGGATGTCCGTAGAAACTAAAAATAATATCGTTATGCCGGATGGCTCCGATAATGCAGTGCAAAGAAATATCCGGGCGAATCATGGAGATATTTTCCTGGTTAACCTTATTGAGAATAACCTCTAGAGCGCTTTGTCCGACTTGATCCGGAATTTCATAGTAACTGTTTTCAATTTCGTCTATAATGCCTTGCATTCGCGCTATATACTCGGTATCGCCATTGTTTATTTCGCAAATAACAAAAAAATATCCCTTATCTCGTTCTTCGGGTGTAGACGGTTCGGTTATATTAAGCAGAACATGTGATTCTTCCGGGTTATGACCTTCTACGAAAAATTCATGTAAATGCAGGGTTTGTTCCATAGTAGCTTGGTATAAGCCTCCTTACTTTGACTTTTTAGCTATTGATTATTATACTATATTAACAATCAACAGTCTATCAAGTGTCAAATAGAGCCTGTATATCATGATTGTGTATTCTTACCGAGTAATTTTTAATTTGTCGTCATAGTATATGCTTGAACAACTTTTTGGTTCAAAGACCAGAGTGAAATTATTGCATATTTTTTTTCAGTCTCCAGACCGTCCGTTTTATGTGCGCGAACTGGCTCGTTTGGCTGAATCGCAGTTAAATGCTGTTCGTAGAGAGTTGGGTAATTTGCAAAAAGTCGGCCTCATTATGCCTGTAGCGGTAGAAGAGGGTGAAGCGGGCGAAAATAGCGGTACAGGCAGATCTAAATATTATAAGCTAGACCCGGCTTGTTTGTTATATACTGAATTAAAATCATTGTTATTCAAAGCTCAGATTTTGTATGAACGAGAGCTTATTGAGGTTTTAAAATCAAAAGCCGGAAAGATTAAACTATTATTATTTACCGGTTGTTTTACAGATGCTAAAAATGCCGAGACAGATCTGCTTTTGGTTGGCGATATTCGCCCGCAATTGGTCTCAAAACTTATTGCTGAATTTGAAAAGAAGATGAGTAAAACACTGCGGTATACCATTATGACTGAAAAAGAGCTTCGGGATCGTAAAGAAATAGGGGATAAGTTCTTGTATAGCATTTTTGAGAGCAAGCACCTGATTGTCATTGATGAAATAAATCAATTTGCATAAACAATATATGTTTTTGGTGATAGATAATACCGAAGAAGAAAAAATTATATTTCAATTATTGTCCAAGAAGACACATATTCGTTCCGTGCTTTCGGTGGGGAAGAAGAACAATAATCATGCAGCCTTGCTAGATCGATTTTTAAAAAAGGCCGGCATCTCTATTAAAAAAATTAAAGGAATTGGCGTGGTGGTGGGTGCGGAAGGGTTTACTTCAGCTCGCCTTATTGTAACATTTGCAAATGCTTTAGCCTTTGCTTTGGGTGTGCCGGTGCTTGCGGTAGCAAAACATACGGATCAACAAGATATAGTGCGTTTGTTTGATCGAGTGCCTGCTGGCGTGTATGTTTCTGCGGTGTATAGCGCAGAAGCGCGTGTAGGCGGGGTGTCGTCCTAATAATTCAGGATATGCTTTCAAATTATCATCGATATAGGTTGTATGAAATATTGCCGGGCGTTAGTATTTGGCTTACGCTGATTCTTACGGTTGGGCTTTCTTTTTTAAAACCCCTGTGGATGATTTATTTTATTTTGATTTTTGACGTGTACTGGGTGTTGCGCGTCATGTATTTTTCATTTTATCTTTTTTTGTCTTGGCGTCGATTTCGCAAGGCTGTGGCCGTAGATTGGTTGGCGCGCTTAAACCGAGAATGTCCAAATTGGGAGCAGAGAAAAAATGTTGTATTTTTACCTGTTTATAATGAAGCATGGGAGGTGGTAGAACAAACTCTGAATAGTTTTCTCAAATCAACGTTGCCAGCAAAGCAAATCTATATAGTTTTGGCAGGAGAAGCTCGCAAAATGGAACATTGGCAGCACATTCAAGAAAAAGTGAAGCAAGCATATGGCAATTTGTTTGCTGATATTATTTTTTCCACTCACCCGGCAGATTTGCCAGGAGAAATACCGGGTAAAGGCTCGAATATTTATCATGCTGAATGGGAGTTTAAAAAATACGCCGACGCGCGTGGTTGGCAATATATAGATATTATTGCTTCAGTATTTGATATTGATACGATTGTTCATCCAGAATATTTTGCGCATCTTTCTTATTTATACAATAAGCATCCGCGTCCTGATCACAGTTCGTTTCAGCCGCTTACCTTATATAATAATAATTTATGGGAATCGCCGGCCATTATCCGCATTATGGCATTTGGCACCAGTTTTTGGATGTTGTTTAGTTTAGCTCGCCTGGATAATTTGATCACATTTTCATCGCACAGCATGAGTTTTAAAGCTATTATGGATTGTGGCGGGCATAGTAAAGATATTGTAAGTGAAGATTCGCGTATTTTTTATCAGTGCTGGCTGCGATATGGCGGTGATTATGAAGTTACGCCAATGTATATTCCTGTTTCTATGGATACAGTTCGGGACGACAGTCTATGGCGAAGTTTGAAAAATTTATATTTTCAACAGCGGCGCTGGGCTTGGGGTACCGAGCATATTCCATATCTTTTGTGGCAATTTAGAACACATAAAGAAATATCATGGGTAAAAAAAGCTGCCATGCTTTTTCATGAATGGGAAGGTAAATGGAGTTGGGCAGTGGTGGCAATCTTAATTACGGTTGTTGGGCGTTTGCCGCTCTGGGTTGCTGGCAATCAGGTGAGGCAAAGCGCGTTATTTTTTAATGCTCCCAATATTTTGGAAACCCTTATGACCTTAGCGATGCTTGGCTTGTTGGTTTCAGCGGTCATGAGCATGTTAATTTTGCCAAGCCGGCCGGGCGGACATCCTCGCCACAATTATATTTTTATGGTTTTACAGTGGGTGCTTTTGCCGATTTCTTTGATCTTTTTTTCATCATTGCCTTGTTTGGATGCGGTAACACATTTAATGTTTGGCAAATATCTTGGGTTTAATGTTTCCGTTAAAAAAAGAACCTAGTATTTATTTATCTTATTTTATTTTTCATGCGTAAAATAATTTTTCTTCTCCTGCTGGCCATTGCCGGCACGATTGCTTTTCTGATGTGGGCGTGGTCACGTCCGGTCGGCACTTCGCTGCAGTCGGCAGTTGTGGAGCAAGTCGCTCGAAATTTTATTCCCAATACAACTGAAAGCAGCTTGGTGCCAAAGGTGCTTGGTTTTGATCAGCCGCAGACATATTTGGTGCTGTTTTTAAATAATACCGAAATTCGTCCGGGCGGCGGTTTTATTGGCGCATATAGCGTGGTTCGTTTTACCAAAGGCGTGCCGGAGATTTTAAAAGTGGAAGGTACAGAAATTTTAGATAATAACGCGCCAAAAGATTTTGTTTCTGTGCCGCCAGAGCCATTACAAAAGTTTTTAAAGATTGATCGTTTAAGTTTTCGCGACAGCAACTGGTCGCCGGATTTTGCCAGTTCTTCGGTAGCGGCGCTGGATTTGTTCAAAAAAGAAAAAGGAATTTCTGCTGATGAAATTGATGGTGTTATCGGTATTACACCAACCTTTATAGAAGAGTTAATAAAAATTACCGGTCCGATTACAGTTGGCAGCGAACAGTATACGGCCGAAAATTTTACGGAAAAATTAGAATACGAAGTTGAGTATGGTTTTGTCGATCAGGGCCTTAATTTTGACGAGCGTAAAAAAGTGCTGAATGACCTAAGCCATGCTTTGTTAGCTCGTTTGCGCACAAACGTATTTAAAAATATTCCGCAGTATATGCAGTTAGTTCAACGCATGTTTGAAGAGCGGCATGTCATGGCGTATGCGCAGGATGGCGATGTACAAAAAGTAATTGAAGCTCGAGGCTGGTCGGGAGAAATGAAAAGCGCCACCACCAGCGCTGATTATATTTTATGGACTGATGCCAATATGGCGGCGCTTAAAACAGATAAAGTTATGCAGCGCGAGCTATCGTATTCAATTGCGCCAAGCGGCACCGAACAATATGTGGGTACTATTGCCATGAAATATATTAATACGGGCAGTTTTACAAAATTCACGACGCGATACCGCACCTATGTCCGCTTGTTTGTGCCTGAAGGCAGCCAATTTATTTCTGTAACCGGCAGTATGAAAACAGATAGATCTGCCGAACCCGGCACGGTTGATACCGGGGTAGAGAATGGTCGTCGTTGGTTTGGCACATTTATTTCAATAGAACCAGGCAAGACAGGAGTGTTAAAATGGAAAATATATTTAAGTCCGCGCATTGGTGATATGATTAGAAAAAATTATTACAGTTTAGACGTGCAAAAACAGCTTGGCACCATAAGGCACGCGTTGACTTTGGACCTTAATTTTGGTAAAGATATTACATCGGCAGTTCCGGAAAAAGAAATTAAAAATCAAAAACAGTATATGGCTGCCACCGACTTGTCTGTTGACCGTTCGTTCTATTTGCAGTTTGAAAGCGCGCAGCCATAGTTATTGTTTTACTTGTTTAATATGTTTATACTTTCGGTATAAACATAACTTACTTGGATATTTCCGAGTAAGCTCGTCTATTTCTCTCATTCATTATGTTTATTAAAAAAATAGGTATTGATCTGGGAACGGCCAACGTGTTGGTGTATGTGCCTAAAAAGGGGATTGTTATTAATGAGCCAAGCGTGGTGGCAGTGTCTAAAGCAGACGGTAAAGTTTTGGCTGTCGGCATAGAGGCAAAAGATATGATTGGGCGCGCTCCAGATGCTATTATTGCTCAGCGTCCGCTTAAAGATGGGGTGATTGCCAACTATCAAACTACCGAAGCTATGTTGCGGTATTTTATCAATAAGGCTTTGGGCGGTGTGCGTTTGTTTCGTCCAGAGGTTATGGTTGCAGTTCCAGCTGGTATAACCTCAACCGAGCGCAGAGCAGTTATTGACGCAACCATCGCCGCAGGCGCGCGTGCTGCATATATCATTAAAGAGCCGGTGGTTGCAGCCATTGGCGCAGATATTCCAATTGGTGCTGCTTCCGGGCATATGATTATAGATATTGGCGGCGGCACAGCCGAGATAGCGGTTATTTCTTTGGGTGGTATTGTGTCATGGGGATCTACCAGAGTAGGGGGCAATAAATTTGATCAGGCGATTGTAGATTATATTCGTCATAAATATAATTTGGCTATTGGTGAACGATCTGCGGAAGAAATTAAAATTAAAGTTGGGTCGGCTATGTATATGGAAAAACCTTTGACTATGGAAGTGAAGGGACGGGACATGATTACAGGTTTGCCAAAAACCATTATGGTTAATTCCGATGACACTACCGAAGCCCTGCAGCATGAACTAAATAATCTGGTTGAAGCGGTTAAAGAAGTGTTGCATAAAACTCCGCCGGAACTCTCGGCTGATGTGATTGATAAAGGTATTATTTTATCTGGCGGTTCGGCGTTGTTGCGTAATTTAGACGAACTTATTGCTCAGGCAACCGGTGTAGCTACATATGTTGCCGAAGAGCCGCTGCTTTGCGTTGCTAAAGGCACAGGCATTGCCTTGGATAATCTGGAAAATTACAAACGCAGCATTCTGGCGACAAAATAAATACCATCGTGTGCTATAATATACCTGTTGTTCTCTATATCGTTTGGTATGCCAATCATCGGACATCAAAATATCATCTCTTTTTTTGAATCATTGATTCAGCGTCAGGGGCTGGCTCAATCATATTGTTTTGTAGGCAAAGATATGGTTGGTAAAAAAACTATGGCCAGATTTTTGGCAGCCCGCTTGCTGGAAATTGATGAAAAGCGCTTAGATACTCATCCTGATTTTTATTATGTAGCCCGAGAGATAGATGAAAAAACAGAAAAAATAAAAAAAGAAATTTCCATTGGTCAAACTCGTAAAATCAAAGAACGTTTGGGCAATGGTTCCTGGTTTGGCAAATATCAGGTGGTAATTATAGATGAAGCTGAGCTTCTCAATGAAGAATCTGGAAACGCGCTGTTAAAAATATTAGAAGAAGGCAACAATAAGCGCGTGTTTTTTCTTCTATCAGAAGATGAAAGCACTTTGCTGCCTACCATCAAATCGCGCTGCCAGCGCGTAGAAGTGCCGTTAGTGCCTGCCGATGTTGTTGAACGCGGATTGATAGATTCCGGCTGCCCAGAAAATTTAGCGCGTGAAGTGTCGGCTATTTCATGGGGAAGGCCGGGTAGAGCGCTGCGTTTGTATCGTGATGAACAGTATAGAGCCGCGTATTATGCGGAACAGAAGCGATGGCAGGACATTGTGGCCGAGCCGTTATATAAAAAAATTGCATCCATGGAAGATTTATTTGCCGAAACCAAATCTACCGCAGAAGAGTCAGTGCGTACCGCCGAAAAAATTCAGGAAATTTTACAGGTTTGGCAAATGCTTTGGCGAGATGTATATATTGATTTAATCAGCAATAAAAAAAATGTTTTGGCAGATAAAGGTAATATATCACCAGCAACATGCGTCCGTGTGATAGATGATTTTAAGCGCGCCCAAACATTGCTGCAGCGCAACGTAAATCCAAAACTTATCATTGAGCAATTACTTTTAAATATCAATTAAATTGACGCGCGTATGTTTAAAAAAATATCTATTTTATCTCTGGCATTGATTGGAGTTGTGCTGATGGGGGCCGGATGCATTCAATTTACTGGCACATCACAAGGGCCAATGGGTATGTTTGTGTCTGCCGATAAGGCGGAAAATTGGCAGCAAAAAAATACACTGGTTACTGCTCAGGGCGTAAAAAGTTTATCGGGCGCAAAAGTATATAAAATTTTTACTGATCCAACTGACCCAAAAGCGCTGTATATGGGCACTAGAGGCCAAGGCTTGTTTTATAGTTATGATAATGGAGAAACCTGGAACGAATCCGCAAATTTTAAACAAAAATATATTTACGCTTTAAGTGTTGATCCAAAAGATACCTGTACAATTTTTGTCAGTGACGGACCTAATATTTATAAGACCACAGATTGCCAAAGAACTTGGAAAACAGTCTTTACCGAACCTCGTCCAGATCAGAGATTAGTTTCTTTGGCCAGTGATTATACCGACCCAAGAACCATTTATGCAGCTGAAATCGGTGGAGATATTTTGCGCAGTAAAGACGGCGGCACGAGCTGGCATATAATCAAAAATTTTAATTTTGAACTTCGCCATTTTGCAGTTGATCCGTTTGATTCCCGCCGTTTATACGCAGCTTCATATACAAATGGCCTATATCGTTCAGACGACAGTGGTGAAACTTGGGAAGCATCCAGCAACGGTTTTGACAATTTTAGCGGCAGCATGAATTTTTATCGCCTTATCTTTAACCCGGTACAAAAAGACAGCTTGTTCTGGATCTCAAAGTATGGCATACTGCGTTCAAATGATGGTGGCGCAACTTGGTCTGATATTAAATTGTTAACTCCGCCGGGAAGTGTCAACATCTATGCTTTTGCCGTCAATCCGCAAAATACTTCTGAAATGTATTTTACCGGCACTATTTTGGGGGACCGAAATCAAAATATCCGCTCAACCCTTTACAAAACATCTGATGGGGGAGTAAATTGGGTAACAAAGAAATTGCCTACCAACACTATTCCAGTTGATTTGCTGGTAAGTAAAGACGGTGGCAAAAATATATTTTTAGGTTTTACCACGTTATAATTAGCATTCTTAATTTATATTAGAGTTGTATGAATATAGCAGATTTTAAAGGAGATTTTGATAAAGCTATTGAATTTTTCAAAGAAGATATCAGCGGTTTGCGCACTGGTCGCGCCAATTCTGCAATTGTGGAAGATATTTCCGTAGAAGCATATGGCACATATCAGTCGCTTAAATCACTCGCTTCTATTTCTATTCCTGATGCCAAAACGGTAAACATTGATCCATGGGATAAAAGTATTTTACAGGCCATAGAAAAAGCGGTGCGTGATTCCGGTTTGGGCATCAACCCGGTAAACACCGGCAGCCAGATTCGTATTTTTTTGCCTGAGCTTACCAGTGAACGCAGACAAGAGTTGATTAAGGTTTTGCATCAAAAAGAAGAGGGTGCTCGTATTGCGGTGCGCAAAGTGCGCGAAGAAGTAAAAGAACTCATTAAATCAGCTGAAGATGGCGGTGAAATTACCGAAGATGACAAATATAGTTTGGAAGAAAAATTGGATGCAATGGTAAAAGAATATAACGACAAAATTAAAGAAATTACAGAGAAGAAAGAAGCGGAAATCAACACTATTTAAGATATTATATGCCGCAGCAACCTAAACCGGGTTTGAGTACGCATAATAAAAAAGGCCGCGGAGTTGCTAGGCGTTTTTTGGAAATGGCTTTTGTGGCTGGAATGAAATTAGATAAAATAGATCCGGAAAGAAAAGGTTTTACAAACTATCAAGAGCCTAATAAGTTTCCTCGCCAAGAAGTGCCAACCGATCTTGATGTCGCGGCAGAATTGGAAGAGGGTAGTAGTGAGCAGGGAGGCGGAGAGGCAAAAAATTCTGATTTGCGTCCTCCGTTTAGCCCTGAGGGTCATTCGCATTTTTTTCGTAGATAAAAATTGACATAAAATAGCCGTTTTAGTATAATTATTAGCGAATAAAGCTTGCAATGAAAAAGGTTTGGCGCCTTTGGAGCAAGCCCTAATTCAAAAGAGTGTTCTTCGCTAAACATAGCGAAGGAAACTTGGGTGGAACCATCCCGCTACAGTCGGGACCCCAAGGCCTACAAGGGCCTTTTTTGTTTACTATTTTTTTGATATAATATAGCCATATGAATACCTCTCAAGACATCATGGATAAAATAGTCTCACTCGCCAAACGGCGCGGTTTTGTGTTTCCTGGCAGCGAGATTTATGGCGGTCTGGCCAATAGCTGGGATTACGGTCCTTTGGGGCATTTGCTTAAACAAAACATTAAAGCGGCTTGGTGGAAATTTTTTGTGCAAGAGCGCGCCGATATGGTGCCGCTTGATTCGGCAATCATCATGAATCCAAAAGTTTGGGAAGCGTCCGGTCACTTGCAAAATTTTAGCGATGAATTGGTAGAATGCAAAAAATGCCACCACAGATTCCGTTCAGATCATTTGTTGGAAGCTTTGTCTGCTGAGCCGGGCTATGACAAAGAAACTCCAAAAACTATCGCAGAGGTGGCTTGCCCGGATTGTGGCGGTTCGCTTACTGAGCCAAAAGCGTTCAACCTGATGTTTAAAACATTTTTGGGTGTAAACGAAGATAGCTCTACCACCGCATATTTGCGTCCAGAAACAGCGGGCGGCATGTTTGTAAATTTTAAAAATATTGTCAACGTAACCCGCCGACGCTTGCCGTTTGGCATTGCGCAAGTCGGCAAGAATTTCCGCAATGAAATTACCCCAGGCAACTTCATTTTCCGCACTCGTGAATTTGAAATTGGTGAATTTGAATATTTTATCAATCCAAAAGATTGGGAACAGGTATTTGAAATGTGGCTGAGTGAAATCAAGCGTTGGTGGAAAGATATCATGCAAGTAAATATGGACAATCTGGTTTGGCATGAAATTCCAGAAGGGGAACGAGCTCACTACAGCAAACGTACCGTAGATATTGAATACAAATATCCGTTTGGTGTTAAAGAGCTGCACGGCATTGCATATCGTACCGATTTTGATTTGTCCAGGCATGAAGCGGTGAGCGGTCAGGATTTGCATTACGCCGATCCGGAAACCAATGAAAAATTCTTACCGCACGTCATTGAACCGACCTTTGGTATTGATCGCATGTTGCTGGTGTGTCTGCTTGAAGCATACCGCGAAGAAGAAATAAAAAGTTCCGAAGGCGGCGAAACCGAAACCAGAGTAGTGATGAAATTTCCAAAACGATTGGCGCCAATCCAGGTGGCAGTGCTGCCATTATCAAAAAAAGAAGAGCTGTCCGGTGTAGCCAAGGATATTGCCGCAAATTTGCGCACTGCGTTTTCCGTGGAGTATGATGAAACCCAGAGTATTGGCAAACGATATCGCCGACAAGATGAAATTGGTACTCCGTATTGCGTAACCGTTGATTTTGATTCATTGGAAGATAAAAAAGTAACTGTCCGCGATCGTGATAGTATGGCGCAGGAGCGCGTGGCTATTGCCGATCTTAAGCAATATCTTAAAGAAAAATACGACTTATAATTGTTTTCTCTATGTATAAAATTTCAAAATTAAAAAACGGCATCACGCTCATCAAAAGCCCTATCAAAGGCGCCAAGGCTCTTACGGTAATGGCTATGTTTCCGGTCGGCTCTCGTTATGAAGAAAAAAGAATGTCCGGTTCGTCTCATTTTGTGGAGCACATGATGTTTAAAGGAACAAAAAAACGCCCCACTCACCTGGAGATTTCTCGCGAACTGGACGCGTTTGGCGCGGAATATAACGCATTTACTTCCAAAGATTATACCGGTTATTATATTAAAACCGGTGAAGTAAACATGGAAAAAGCTTTTGACTGGCTGGCCGATATTGTCTTTCATTCAACCTTTGCTGCCGAAGAAGTGGAAAAAGAAAAAGGCGTAATTGTGGAAGAGGTTCGCATGTATGAAGACAACCCGCTCATGGCCGTTGATAATTTGTTTGAACGCGCTATGTTTGGCGACCATCCGCTTGGCTGGGATGTGGGCGGTACTCCAGAAACTGTGCGCGGAGTAAGCCGTGAAGATCTTTGGAATTATTACAAGCATTATTATTTCCCGGGCAACATGGTATTGGTAGTAGCAGGAAATATAAATGAAAAAAAATTAGCCAAGTCGCTCAAACCGTTTATGGCTGTGGACAGTTCGTTGTTTACCGGAAAAGACAGTAAAAAACTAAAACAACAGTTTACAAAATTTGCTTGGAAAAAAGAATCAGCGCCTCTGGCGGAGCGTGTATTGGCATCGGAACGAAAGTTAGACCAGGCGCAGGTTATGCTCGGTTTCCCAGCTTTTGATTATAATCATAAAGACAGATACGCCTTGTCAGTACTGCTCACTATTTTGGGCGGCGGCATGAGCTCTCGTTTGTTTGTAGAGGTTCGCGAAAAACAAGGTTTGGCATATATGGTAAATGCCAGCGCCAGTTCGTTTGCTGATGTGGGCGTGGCTACGGTTTCTGCCGGTCTTGACCCATCTCGTTTGAAAGCCGCGATTGCCGTTATAAAACAAGAATTGGAAAAAATCAAAAAAGAAAAAGTGTCAGCTAAAGAGTTGATAGATGCAAAAAATAATATTGCCGGACGCACCGAGTTGTCTATGGAAAATTCTTCGTCTCAGGCCCAGTGGTTTGCCAAGCAGTTTTGGTTTGCGGATAAAATGCAAACCTATGAACAGGTAAACAAAAAAATTAAAGCAGTAACCGCTGCTGATGTGCAGCGCGTGGCAGCTCGTATTTTTGACTGGAGCCAGATGCGTATGGCGTTTATCGGACCAATGAGTAAAGAAAAAGTTTTGGAATTATTACCCTAATTCACCTAACCCAATTTGTATGCGCCAAGAAAAATATTTGTTCGCCAATTGGAAAATGTACTTGGATCACGCAGAAAGCCGCGCATTAGCGCAGTATCTTGCCGAGATTTCGGCCAGTTGGAGTTCGGATCAAATTACTATGGCTGTGTTTCCGAGCGCTTTAGCTTTTGCAGCAGTTGCCGATGTGTTAAAAGATACGCCGGTCGCAGTAGGCGCGCAAAATGTGCATTGGGTAGAAAAAGGCGGTTATACCGGTGAAGTTTCAGCGCACATGTATAGCGCTCTTGGGGCTCAATATGTTTTGGTGGGTCATTCTGAACGCCGTCATCTGTGCCACGAAACAAATCATGAGGTTCGCCAGAAAGTAGAAGCTGTTTTATCGGTTGGTATGGTACCGGTAATTTGCGTGGGAGAAACAGAAAAAGAACATGAAGAAAATCAGGCGATAGAATCCATAGAAGCGCAAATTCGTTCCGCATTCCACAACATTACCTGGCCGGAAAATCGCGAGCTGGTGGTGGCGTATGAACCGGTTTGGGCCATTGGCACAGGTTTGGCTTGCGACCCGGTTGAAGCAGAAAAAATGCACGAATTGATTAAAAAACAAGTGGTTGCGCTCACGGGTGTTACACCTGTCATACTCTATGGCGGCAGCGTGCGTCCGGAAAATGTAGCCGATTATCTGCGCAATCCAAATATAGATGGTGTGCTGGTTGGTGGAGCGTCTGCCAACGCGCATTCTTGGAAAGAGATTGTAGACGCTGCTATTGTTTAATCTGTATATGCTTACGTTGATTTTTTCATCCATTTCCATTGCCGCGCTGGCTGTAATTTTGTTTGTTATCCTGCGTAAATTTCCTCAGGTGGCAAATTTGGATATAAAAAATTTACCGGAAGAAAAATTTTATCAAAAAAAGAAAGAGATTATTAACAAGCGTATTGAAGAAAACAGCAGTGTATTAAAAAAACGCTTCATTGCCGCTTGTACGCCGCTTAAAAAAATTTGGGGCAAAGTACAGCTGCAATTTAGAATATATGTGGGAAAAATAGAGCGTTTACTGCACCATGAAGAAACGCTTAAAACCAAAATGGAGCATATCGCCATGGCGCCGGAAGATCGCGAGCAAAAACTCAACCAGCTGCTTATTGATGGTGAGCAGCATTTAAAGCTTGGCAACTACGATCAGGCTGAAGAGAGGTTTATAACCGCTATAAAAATTGATCCAAAATCGGCTGTGGCGTATAGGGGATTGGCAGACACATATTTGGGTAAAAACTCTGTTGAAGAAGCCAAACAAACCTACGAATTTTTATCAAAAATGCACCCGGAAGACGATGCGGTACTGGTCAAGCTTGGCGAGATTGCCGAAGAGCATGGAGATACCGAAGAGGCTATACGATATTATCAACAGGCCATGCTGCTTAACGACTCGTTTTCCTCTCGGTTTTACCACCTGGCAGAGCTGCTTCTCAAGGTGAATCAGCCAGAGGTGGCTAAGGAGGCTATCATTCAGGCAGTTGACTTGGAACCCCAAAATCCAAAATACCTTGACTTCTTAATTGAAATTGCTATAATATGCGGCGACAAGCCATTGGCTTTGAAAGGGTATGGGGAGCTCCGTGCTGTTAACCCTGAAAATCAGAAATTAAGCGTGTTAAAAGATAGAATTTATAAGATAGATGTAGTATAATATACACTCATCGTCATACGCCGTTTTAGCTCAGCTGGTAGAGCAACAGTTTTGTAAACTGTAGGTCCGGGGTTCGAACCCCCGAAACGGCTCGGAGCGGTGCGCATAAGCGCTCCACAAAGGGGATAACACATTTGGGCAGATACCGAAGCGGTCAAACGGGGCTGACTGTAAATCAGCTGGCTACGCCTTCCTAGGTTCGAATCCTAGTCTGCCCACCAATGCGCGCCGTTGTAGCTCAGTTGGTAGAGCGTGTCCATGGTAAGGACAAGGTCACCGGTTCAATCCCGGTCAACGGCTCAAGTCATGAGTTTGCAATAAGGAGCATTAACTTATGAAAATAAAAGCAATTTAACTAATACATATGTCCCAAGACAATTTAGTGAAAATGGAATGCCAAGAATGCAAGCACACAAACTATTTTACAAGGAAAAATAAAAAGACTTTGAAAAATCGTTTGGAACTGAGCAAAATGTGCAAATTCTGCAAGAAGCATACCAAACACAAAGAAACAAAATAAACACACCAATTACAAAACAAACCCCGCTCTGATGTTTTCCGGGCGGGGTTTGTTCTTAGGCCTGTAGTTTCAATGGTAAAACATCGGTCTCCAAAACCGAGGTTCTCGGTTCGAATCCGAGCGGGCCTGCA
>CAZLNR010000009.1:8065-30121 GCA_964561035.1 uncultured Gammaproteobacteria bacterium | reverse complement strand
TCACCTACATGATAAGCATACTTGTCGGGCATATTTTTGTAATCAATTTTCTGCCATATCCGTATAATCATCTGCATGTTATCTTTGGCGTTTTGGCCTTATCTTTAAGCATTAGCACTAACAGAAAGATAATTCTTCTAGCTTTATGCACCTCATACATCGCGGAACTGTTCGGCAGCACCCCCTTTGGCCTCAACACACTTTCCCTGCTATCAAGCCTGCTTATGATGCACTGGCTTCAATTCAATATTTTCTCGAACAGATCATTTTATATGATTTTTTTCTCAACACTTATGGGTATGAGCTTGTATCGCGGAATTTTTTTGATATCCCTCGCTATAAATAACTATTTTTTAGGATTGGAAAACCTGCCCTACAAAGAAATTATCGCAGATGCCGGCTGGGAAGTATTACTCACCTCTATTTTTACCTTTGTAGTTTACTTATTATATATTAAACTCGCTGGACGCTCTCGTTTTTCCGCCGGCAAAACATCAATATATTATGGAAAAACTTTTTAACATTTCCGAAGAAAAACAAAGAAAGGGCGATCTGGAAGGCAAATATAGCCGAACTTGGATTGAGGACTCTTTTAGTTTTGAGCAGGCGGTTGGCAAACAACCCGCGATAGCGCAGACCAGAAATTATCTCGGCACCAGTATTGCGAAAAAAAATATTTTTATCATGGGAGCGGTAGTGCTCTTAGGCCTGTCGATTTTATTTGGCAAAACATTTTATTTGCAAATTTTAAAAGGTGATACATACCACGAGCTTGCCGAGGGCAATCGCATACGCTTGCGCCCCATTCTTTCTGAGCGCGGTATTATTTATGATCGATTTCATAATGAAATGGTAGAAAACGTACCTAATTTTTCTTTAACACTTATCCCTCAAGATTTGCCGCGCAATCTAGGAAAAAGAGAAGCTGTTATAGACAAAGCAGTGGCCTTAAGCGGCGTATCCAAAGCGCAAATTACAGCATTGTTAACAAAATATAGTTCATACAGTTACGCTTCACTTGTTATAAAAGAAAATCTTGATTATGAAACTGCTTTGCAGCTGTATATTCAAAGCGCGCAGCTACCCGGCATATCAATAGAAAAAGGCAGTAAAAGAAAGTATGTTTCTGGCAGCGAAACTGTTCGCGGTGGTTTAAGCACCTCTCATTTATTAGGTTACTTGGGAAAACTAAATGATGTTGAAATAGAGGCTCTGGGTAAAAATAACGACTATCTTCCATTTGATAATATCGGTAAAACTGGCTTGGAGAAAACATATGAAAATTATTTACGAGGTAAATACGGTTTAAAAAAAGTAGAAGTAAATGCCACCGGACAAGAACAAAGTGTTCTGGCCGAAGATCCGCCTCAGCCAGGAAAAAATATTATTTTAACTATTGACTTGGAAGCACAAGCTAAACTTGAAGAGTTGCTTAAGGCGATGCTCATAAAGACAAACCGCACCAAAGGCACAGCTATCGCTATGGATCCGCGCGACGGTTCGGTTTTGGCTATGGTAAGCCTGCCTGCTTTTGATAATAATGATTTTTCAGGCGGCATTTCTCAGGAGAAATATCAAATATATCGCGACAATCCGGATAACCCGCTCTTTAACAGAGCTGTGGGCGGCACCTATCCATCCGGATCTATTATCAAACTTATTGTTGCTGCAGCAGCACTGGAAGAAAAAGTTGTTAACCAAAACACTGCGTTTTTAAGCACGGGAGGATTACAGCTAGGTGACAGAATTTTTAAAGACTGGAAAGCAGGAGGGCATGGCGTTACCAATGTTACAAAAGCCATTGCTTGGTCGGTCAATACATTTTTCTATTATGCTGGCGGCGGATATAAAAATTTTGTTGGTTTAGGTGTGGATCGCATTGTTAAATATATGCAGTCGTTTGGCATTGCAAAAAAAACTAATATTGATTTAACAGGTGAGCGACCAGGATTTCTACCGAGCAAAGATTGGAAACAAGAAACAAAAAAAGAGACTTGGTTTGTCGGTGATACGTATAATCTTTCTATTGGGCAGGGAGACTTGTTAGTAACACCGATTCAAGCGGCGGTTTGGACTGCTGCGGTTGCCAACGGCCGAAACGTTGTACAACCCCACCTGGCAGGACAAATTGAGGAACCTGGCACCCACACTAAAACAGAGCTGCAATTTACCACATACACCGTGCCGATATCGGAAACAAACATGAATATTGTTCGGCAAGGCATGAAAGAATGCGTTAGTTATGGCAGTTGTCAGATGTTAAAAACATTACCTTTTTCAAGCGCTGGCAAGACAGGAACAGCCCAGTGGAGCTCCAACAAGGACAATCATGCCTGGTTTACCTCCTTCGCCCCGTTTGAAAACCCTAAAATAGTGGTAACAGTGCTAGTTGAAGAAGGAAAAGAGGGTGCAAGCGCCGCCCAGCCTGTAGCACGTGATTTTTTGCTTTGGTGGGGGAAAAAGTACCTTTAAATAAGCAAAAATCCTTTACGAGCGAACAATCTTTGTGATATAATTTTTTAATAACATATCGATAAAAACGCATATATGATCGAAGAAAAAAGCCAATATATTACCGCTCAAGGCCTTAAAGATCTGCAATCTGAATTAGAACACCTTAAAAATCAAAAAATACCTGACATAGCTAGTCGTATTGATGAGGCAAAACAACACGGCGATCTCTCAGAAAATGCCGAATACCAGCAGGCAAAAGAAGAAATGGCTTGGGCTCAAGGACGAAAACAAGAATTAGAATACCTTGTTGCTCATTGCGAAGTTGTAACCGATACAAACAAAACACAAGGGGCAGTCGGAATGGGAAGCAATATTATAGTGAAAACAGGAGATAAAACTAAAACTTTTACCATTGTCGGAGCGCAAGAAGCAGACCCGTTAACAGGTAAAATATCTAATGAATCTCCACTCGGCATGTCGTTTATCGGCCATAAAACAGGGGATTCAGTAACAGTAACCACACCATCAGGAAAACAAATTTACGAAATATTAGAACTGAAATAAATATGACTAACGATATTAGGGAGGATAAAGTACGCTTAGATAGATTGGAATATTTGCATTCTGCCGGCATCAATCCGTTCCCAAGCACCACTGAACCGCACAACCCTATTGCGGAAGTTTTGCAAAAACCAGAACAAACCGCCGTGGCGATTGCTGGCCGCCTGGTTTCAAAGCGCGAAATGGGCAAGATTAGCTTTTCTCACATTAAAGACGCCAGCGGAAAAATTCAGGTTGCTTTTTCAGAAAAAGAACTAGGTAAAGAAAGTTACAAATTATTTATCAAATATTTTGATTTAGGTGATTTTTTGCATATTACCGGTGATTTATTTATCACTCATAAAGGAGAATTAACAATATTGGTGAAAAAATATACTTTGTTAAGCAAATCACTATTACCATTGCCTGAAAAATTCCACGGTCTTACTGATATTGAAATCCGCTACCGACAACGATACCTTGATCTAATTGCCAATGAAGAATCAATGCGCATTGCAAAAATTAGAAGCGTTATCGTGAAAGAAATAAGGAATTACTTTGATGCGAAAGGTTTTTTTGAAGTTGAAACTCCGGTATTGCAAACTCTGTATGGCGGAGCGCTGGCCAAACCTTTCACAACTCATCATAACGCCTTGGATATTCCGCTATATTTGCGTGTTGCGCCCGAATTATATCTGAAACGTTTGATTGTAGGAGGTTTTGAAAAAGTATATGAAATTGCAAAATGTTTCCGCAATGAAGGCATAGATAATAATCACAATCCAGAATTTACTCAAATTGAGTTCTATTGGGCATACGCAAACTATCAAGACCTCATGAACTTGATAGAAGATTTGTTACCAAAGATAATTACCAGCGCAGGGTTGCCTTTACGCATGAACATCGGCGGCACAGAAGTTGATTTTACGCCGCCATATCCACGCCATACCATGCGCGAAATTATCAAACAGTACGCAAAAATTGATATTGAAGAATATTCCGATCAACAATCTCTATATGCAAAAATAAAAGATTTGCATATAGAAGGAGTAGACGCACAAACTGGATACGGCAAAATGGTAGACGAGATATATAAAACTTACGCTCGTCCATATATTACCAACCCTATTTTCATGACCGACCATCCAGTAGAACTTTCTCCGCTAGCTAAAAGAAAATCTGATAACCCGCGCTACGTCGAACGCATGCAGCTTGTTTGCGTAGGTGGCAATGAACTTTGCAATGGCTTTTCAGAGTTAAACGACCCATTAGACCAAGAGTTGCGTTTTAAAGAACAGGAGCGATTACAGATGGCTGGCGATGATGAAAGCATGCCTTTTGACGAAGATTTTGTTACCGCCTTAAAACACGGCATGCCGCCGACTGCCGGTCTTGGCATGGGTATAGATCGTTTAATTAAACTCCTTCTAGACACACAGAATCTAAAAGAAGTAATCTTGTTCCCAACCTTAAAACCAGAAAAATCAGAAACGAAGGAATAAATCATTTTATGAAGAAAGTGCTTGTATTCGGAACTTTTGATATTGTACACGCCGGTCATATCCATATGCTACGAGAAGCAAAATCATACGGCGATTACCTTACGGTAGTGGTTTCTCGAGATGAGATTACTACTCAAGTAAAAGGTGTTCCTCCGATTTTTAGCGAACAAACACGTGTACAGGATATACAAGCGCTTAATATTGCAGATAAGGTGCGACTTGGAAATTTAGGGGAAGATCGATATAAAGTTATCGCTGAAGAGAACCCCGATATTATTGCTCTAGGTTATGACCAAGAAGCTTTTACAGATAAGTTATCAGAACATATTGACCAGCAAAAAACAAAAATTGTTAGACTGCACGCATATAAACCAGAGATATTTAAGAGTTCTAAAATAAAAGAACAATGGAAAAAAGAAAGAAAAATATAAATATATATGCAAAAACTTTTAATCGCCACCACTAACCAAGGAAAATACGCTGAAATAACAGCCGAGCTCGCAGATCTTAATTTTTCTGCGGTAAGTTTGCGCGATTTAAAATTACATAATATAGAAGTTCCTGAGCCACACGACACAACCTGGCAAAATGCGCTTGAAAAAGCACGATTTTTTGGTAAAAAAACCGGCCTGTTAACCGTTGCTGAAGATACCGGTTTATTTATAGATGCTCTCAATGGTGCGCCTGGAGTTAAAACAAAACGCTTCGCACCTACCGCCGCTGCCCGAGTTGAGAAAGTGTTAAAAAAACTTAAACAGGTTCCGGAAAAGAAAAGAACGGCATACTTTGAAACTGCCGGCTGTTTATACAATCCTGAAACAGACACATTTCATATTTTTATTGGTAAAACAGCAGGGCTGATTGCTTCAAAACTTTCAAAACCAATTGATGAACACCTGGCTTTTAGCGCTATTTTTTATTACCCGCCACTTAAAAAAACTTTTACAGAAATGACCACCTTGGAAAAAAACATGATTAGCCACCGAGGCAAAATGACGCTTCAGCTCAAATATTTTTTAATGAAACATTATCGCCCAGAACAAATCATCTGTGCTGCCGGTATTATTGTAAAAGATAGAAAAATGCTCCTTACTAAGCGCCGTGATCTGCGCCCTGAATTTAATGGGAAATGGGAATTTCCAGGCGGGGGAGTGGAGAATGGAGAAACATTTGATGAAACTACTATACGCGAAGTAAGAGAAGAAACCGGCTTTACCGTCACAAAACTAGAACAGCTTCCGGATATTTTAACTACAACAATACATAGTAAAAAAGAAAACTATCAGGTGCATTTATTCATGTCAGTATGTAAAATAAAATCAGGAAAAATGCAATTTGCCGAAGCGGAGAGTTCCGATTATGGATGGTTTACTTACAAGCAGGCTTTAAAAATGGACCTGCTTCCATTGAACAAAAAAGTTATTCAAACAAAAAATAACAAAAAAATTATTTTAAAGTACATTGATTAACCCCGTACATATGCTCGATATAAAATTTATTCGTGAACATAAAGATCTGGTTATAGAAAACTGCAAAAAACGCAATACCGAATGCGACGTGGAGGGATTGCTAGCGATAGACGAAGAGCGCAGAGAGCTCCAAGGATCTGTAGATAATTTGCGCGCCCAAAGAAAAAGCCAATCAAAAGGAAAACCTAGTGAGGAAGACATTGCGCGATTGCGTAAAATGGGGGATGAGATAGCTGTTTTAGAGGCAAAGGCGGCTGAAATTGAACAAAAATACAAAGAGGCTTTGATGCGCATACCTAACCTTACGCATCCAAGCACCCCTATTGGAGGAGAGGAAGATTTTGTAACTGTGGCCACACACGGAAACCCGCCTCAGTTTTCTTTTGCCCCGAAAGATCACGAGCAAATACTTACAGAACTAAACATGGTTGATTTTGAACGAGGCGCTAAAGTCGCAACCTCTAAATTTTATTTTGCTAAAAATAATCTCGTCCGACTTAACCTGGCGCTTTTAAATTACGGCATTGATATACTGAGTGCGCACGGGTTTGAGCTTGTAGAAACACCGGATGTAGCAAAAAATGAGATTTTATCAGGTATTGGTTTTAACCCCCGAGGCGCAGAAACTCAAGTCTATTCTATTGAAAATACAGACTTAAGCCTTATTGGCACAGCTGAAATTACTATGGGAGGCTATCATGCCAATGAAATACTGGATCTGCAATCCGGACCTAAAAAATACGCAGCCATCTCACACTGTTTCCGCACTGAAGCGGGAGCATACGGCAAGACAAGCAAAGGCATGTACCGAGTACATCAATTCACTAAATTAGAAATGTTTATTTTCTGCAAGCCGGAGGATAGCGAAGCTATGCATCAAGAGCTGCTAGCTATGGAACGGGAGATTGTTGATGGACTGGAAATACCATACCGTGTTATTGATGTTGCCAGCGGAGATTTGGGAGGTCCTGCATATCGAAAATTTGATATTGAGGCTTGGATGACAATGAAAAATGATTATGGGGAAATTACCAGCACCAGCAATTGCACCGACTATCAATCTCGAAGATTAAACATCAAATACAAAAAAGAGGACGGCACAAATGAATTTGTACATACATTAAATGGTACCGCCGTGGTTTTAAGCCGTTTTCCAATTGCGCTAATTGAAAATTTGCAGCAGGAGGACGGCAGTATACGCATTCCAAAAGCGCTGCAAAAATACTTAAACATTTCTCATCTATAGCCATGCGCCAATAGCATGCCGATACATGGGCTTTTTTAATCCGCATAATAAATTTCATCGCGGCTATGAAACACATGCATTCGGAACGAGCGTTTGAAAAATATAAACCTCATGTAAGCTGGAGAAAAAAACTCTCGTTGTTTTTTGCAAAAAAACAATCAAAAAATATAGCGCCTATTGAAACAGGACCGCATTATAAAGTTAACCCATTCAAACAGAGGCATGCGGAAAAAAAGAGGACCGGCCCAAATATAAAAGTACTATCTTTTTTTGTCGTAACCAGTTTCTGGCTAGCCTGCTTGCTCTACATACCGTATTTTCATATTCAGAAAATAGAGTATAGCGGGCTAAAAAATAACACTAAACAAGAACTTGATTCTTTTATATATGCCAACTATATAAATAAAAAGGGGCTTTTACCATGGGGAAACTACTTCTTTGTATCTGAATCAAAACTAACAAAAGCTCTTTTGAAAAATTTTTCTTTTGAAACTGTGACGGTTAAAAAAACTTTTCCGGATAAAATATCTATTGATGTTATAGAAAAAATCTCTTCAGTTATCTACGATAATGGGAAAAAATATTTTCTGCTTGATCAGCAGGGGACAGTTATTAAATTTCTCACCGATGTTGAACCATCCGAGATAATCAAAAAACAAAACATTCTTCTTAGCACCTCCACGGCAGATTCTGTCTCAAGCACGTTTTTTTCAACTACCAGCATTACACACACGCCTAACATTGGGAAAATAACTAAGCAATTTGGAGATTATCCTATAATATATGATAGCCGTAATATTGAAGTTGAAAAAAATACAACTAGCATACTTCCTTCTCAATATATAGCTGCATCAATTGATTGGTATAACGAATTAAACCAGCGGGGGAGCATCACCCCAGAATTTTTTGCTATAGATAATCTTAATGCCGGGGTAATTATTAATACAGACCAAAATTGGGACATTTTCATACAACCACGCAATAACACAGCCGATCAAATAGACGCATTTAAAAAGATACTCTCATCCATTAAACCAACCAGTTATATAGATTTGCGTTTTGGTGAAAAAGTATATTGGAAATAGAGGATTGAGAAAGTGTCTTGATCGTTATTACCAGGCGTACTCTCTCTCGGGGACAGTATTATACAACGTCGTATAACATAGATTAAGCGACGTACTACACAGGGACAAGGGGATTTTAATACATCCTTTTTAGCTTCCATGGATTCAATTAATTTTTTAACTAGACCGTATAAATAATACTTATGAACAATGATAAGTTTAAAGCAAAGTTTGGATTACCACAACTTGGTTTTACAGAACCTGTTAATTTAGCAGATGTTGCGTTAGGTTTTTCTACATACAAAAACAGACAAGAGCCGGGCTTTAGATCTCTTTATTACTTATATATTACGCAGGAAGAGTTTACGAAACCAGACGCACTAAAAGCAATTACAGTACACGTTAATTATGGAAAAACAGTACCAAACGACAATGGAATTATTACTGTTTCCACTCAACTTAAACCAAAATTAAACTGGCCAATCGGATTAACTTCTAATGCAGACTTTTTTTATAACATCACCTCTAATGAACTGTACTGTAAAGGCCAAAAAATAGATGGGATTGAAATTTTAAAAAAAGTAGACAAAGCACACACAAAACCAACCAAGCTAGTTGCAGGATTTTGGTTAAGAATAAAGATGGTTTTTTTTCATATTATCATCGCTTCTTTTTTTAAAATTTTATTCGACTTGGTTGCAGGTATCAACTATCTACTCTCTGGTAAAAAAATAGGTATCTATTATAGCTTATTTGAATCTATAAATAATATTGGACCGAATAATAATAACAGCGAGCTAAAAGTTTCATCAAGCGAACCAATAGATCTGTTCGGTTATAAAGTGCGGCCACAGGTCGCTGCTCTATATTGTATATTTCATTTAGGTATATACACTATTTTGTATAGGTATAACTATAAACCAAAATGGATATTGGATATTTTCGAAAATAACTTCCTAACTTTAATGTACGCAATTATTACATTAGGCTTATCTAACGTAATCTTACCGAGATTATTTGAACATATTAAATTGTTTGATCCTGCTATAAAAAACCTACAAAACCTCTACTTTCAATTTTTGTCCAAAAAACTCAAACTATAAATACTCATCTAATTTTAGCAAATCCCTAAATTCTTTTTTGGTTATTATTCCTTTCTCAGATAAGAGAAAAATCTCTGTTAAGGTTACGATTATATTCATACAAATTTTTAACACCACTTCCCCACCCTATATTAAATTAAGCTACAATTAGCCAAAATAGGTGAAAATTGGCTATATATTTCGCTAGGATTAAACAAAAAAATCCCTTCTGGGGATAAGTTTACATTACTTGACAAAATGTCAATTATTGTGTATATTATAAATAATCATCAAGAAAAAGACCCTGGTGGAGCTCGTCTCCATCGGGGGCTTTTTCATTTTAGGCGTTTTCAAACTTTTCTAAATTACCTCTGTGCTCGTTTAAAAATGTAATAGGCACATTGAGCCTCTTTAAAAGGATTGAACACTTATCGCTATTATTAGGAGAGGCTAAAAGTTTTAATTTTTGTCTATCTTTAAGGAGCTTTACTAAACAATGATAATCACCATCACTGGCCACAATAACCGCTTTTTCAAAAGTATTCTCATATGTATCACAGACAGCCCTTAACACCAGGTCCGCGTCACAATTTCCCTTTGGTTTACCTTCTGCATCGGGTATAACATCTTTAAAAACAAGGGTAAAACCACACTCTTGTAAGTATGTATAAAGATTTAGATTACGTTTTATTAAACCAATAAATAAGTAGGCTTGGGTTACCTGATATTTTTCTTTTAACCAAATTCTAAATTTTTTATAATCTAAATTCCACCCAAGGCCCTTAACTCCTCGATGTAAATTATTACTATCTATGTAAGCAAAGTTATTTTCTTGTTTCATATTAAACCATTGTACAACTTAGATTATAAAAGTCAATTATTGAAAATAAAATTATTCAATTTTATCTATCCGTCCATGGCGCCTTCTGGGCATCTAAAGTCGGGGGCTAACCCTGCATGGTAAACGCTCTTCTACCCATGCCCGTTAAAGAACATAGATTAAGCAGAGTAGCATACTAGCAAATCCAATTCTCAGTAAACAAAAAATATTGAGATTTTATTTTCAATGTTTTTTAGTATTGGATTATTATCCCTTTATACGTAGATAAAAAAATTTTCACCACTTCCCCACTCTCTTAAAATGGCTAATCTTAGCCAACTCTATATATTTTGGCTTAAATTAGCCAAAATATTACTGCCTGGTTTTAGCGCTTTGATATAAAAAAACACCATCTTCACAATGGTATTTTTTTACTAAGCATCTATTTTAACACCTCTTTATATTTTTCCGGTTTTTCTAATTTGATATTTATTTTCCAAAACATCTTTTAGAGATAGGTGCCAAAAACGAGTTACACCCCCTTTAGGATTCGCTCCTTCTATTATAGTCATAAAATACTCCGTTTCTTTGTTTGGATCTTTAGGTGTAGATGTGTATAAATCCGTAACTGTTCCAGTTATCTCTTCTTCACCATACTTAAAAACTATGATATCTTTTTTTTCAAATCCATATTTTTTAAATAATATTTCAGCACCATTATTTAAAGCTTTTTGCAAATCTCCAGATGCTGCATTAATAACTTCTCCAGAAAAGTTCTCCTCCCCAGCATGCGCAACTTCTTGCGGCACGGCTGGTTTGGCATTTTCTCTTCCTATTCCAAATAATTTTCTAAACATAATAAGCTATATTTACATTCTTAACGTCGCATAATATTATATGGTATAATGGCTATGCTCAGGTAAATTATACCAATATATGCACAAATCTGACAACCCTATTACATTTCATATACCCCATTTTTTGGAATATTGCGAGATTGAAAAAGGTCTTTCCCCTACCACCACCCGCAACTATGACAATTTTTTAAAGATGTTTAAGCGCTGGCTGGAAGAAAAAAATATCGCTGGTCTTAAACCGCACGAGCTTACCCCTGAACATATTTGGGATTATCGGGTACACTTATCGCGTAAACAAGACACAAAAGGCCGTTATACCAAAAAAACCACTCAGAATTATTACCTTATTGCGCTGCGCAACCTGCTTACCTATTTTGCCGAAAAAGATATCGTATCGCTGCCGGCAGATAAAATTAAACTGCCAAAACTTACCGATAAAGACAAGGCTATTAAGTTTTTAAACTTTGACCAGGTGGAAAAGCTAATGAAAATGCCGGACTTATCCAAACCCGAAGGCTTGCGAGACAGAGCCATTTTGGAAACATTATTTTCTACCGGCATGCGTGTTTCCGAACTTACAGCCCTTAACCTGCGGAGTTTTGATGTGCAAAATATTATTAAAGGAAAAATTACCGAACAAGAACTGACCATTTCCGGCAAAGGCGGTTCCACTCGCACCATATATTTTTCCAGCCGATCGCTTGAATGGCTGGCACAGTATCTAAAAACCAGAAAAGATATGATGCTGCCTTTGTTTATCAATTACAAAAAAGATGACGATGATAACGATCATCGTCTTACTCCGCGTTCAGTGGAACGGCTCATGCGCAAATACGCCACCATGGCCGGATTACCGGTGGAAGCAACACCACACACCTTGCGCCATAGTTTTGCCACAGATCTTCTTAAACAAGGCGCCGATATGCGCTCAGTGCAAGAATTGCTTGGACACAAAAATATTGTTACCACGCAAATTTATACGCACGTAACCAACCCGCACTTACGGGACATTCACAAGAAATTCCACAGCGGAAAAAAGTAATATTTTATTTTTTCAGAACTTCCAAAAGTTTTTGCGCCCATTTTTTTGTTTGTTCCACAGCATTATCAAGCTCAAACCAAAAACTGTTAACACGCAACGAATCTGTAATAGTTTTTGCGCCTGCTGAGTGAACAAAATTTTCTAGATAATCTACCGCTCCGCAAAAATGCGCAAATTCCGCATCGCCACAGCCGTATATAGCAAACGGTACTTTAGAAATATTCTTAGTCTTCCAAACATCCAAAAAATTAAGCATGGCATCGGTTGGCATACCTTCTTCTCCCCTACTCTTCCAGCTTGGCGAGCCAAGAATTATCAAATCATAACCGATATAATCATCCGGCTTTGATTCATTTACATTTTGAAACGCAACTGAATGTTGTTTTGATAGCACATCAGTAATAATTTCACCTGCCGCGAATGTGCTGCCGGAATTGGTTGTGTATATAATAAGAATTTTTTTCATATATTATTGGTACTTAGCAAGCAAATCCGAAATACTTCTTTTTTTGAGAGGTGTTCGCACTAAAGCTTCTTTTTTAATCTGAGGAACCTGGTCTTCGTATGAAGGCCGTTCTTCTGTATAAAGAACGCCTAAGGGAATATGTTTTTCACCCCATTCATTGATTTTTGCAAAAGCAGCTTGCTTGTTGGTTGGATCGTATGCGGAATCAAGCTGGTAGGTATTTTCTTGAAAGAATGCATGGGTGTACACGCGGTTAAATGTGGCACATGGCTGCAAAACCTGTAAAACAGAAAAACCCGTGTGCGCTGCGGCTTTTCTCATAAGCGCTGTGAGACGAGGAATATCGCCAGAATATCCGCGTGCAATAAATGTGGCTCCTGCCGACAAAGCAACACTAAGCGGATTAACAGGCTCATCCAAATTTCCGGCTGGAGTAGATTTTGATTTATATCCATGCGGTGAGCGCGGCGAAGTTTGTCCGGTAGTCAAACCGTAAATGGCGTTATCATGCAGAATAACTGTAAGATCATGATTACGGCGAGCGGCGTGCATGAAATGATTGCCGCCTTCCGCCATACAGTCGCCATCTCCGGTAAACACAATCACATTAAGCTTGTGATTAACAAGCTTAATGCCTGTAGCCACAGGAATTGCGCGCCCGTGCAACCCTTCAAAACTAGTTAACTCAACAAAATTATTTATATGTCCATGACACCCAATACCTGCCACAATGGCCGTATTGGCGTTACTCCATTTTTCTCGCGCAGCCGCTTCTTTAAAAGCTGTCCAGATGCCAAAATTTCCGCACCCTGGACACCAATTGCACATGTTAGGAGTTTTAAGATTTTGTATGCTGGTAGTCATAATAGTGCTATAACATTTTTTTAATTTTCGCGATTATTTCTTCCGGGAAAAATGGACGGCCATCATATTTTAGCAGGCTATGCTTAATGCCAATGCCAGTTTTTTCTTTTATAAGCCCGGCCATTTGACCGTGCGCGTTACATTCAATATTTAAAATTTGACGGGCATTTTCCAATACATTTTTTACAGCACTGGTTGGAAATGGACTAATCCAAGTAAGGTGTAAAAAGTTTACCCTGTCAAAATATTTCATAGCTTCTAAAATTGCGCCTTTATTACTGCCCCATGAAACAATCGTTAAATCAGCATTGCGAGGACCATACAAAACTGGCCGAGGCATATCCACTCGAGCGCATACCTCAAGTTTTTTCATGCGTTTTTCCATTTGCGCCATCCTATTTTCCGCAGACTCATTTGAATAGCCATGTTCATTGTGCTCATCCGAATTGGCTACCACATGATTTCCGACTCCTGGCACAGAACGCACAGAAACCCCATCTTTTGCAAGCGCATAGCGTTTATACCCGGCTTGTTTTTTTAATAATAATTTACCGCGCTGTATTTGATACTTTCGAATATCAAACACAGAGTTTGTAAAACCACTTTCACAAACTTGCTTATCCACCATAACAACCACCGGCGTCTGGTACGCATCGGCTAAATTGAATGCCTGCATGGTAAGATGAAAAGCTTCTTCCGCATCTCCGGCAGCCAAAACTATGCGGGGAAATTCGCCTTGATGCGCATGAAGCACAAATCGCAAATCACCCTGCTCTGTCCAGGTAGGCAAACCAGTGGCCGGACCGCCGCGCATACCTTCTATAATAACTAACGGTGTTTCGGTCATAGCTGCTAAACCATAACCTTCACTCATCAAACAAAAACCGCCCCCAGCCGTAGCCGTCATAGCTCGCGCCCCCGCAAATGAAGCGCCAATTGCCATATTTACAGCCGCAATTTCATCTTCCGGTTGTTTGTAAATAAAATTATATTTTTCTTGCAATGGCGCCAAAACATGTAGAATATTGCTAATAGGCGTCATTGGATAAATTGAAGCAAACTGCATGCCGGCAGCGACCGCCCCCAAAGCAATTGCTTCATTACCATTTACAACCGCATGCGCACGGCGCGCGCGTAACGGCCGCAACGTTTCTTTGATATAACTAGCATAATTGGTTTTTACAAAAGCATAGCCGGCGCGCGCCACTGCCTGATTACTCTTTGCTACCTCGGGCGGCTTGCTAGCAAATTCTTCGCCGATTAATTTTTCTAACATTTTAATATCTATACCCCAAAAAGCCGCCATTGCTCCAAGCGCTGCCGTATTGCGCAAGAAAAATGAATTGGCAACTTCTTTACTAATTTTTTTAAATGGCACTTGCAACAAACGAACACCTTTGGCCATTGACGGCATTTTAGGGTGTTCTTCATCATAGATAACCAATGAACCTGAGACTAATTCGTGCGCATGCAAATCTATCGTCTCTTTGTTAAACGCCACTAGAAAATCGGTATGAACATATGAAGCGTCCGCTGGTTTATCAGAAATGGTTAACTGCACCATGTTATGTCCGCCGCGAATAATAGATGGGTACTCTGCGTAGTTAAAAATATAGTAGCCAGACCGTACTACTAACTTGGAAAAGGTAAGACCTGAAAGCATGATGCCAAAGCCTGCTTCGCCTCCTATTTTAAACGTCAACGGTTTCATATGAGCGGTTAATGATAATGCGCGGATCAACTGCCCACGCTTCTTTTTCGGTAACAATCACCGGATTAATAGTAATTTCCGAAAAATCAGAAACGGATTCTGATAGCCAGTATAATTGTACCATAAGATCAATCAGCTTTTGCAGGGCGTATGAAGTATGTCCTCTAAACCCAATCAATAATTGGTATATCTTTGTTTTTTTAATAACTTCAAGCGCGCGCCGCCGATCAATTGGACCAATCGTCATTTGGATATCTTTAAACAATTCTGCTGTAACACCGCCCGACCCAACTAAAAATACATTGCCAAAATTTTTGTCATATTTTAACCCAACAATTACTTCCAAACCTGTTTGAACCTGCTTTTGCACATATATAAGAAATGGCGCGCCATCGGGAATTTTTTTTGCGCTTGCTTGTATTTGTTTCCAGCTCGCTGCCAAATCTTTTTCTGTGTAAATATGAGCAATAACAGCCTTGGTTTCAGTTTTATGAACAAGAGCTGGAGAAGAAATTTTTAAGACTACCGGCCAGCCGCACGCGCGCGCCGCTCGCAACGCTTCGGCATACGTATCAACGATATGAGATTGCGGCACTTTAATTCCGGCGGTTTTTAAAATAAAATCGGATTCTGAAAGAGAAAGAATCGTAGTGCCAGTTGAAGCGGCGATTAAATTTTTTATTTTTTGTATTTTTGGACGAGCAAAAATTGGCGTTGTTGTTTTAATACGATCAGCTTGCGATTGCCGCATTGCAAACTGGCGCCATCGCCACATTGCAGCCAGCGCTTTTACAGCTCGCTCCGGAAATCGGAATGATGGTATTTTATATGCATTTAAAACCCTCTCCCCCACAGCAATAGATGAACCACCCATAAAAGAACAAACGATAGGCTTATTATATTTTGCGGAAAGCTCGCCAATTAATTTAGCTGTGGCTTCTATTTCAGTCATAATTTGCGGGGTTACAATAACCACAACCGCATTCACTTGTTTCTCTGCCAAGACATCGTTTACAGCTTCGCGAAACCTATCAGAAAGCGCATCGCCCAGCACATCAACCGGATTTAAAATATTTGCCGCTCGAGGCAATGTTTTCTCTAATTTTTGATGGGTAACTGCGCTTAATTGAGCCAGAACCATCCCCTCTTTTTCAACCATGTCGGTGCTAATTACGGCCGGACCGCCCGCATTTGAGACAATAGCGACTGCCGAACCTTCAGGGGCATTTTCCCAAGAAAATACTTTTGCCAAATCAAACATATCCTCCACTCCATCACAACGAATAATACCGGCTTGGGCGCACGCCACATCAATTACCGCATCATCTCCAGCCAAGGATCCAGTATGAGAACGAATGGCCTGTTGCGCATGCTGAGAACGGCCTGGCTTTAACAAAAATACAGGGTTTTGCCGAGTAATCTGTTTAGCAACACGAATAAATTCGGAACCGTTATTGATAGATTCCAAATACATGCCAATCGGCTGATATTTTGATAAGCCTGCTTCATTTTGAACGACAGATTTTTGCTCAAGCCAATATTGCAATATATCATTTTCATCAATAATTGACTTATTACCAAGGGTTATAAACTCGCTAAAACCCATACTATTTTCTTGCGCCCAATCAAAAATACCAGAAGCTAAAGCGCCAGACTGAGACATAAAACGCAAATTACCCGGCCTATTCTCAACCCGGCTAAACGTAGCGTTTATGTTTCGTAAAGTGCTGGCAAAACCGAGGCAATTGGGACCAAGAATACGCAGGCCATATTTTTTTGCGGCAGCTTGCAGTTCGCGCTCAAGCTCTGCGCCCGCCGCACCAACTTCTTTAAAACCGGCGCTAAATAATACAATATTTTTTGTGCCTTTGTGTCCAATTTCTTCCAAAAGCATAACTGCGGTTTGCGCTGGCACAGAAATAATTGCCAAGTCTGGCACTGTTGACAAACTGGAAAAATCCGGAAAACATCTAACTCCCAAAATTTCAGAAGCGTTTGGATTAATCGCAAACAAAGACCCTGGAAAGCCAGAGTCAATAATGTTTTTAAGCACAATATGCCCAATTTTTTGCTCATCGCGAGATGCGCCCAATACCGCAATGGACTGCGGATTGAATAATGTGGTCAAAACTTTTTTCTGCTGCATATTTATCGCATGCGAGCTTGAATAATATGATCAAGCATCTCTGAAAATGAAATACCCGCTTTTGATGCGGCTTCCGGTAAAAGGCTGGTTGGGGTCATGCCGGGAATTGTATTTGTTTCCAGAATGTATAAATTTTTTTCATTAGTAACAAAAATATCTGTGCGCGACATACCGGAGCATCCCAGGCTTTTGTGCGCCATAATAGCTAATTTTTGTATGCGTAAATTAAGCTCGTCATCAAAGTCAGCCGGACAAACATGGGTTGAACCGCCAGATTTATATTTTGATTTATAATCATAGAACTCTCCCAAATTTGGCACAATGCGCGTTGGCGGCAACGCCATAATTTCGCCGCGCTTTTCCAACACACCGCATGTAGATTCTTTCCCGGAAATAAATTTTTGCACCATGAGCCACGAAAATGATTTAATTTCTTTTTTTACAGCCATCACAAATTCCTCCATAGTTTTTACAATATGCACTCCTACTGCCGATCCTTGATCAACAGGTTTTACTACTGCCGGAAAACCAATATCTTTAATTACAGTTTGGGTTATTTGCTCCGCCTCTCTTTTCCAGCCATCTTTTTTAAAGTGAATAAACTGCGGATACGGCAGCTTATTGGCAAAAAATATTTGAGCGGAAAAAACTTTATTCATAGCCAGCGCACTGGCAAGTACGCCAGATCCCGTATACGGAATAGCGAGCGTCTCCAGCATGCCTTGCACTCCCCCATCTTCACCAGGCGACCCGTGCAATGCGATAAAAATAATATCAAATAACCTTCTGTCTTTATGCTGCAAATCCAATTTTCTTTTTCGCTTTTTTTGCGTATCTAACAGCCAAAAAATGCGGTCCTTGGACATTTCCACCAAAAATGGCAGGTATTTTTTTCTATCCAAATTTTCAAATACAGCCGCACCGGTTATTAGAGAAATCTCTCTTTCCGACGAGGGTCCCCCCATCAACACTCCCACTTTCATTTTTTTCATAAAAAATTATTCTAAATATCCTAAAGGATCAACGGGTATGCCGTTTAAACGAACTTCAAAATGCAAATGCGGACCAGTAACAAATGGGCCAGCGCCGACTGTACCAGGCTTACCGCCAGACAACCCAATTACATCGCCTTTATTTACAAACTGATCAGCGGCCACATCTATGCGGCTTAAATGACCATACAATGTAGACAAATTTCCAGTATGAACAATCAACACATACGCATAACAGGTAGACAAAGTACAAGTCTTGGCTCTGGCAACATACCCCGAAGCTGCTGCTCGCACAGGAGTGCCTTGAGAAGCTCGTAAATCTATGGCGCTATGCTCAAACACATTTCTAAACGGGTAATCGGGGTCATGAAAACGCGCAGTAATGGTTCGGCTTGAAACCGGCCAAGCGAACGGGCCGACACTATCACCTAGTTTGTTTTCTTGCGCCAATTTTTTACGCACTTGGTCTTCGTAAGCTCGCTGCTCGTTGATGACCGCCTGATACTGCTGTTTTAAACTTGATAGCAAAGTTTTATATTTTTGCTCGGAAGATTTTGTGGCGACTAGTAAATTTTCTTTTGCTACTGACTGTTCTCTGAATTTTGTCTTTTTTTCCTCCAAGCTTATTTTAAGATCTTCGTATGTTTTTTTAGTTGCAGAAATCTGATCGCGCCTAACCTGCAAATCTTCTTTGATCAATCGTAAAACTTTAGCGGACTGTCCCACGTCTTTATAGACTTTAAGCGTATACTGCAGCTGATCGTAAAAAGAGGCAAAACTGCTATTGGTAAGCAAAACTTCCAAATAGGTTTTTTGCTTGTCAGCATTAATACTCTGCACCATTTTGGTAATAATTTTTTTCTGTTTCTCCAAAGTGGCTTCTTTGGCGGCAATACTTAGCTCAAGTTCTTCTATCTGTAATTGAGCTTGGTCAATTTTTTGTTCGGTAAGCTCAATATCGGTTTCTGCTTTGGCAATATGATTATCAAGTATGCTCAATTGATTTTTTAGCGATTGCGCTTCAGTTTGTTTTTGCGCAATATTTTTATTATATTTGTTAATTGTTTCTTCAAGCTGCTTAATAACTTCTTTTTTGGCAGCAATTTGCTTGTTAAGCTCGTTAATTTCTGAAGACGCTGATGTTTGAGCATGCACAAACAAAGGCGGATATACTACCACCGACACTAAGAATAAAAAAAATAGAGCCAATTTTTTCATAACTCTATTATACCATATATTATGCCATTTATGCGCTATTGCCACGGTTTGCTATGTATTGCCATGTAAATCCAGAGACATTTCAAGAATTTTAAAAAGATAGTACGATTTTTTTCGGTCTATAGTCTTATCGCCAAAAAAACCATCATCTGTAGATGATATGGTAAATGGTAAAAAGCTTGTCAGCAAGCACGCCTTGTATAACACTTTCTTCATTTCCGCGACGAATTATTTTTACCGAGGTCGGCACATGACCTGTTTCTAACAGCTGTATCATTTCTTCATCTTTGACATGCTTTACCCATTCACTAATCTGCCTGCGATCATTATCTATGATGGCTTGCTTGTGTAAAATATCCAAAGCACTTTCTGGGTTTCGTATTCTGTCTAAAATACTCTTTATTCTATTATTTTTTGCCGCAACTTCTTTAGCTAAAGCAAAAAAATCTGCCGCTGATTTGCGTACAAATACACCCGTATCAGAAGGATCAGCATTACCCTTATCATCTATATGCACATGACGCGATGGGTCAAATGCTTCACCAGATTTTCTATATGGCGACATATATTTTTATTTTATTTTTTGCAATGCAATGCCAAGTCGATGCAAAACCTCTTTTTTACCCAATACTTCGGCGATCTCAAACGGCCCCGGTGAATTTTCCTGTCCAGATAGCGCCACGCGCATTGGCCACATTACCGAACCAACGGCATAACCTTTTTCTGCTATCCATGCTTTTAATTCGTTTTCCAGATCCTGCTTATTCCACTTACTATCATTTACAGTTTCCAAAAAAGCAATTAGTTCCGGCAAAATCCTAGCCACCTCTTCTTTAGAACTCTTTTTCCAAGCGAGCAAAGAAGCATCATACTGCGGTAAAGCAAAAACAAATTTAATAGCCTCTGGCAATTCTGCCAAAGTCGAAATTCGTTCTCGCTCCAAACCAACAGCCTTTTCTAACATCTCGCTGTTTTCTATACCGGCCTCCTCTAACCATGGTTTGGCACGCAAAGCCAACTCTTGATTGCTCAGATTTTTTATATACTGCTTATTAAACCAGTTTAACTTATCAATATTAAATACCGCACCGGTATTGCCGACTTTTGCCAAATCAAAATCTTGTATCAATTCTTCCATAGTATACATTTCTTTTTCCGTACCCGGGTTCCAACCCAAAAATGCCACAAAATTTACGAGCGCTTCAGGTAAATAACCTTTTTTCCAATAATCTTCTACAGCCACATCACCTTGGCGTTTACTGAGCTTTGATTTATCCGGATTAAGCAACAGCGGCAAATGCGCCATAGCCGGCACTTCCCAGCCAAAATATTTATACAATTGAATATGTTTTGGCACACTGCTTATCCATTCTTCACCGCGAATAATATGGGTAATGCCCATCAAATGATCGTCTACAACCACCGCAAAATGATAGGTCGGGAAACCATCGGATTTTATAAGCACCTGATCATCTACTAATTCATTTTTAAACCGCACCTCTCCACGAATTAAATCGTTAAGAACTGTCTCACCGCTTTTTTCCATCTTTAGTCTCATCACATGTTTTTCTCCGGCTTCTGCTTTTTGTTTAGATTCTACCGGACTAAGTTTTGCACAAAGACCATCGTAGCCGGTAGGCATTTTGCGAGCCTGCTGGTCGGCACGCAGCTTTTCTAATCTTTCCGAAGTACAAAAACAATAATAGGCATGACCTGCGTCGAGCAATTTTTGTGAATATTCTTTATAAATATCCAATCGTTCTGACTGTGTATACGGACCATTCTCTCCTAAATTTTTAGGATTTCCATTTTCACCCTGCACAACACCCTCTTCAGGAGCTACGCCTGCCCAATACAAAGATTTTAAAATATTAGAAACGCCATCTGCCACAAATCGCTCTCTATCGGTATCTTCTATGCGCAACAAAAATGTTCCGCCATGTTTTTTGGCAAATAAATACGAATACAAAGCAGTTCGTAATCCACCAACGTGCAAATATCCAGTAGGACTAGGGGCAAAACGAGTTTTAATCATAAAAAATACTTATTCTTTAACTAATGTTAAGTGAAAATTATCACCAAATACATCGGCACTGCTTATATACTTATCGTACTGCTTAATATTTTCAAGCGCAAAATCAACCGACTTTACTAATAATCCTAGCTTTTTAAAATATGCTTCATTTACAGTAGGCGTACCATCTTGATTTTTTGTAACTTTCATAAACTCAGGCACGAAATCAGGGGTGGTATATGTTTCAGTTATAGATATTTTGCCATTTTTTTTCAATACCCTAACTATTTCCTGAAGCATTGTACCGTAATAATTGGGATGATTCGGGCCGAACTCACCAAAAACATTAGTGAGTACGCACTCATCTACTGTTTCATTTGCAAACGGCAGCTTGTGCGCATCAGCCTGCACTGACACGGACTGCTTATCCACATCCAACCTGTTAAGCATTTGAGAAGCTCTTTTTGCGCCGCCCTTGTCAACATCTATCGCAAAGTACCGCTCGTCACTTTGCAATTTTCTGTTGCCGAGCAAAAAAAACGGTTTACCGTCTGTGCCAATTTCTATCA
>CAZLNR010000009.1:0-7965 GCA_964561035.1 uncultured Gammaproteobacteria bacterium | reverse complement strand
AATTTTCTGTTGCCGAGCAAAAAAAACGGTTTACCGTCTGTGCCAATTTCTATCACAATTTTATTTTTTTTCTCTTCGCCCATTTCAGGCAGCCCTGTCATTCGCTCACTCATATATTATTATTTATAACAAAATTTTTAACACAGCTATCACAGCCACCAAAGTCCAGATAGCGTTAAGCGCCACCGGTTGATAATTTTTTTTAACAAACGAGCTATACATAATACCAAAACCGCCGACAATGTTTAGAGCCTGATATATCAAATCAGAAGCAATAAAAACCTCGAAACTAAGGAGTATATATGCACACAACACACACAACACTCCTACCCACCCAATAACTTCAGCTATTTTTTGCATATGTTACTTAATTACCAGTAAAGTGCCCTTGCTTTTTTTAAAACCTTTTTCAACTTGCTTTTTGGTTAAATATTTATAAGAAATTTTCGGATCCAAGTAATGCCTGCCGGTTACGATTTTATTATTTTTCATTTCTAAAACTAAAACCAACGGTGTGCGATATACTTTCTTGGTTTTTGGATCTGGGTAGCTTTCTACCAGCTCTACCATCACCACATCTTTACCCTCGGCAATGTTTTTTATCTCATACACTCGATTTTTTATAGGATATACTTCTTCAAGCTCTTTTTTTATATCGACTTGAGTGGAAGGGAACAGCTTTTTATCATCAAGATACATCCACGTCATAGTATATCCCTTATCCATTTTCTTTAAAGCAGACACAACATCGCCCTGTACTTCATTTTGAAGAATATCTAATACAACTTGTATATTTTTACTAAGCTTTTTTGCCATATATATAACTTTTAACAACCAAATACACAAACACCACAGTCGCGTTAAAAATCCTGCCTATTCGCTGCGGCTGTTGAATCAAGCGATAGACCCATTCTAACCCAAGTATACGCAAAAATAAAGGGGCGCGCTTGATATGCCCTGAAATAAAATCAAACGACCCGCCTACCCCCATCGCCACTTTTATATTCGGCATTTTGGCAAGGTTTTCATAAATCCATTTTTCCTGCTTACCCATACCAAAAGCCACAAACAAAATCTGAGCGCCAGTTCTGTTAATTTCATCTGTAATCATACTATCATCACTGGTAGAAGCCTCAGATAAAACCGGGCCTTTGTTGTAGCCAGAGATAGGCAAATTTGGAAATTGCGCATGTAAATTCTCACAGGCTTTTCGCACCACGTCTTCGTTTCCTGAACCAAGCAAATACACACCCTTCCCCTGTTCGGCAGCCAGTTTGCAAACTTCCAACATAAAATCCACTCCAGGAATTCTTTTTATTCCGGTAAACAGCTGCACACCCATACCATCGCATAAATTCAAATCTCCGCTGTTTAAAACCATTTTAAAATACTTGTCTTTTTGAGCCTTAACCAGCATTTCTGGATTGGGAGTAAAAACCATATGCTGTTTTGGCGAATTTAAAAATTCAGCGATTTTTGCCAAGGCTTGAATTTTATTTATTTCGTCAATTCTAATATCCAATAAATTCATATATTATTTTCCAAATCGCCGCTGCCGTTTATTAAATTCTGCAATCGCTTTATCAAATTGATCGGTGTCAAAATCAGGCCATTCTACTTTTGGAAAATATAGTTCACTATACGCGCCCTGCCATAATAAAAATCCAGATGTGCGCTGTTCTCCCGAAGTACGAATAACTAAATCCGGATCAGGCAGTCCGGCCGTATCCAAATTGCGGCTTATAGTTTCAAAATCAACCTCAGAAGCTTTAATGCCCAATTTTATAATTTTTTGCACCGCGCGTTTTATCTCATCCCGCCCGCCATAATTAAGCGCCATGTTGGCAATAATACCGGTACAATCTTTGGTTAGTTCAATCGCGTGTTTAATTTTTTCTTGCAGAGATACCGGCAGTTCTTTGAGCGAGCCGATATGCCGAAAACGTATGCCTCTTTTTTTATAATCAGCAATATTTGTATCTATATATTTTTCAAATAATTTCATTAGGTAACCAACTTCTTTTTCTGAACGGGACCAATTTTCTGTTGAAAAGCCATACATAGTAATGACTTTTACTCCCATTTTTTGTGCATGCAAAACAATTTTTTTGGCATTTTCCATGCCTTTTTTGTGCCCAAAAAAAGTAGGCAGGCCTTTGGCTTTTGCCCAGCGCCGGTTGCCGTCTAAAATAATGGCTATATGCTCTGGAATTTTAAGGTTGGTTGAACTCACAAATTATGATAAAATAGCTTAAAATATTGCTTACATACTATCAAACTTGACACTTTTTCACAAGATGTTATACTATTATCACTCTTGTATAAAGAGTGATAACTTTACATACAACTCACTATATGATTCCTCAAAATTTTACCAATAAATCTCAGGAAATAATTCAAAATGCCGCGCGGATTGCCTATGAAAACGGCCAAAGCCAGATAGAGCCGCCTCATCTCTTTTTTGCTCTGCTTGAAGATACCGAAGGGGTGGTTACATCTATACTCCATAAATTTAACGCGCCGATTATAAACTTCAAGGCCGGAGCGCAGTCTCTCATAGACAAACTGCCAAAGCAGCCTGGCGCTATACCAGCCGGCGGCACAGGACAAATTCTGCTCAGCCAAGCTATGGTTTATATCTTTCAAACCGCTGTGGCTGAAGCCAAAAAAATGGGAGATGAATATATTAGCGTAGAACATCTATTCTTATCTTTTTTGGTTGGCGCAAATCCAGTCAGCGACATGTTGCGCGTTCACGGCATTACCTACGATGAAACATTAAAGGTTTTGGCCAGCATTCGCGGCACGCAAAAAGTAGACAGCCCTGAACCTGAAAGCAAATACAACGCGCTGGAAAAATATGGAAAAAATTTAACCGACCTTGCTTCCAAAGAAAAACTTGATCCGGTTATCGGCCGCGACGATGAAATCCGCCGCGTCATGCAAATTTTAAGCCGCCGCACCAAAAATAATCCTGTGCTTATTGGCGAACCAGGCACCGGTAAAACCGCTATTGCCGAAGGATTGGCACAGCGCATTGTAAATGGCGACGTACCGGAATCTTTAAAAAATAAAGAAGTTATTGCCCTTGATATCGGTTCGCTTCTGGCTGGCACAAAATTCCGCGGTGAATTTGAAGATCGCTTAAAGGCTGTGCTCAAAGACATAGACCAATCTGCTGGCAAAATTATTTTATTTATAGACGAACTGCACACAATTGTGGGAGCCGGATCTTCTGAAGGATCTATGGATGCTTCCAATATGCTTAAACCGGCTCTGGCTCGCGGTACGTTGCACACCATTGGCGCCACCACGCTTAAAGAGTATCAAAAATATATAGAAAAAGACGCGGCTCTGGAACGCAGATTCCAGCCGGTAATGGTCAACGAGCCATCGCGCGAAGATGCCATTGCCATTTTGCGCGGCATTAAAGAAAAATACGAAGTGCATCACGGCGTACGCATTACCGATGGCGCAATTTTATCTGCAGTTGATTTATCACAGCGGTATATTACCGACCGCTTTTTACCGGATAAAGCCATAGACCTGATTGATGAAGCAACTTCCGCACTTCGTCTGCAAATAGATTCTATGCCCGACGAATTGGATAAAATGAAACGAGCGATGATGAAAATGGAAATAGAAAAGCGCGCGCTTAAAAAAGAAAAAGAGCCGGAAGCCCAAGAACGATTGGAAAAAATAGAAAAAGAACTGGCCGACCTCAAGGATAAAAGCACCGAACTTGAAGCTCGCTGGAAAAATGAAAAAGAAATTATCAGCAGCATTCATGCTCATAAAAAAGAAATTGAAGAGATACGCCAAAAAGCGGAAATTGAAGAACGACGCGGCGACTTGCAAAAAGTTGCGGAAATTCGTTATGGAAAAATTCCAACTCTGGAAGCTGAAATTCGACAAGCTGAACAAAAACTTTCAGCTATTCAAAAAGCCAACGGCATTTTAAAAGAAGAGGTTACCGAACAAGATATTGCCCGCGTAGTAGCTCGCTGGACAGGCATTCCGGTGCATAAAATGCTGATGAGCGAAGCGGAAAAACTTGTTCATATGGAAGAAGAGCTGGCCAAACGAGTTGTAGGCCAAGAAGAAGCTGTAACTGCGGTTTCCAACGCCATTCGCCGATCACGCGCCGGTATTGCCGAACCAAACCGTCCTATCGGATCATTTATTTTCCTTGGTCCAACCGGAGTCGGTAAAACCGAACTTGCCAAAGCTCTGGCTGAGTTTCTATTCGACACAGAAAATGCCATGATTCGCGTGGATATGAGCGAATATATGGAAAAGCATGCTGTTTCAAAAATCATCGGCTCCCCTCCTGGCTATGTTGGCTATGAAGAAGGCGGCCAGATCACCGAAATCGTGCGACGCAAACCATACTCAGTTATTTTATTTGACGAAATAGAAAAAGCGCACCCAGATGTATTCAATATTCTGTTGCAAATTTTGGATGACGGACACGTAACTGATGCCAAAGGACGAAAAGTAAACTTTAAAAATACGGTTGTTATCATGACAAGCAATATTGGCAGCAGCGTCATATTGGATTGGAACAAAAAAGGCGAATTTGGCTTTAACGGAGACAAAATCGCACGCAACGAAAAAACCATGCGAGAAAAAATTATGGAAGGGTTAAAAGATCACTTTAAGCCGGAATTTTTAAACCGCATTGACGACGCGATTATCTTCCACGCTTTGAAAGAAAAAGATATTTCTGAAATCGTAACCCTGCAACTGGAAAAAGTAACCAAACGCTTGGCTGAACAAAAAATTATTCTTGATCTAGACCCAAGTTTGGGCACATATCTGGCTAAAAAAGGGTACGACGAAAACTATGGCGCTCGCCCGCTCAAGCGAGTCATTCAAACCGACCTGCTTGACCCGCTGGCCATGAGCCTGATTGAAAAGAAATTCAAAGCCGGAGATACCGTGCATATAAGCGCCAACAAAAACAAAGTTGTCATGGAATAACAATAGATAATACCACCTGCTCGGGTGGTATTATTTTTGGTTGAGAAAAGAAGCGGTTCATGGTATAATTTATTTTTAAGATATCTGTCTTGCTACATATGAAAAAAACGCTTATTTTACTTCTTTTGACATCTTTTTTACTATCAACCTCCCCTGCCGCAGCTGCGGTTGATTTTAATCCTGAGTTCATTATTTCCGACGAAGAAATGCAAAGCACCGCCAACTGGACCACTGCTGATATACAAAAATTTTTAGAAGCCCGGGGCAGCTATCTGGCAACTTTGCGCGCCGAAGATTTAAATGGACAAATAAAACCTGCGTCTGAAATTATTTTCCAAGCCGCACAACAGTACCAAATCAACCCAAAGTATCTGTTGGTTACGCTACAGAAAGAACAGAGCTTGATTACCGACGATACCCCAACCCAAAAACAACTAGACTGGGCAACCGGATATGGCGTTTGCGACAGCTGCAGCCTAAACGACCCTAATGTTATTAAATTTAAAGGATTTGGAAAACAAGTAGATAATGCAGCCGGCATTATCCGATGGTACTACAATAACAGCGATCGATCGTTTGTAAAGAAAAAGGACCAAACTACAGTCATTGACAGCCAGCCAATCGTGCCTCAGAGCTGGGCTACAGCTTTTTTGTATACATATACCCCGCACTTTCATGGGAATAAAAACTTTTGGCGTATTTGGAGTACATGGTTTAGCCAAATTTATCCCAATGGCAGCTTGCTCAAATCCGCAGAAACCGGTGATATCTGGTTGATCCAAGAAAAAACAAAAAAGAAATTTAAAAACCAAGCTACTTTGCTCAGCCGCGCTGATCCAAAAATGATTATCGAGATTCCCGAATCGGAACTTAGCAATTACCAAACTGGTCCGGAAATATCTTTTCCTAACTACTCCATCTTAAAAACCCCAAGCCAAATTTATTTGCTTGATTACGATTCTTTACGCCCCTTCGCTTCTCTTGAAGTAGTTAAAAAATTAGGTTATAACCCTGAAGAATTTATTGATATAACTGAAGCCGATATTGCCGGATATACTCTAGGCAGCACTATTACCGCTTCCACCACTGCTCCACGAGGTATCGTGTACCAAATTACAGATCTTAATAATAGCTATTATTTATTTAAAGACGGCGCCTTAACACCGATTACGGATAAAAGCATCATCGCCATCAATTACAAAGATCTCCCTATAGAAAAACATACGCTAAAAGAAATTAAAAATCTGGATGTCGCAAACATTCCTGTCGGCTTCAAAGACGGAACGCTTTTGCGCCTGGCCAGCAGCAACAACATCTATGTTATTGAACATAATAAAAAGCGATTAATCGCAGACACCGATACATTTGCAGCGCTAGGATATAAACGGGAAAATGTTATCACCATAAACCAAATTACCTTAAACAACATTCTGACCGGTGAGCCATTATTTATCAACGGCAGTCTTATTTCTTCCCGCAATAAATATCTTGGTGATAGCGAAATACAGGTTGATGATTTATTCGGCAGTTCCTTGCCTGCATACTTAATTGCTGAATACCCAAACGGACGCATTATTTCTGGAAAAAATATTGATAAAACCAGGCCATCCGCAACTCTTAATAAACTCTTGGTTGCATTTGAAGCAATAAACCAAGATTTTAACCTGACTAAATCTTCCGCTTATAACAACACCAAACAAAAATCAACAGGCAGAACTCTAGCCCTAAAAAACGGCGCAGTTCTAAAAAATACCGACCTTCTTTCAGCCATGCTAGTCGGTTCAACCAATAACACAGCGCGCATGATCGCGCAAAACAGCGGAGTTTCCGAAACTGAATTTATCAATAAAATAAAAAACAGGTTAGAAAACTGGGGAGCCGATGATACATCGGTAGTTGATGTTACCGGATTGGATGCTCAAAATAAATCAACACCTCGAAACATGTTAAAAATTGCCACTAAAATTTTTGAGAACAAAACTATCAGAGACGCTTTATCAAAAAACGCCTTTACTTTTAAAGAGCTGTCCAGTAAAGTGGGAGCGCGCAAACATACGGTTACTGCCTTTAACGTACCGTCAGCTATCAGCAAAAATTATAAAATTTTGGCTAGCAAAACAGGTTCAACTGAAGAAGCCGGCGTGGTTACTTTCCTGCTAATTGAATCAAATAAAACAAAAAAACAATATACTATTATCTCTATGGGCGGAACGGATCTAAAAAATAACGAAGTAAATAAAATCGCCAAATGGATTGCTGAAGGAAATGTAAAAATTGCCAACACTACTAAATAATATATATGTCACTCGTCTTTGCAGCCATTACCCCCCACCCGCCAATTCTTATTCCAACCATCGGACAAGCAGCCATTAAAAAAATGGAAAAAACTAAGCTGGCCATGGAACAATTGGAAAAAGATTTATATATCACCCATCCGGATATCATAATTATAATTTCTTCACATGGCGGTTTTTTTAAAGACGCTTTTACCATTCATTCTCACACGGAATATCAAACTGACTTAAAAATGTTTGGCGATTTGGCTACTAAAACTAAATTTAATGGCGAAAACTTTTTAAGCGCGCGCATACGAGAAGCCCTCAAACAAGAACATATTCCGACGGCTATGGTGAGCGAACCAAGCCTGGACCACGGCTCTTCTATCCCCCTTATTTATCTCACAGCTCACTTAAAAAAAATATCGGTTTTACCAATTGGTTTTTGCGATCTTGATTGGAAGACACATGTGCATTTTGGATCAATATTAAAAGAAAAAATTCTTGAAACAAATAAACGAGTGGCTGTTATCGCTTCCGGTGATTTATCTCATGCCTTGGTTACAGACGCGCCTGCTGGCTACCACCCTGCCGGAGCGGAGTTTGATAAAAAAATACAAGAACTTCTTTCAACCAATAATTTATCCGGCATGCTTCAGCTTGACGCCGAAATGGTGGCCAATGCCGCGGAATGCGGTTTTAAAAC
>CAZLNR010000008.1:17961-35612 GCA_964561035.1 uncultured Gammaproteobacteria bacterium | reverse complement strand
GGTGGTGGCGATGGTGACAAGCCGCCGTGTGACGAGGATGTCAAGCCGCCGACGCTCGACGAGCGTGTGGGTGCGCTCGAGCAGTGGGGCGTGGGCGTCGACAAGACTCTCAAGCGTCACGGTCGCCAGATCCGCGCGATCAACAAGCAGCTCAAGGGGCTGGGCAACGTGCCCGTCACCGAGCTGCCCGGCTACAAGACCGCGACCCGCAGCGCTGTCGTGCACCTGAAGTACGACAAGTAGATTCCTCCTCAACCAGGCTGTCGTCAGATCGAGAAATCGAACTGACAACGCCTCAAGAGGGGAAGACGGGATGTTCTTCGCAAGAAGAGCATCCCGGGAGAAAATCATCTTCTTAAAACATATCATGTATTAGGAAGATGATAAGCTCTAACAAAGCGAAAAGAAAATATAGTTCTTTAAAATTAAAAAACAAATAAAAATAACCGTTGTTCCGTATTTATTAATATATATAAATATATAGTAAGTACGGAGCGACGGTTAAACACCGTCACCAACAACTCCCGGGCCACAACGGCCTGTAACCGGCCGTTGTGGCCAACCTCTCAGCGAAAGGTCCGTGCGATGAAGAAGCTCCTCATGTGTCTGTGTGTGATGATGGCGGTGGCCACCTTCGGTGGCAACGCCAAGGCGCAGCCTCGGGTCACCGTGACCCAGGACGCGCCGCCGCCCGAGCCGTGTGCTCCGGGCCAGCCGCGCGACCAGGTGGATCACGTGGGTTCGGGGAGCGACGAGACCGTCAAGATTGACGGTCTCAAGGAGCCCTGCTTGGAGCTCACGGTTCACCTGCCCAAGGCGATGAATCCGGCGCTCGCGCCCACCATCCCCACGACCCCCATCGACAGCGATGGCGATCTCGATCGTCATGGCACGAACACCAACGAACTGATCGAGGTGTCGCGTGCCGCATCCGAAGCGGCCAACAAGGTCGCCAAGAACCAGGCGAAGTGGAACCTCGGCCCTGCCAGCCAGATCCTCGCGGTCTCGCACAAGGGGACGAGCATGTCCTACGGAGTGCTCGGCCTGTACGGTGTGCGCTCCACCCGTGCCACGCTGGTGCAGCTGCAAGGCGGCCTCGGCAAGGATAGTGTCGGCAACTTCGCCATCGCGGCCACGCTCAACGCCGGATTCAAGGCTGGTCGCTACACGGCGCTCGGCCTCAACATCACCGGGGTGGACTCGCTCGACCTGCGCGGCAACAAGGATCGCGAGGTGCTCGCACTCCGCTCGGTGGGTGTCGGTCCCAGTGTCACGATGGAGCTGGGCGGTTCCGTCAACGTCACCATCGCTGGTGGTGTGGCCTGGAGCGGCAAGCCCATCAACGGCCGTCGTGTGGATGGTGTCCTGGTCGAAGAGCCGGGGCGTTCCTACGCCTTCGGTGGCTACGGCACGGTCACGCTGAACCTCGGCCTCAAGGGCCTGTTCAGCAAGTAGTTCCTCCTTGTAACAAGGCTATCCAAGTTCGGAAGTTTCGAACTTGTGATGCCTCAACAAGGAGAAGACGGAACGTTCTTCGCAAGAAGAACGTTCCGGGAATCAATCATCTTCCTAAAACAAATTGTGTTAAGAAGATGATCAGTTCTAAAAAAGTATAGCTCTTTAAAATTAAATAAAATAAAAAGTAATAACCGTTGTTCCGTATTTATTAATATATATAAATATATAGTAAGTACGGAGCGACGGTTAAACACCGTCACCAACAACTCCCGGGCCACAACGGCCTGTAACCGGCCGTTGTGGCCAACCTCTCAGCGAAAGGTCCGTGCGATGAAGAAGCTCCTCATGTGTCTGTGTGTGATGATGGCGGCCTGCATGATCGAGAACGGCTCGATCGTCGACGAGACGACCGACGCTGGTGTCGACGCCTCCTCGGCGAAGTGTACGGTCACCGTCCAGGCGACCGATCCGAGCGCCAACGAGAACGGCGACACGGGCGCCGTGAAGTTCGAGCGGAGCAACTGCTCGCTCGATGCGCAGCTCGAGGTCAAGTTCGACCTCAGCGGTACGGCCAGCGGCTCTGACTACGTGGGGCTCGCGGAGTGGTACGTCCTCATCCCCGCCGGTCAGACCGAGGCCACCATCGTGGTGGTCCCGTTCAACGACACGATCGACGAGAGCGAGGAGACCCTGATCTTCACTATCCGTCCGGAGTCCCACCTCATCGTGGGTGCGCCGGCCGCGGCGACGGTGACGATCGTGGATGACGACAGCCCGCTGCCCACGCCGTTCCTGAACTTCAGCTGCAGCCCCAACGGCATCACCGCCGGCGGCAGCAGCACCTGCACGTGGAGCTCGAACGCCACGGCGTGTACGCTCTCCGGTGGCCAGTTCGGCTCCGGGGTGGCCCAGGCGGGTAACGGTTCGGTCGTCGTGAGCAACATCACCACGACCACGACTTTCGGCATGACCTGCAACAACGGTCAGACCAAGTCGTCGACGGTGACGGTCAATGCGCAGTGCACTGGCAACGGTACGCTCACGGCGAACACGCTGTTCGTTGTTGTGGGCAACCCGATCGATCTGGATGCGACCTTCAACTGTCCGTCCAGCACGATCGCCCGCGTCGAGTTCAAGGTGGGTAGCACCACCCTCTGCACCGACACGAGCGCGGCCTACCACTGCGACTGGGACAATGCCACTGTCGGCACGCACACCGTCATCGCGACGGCGTACTCGTCGAGTGGTACCCAGCTCCTGCAGACCAACACCCTCCAGATCGAGGTGGCGCAGACGTCGCAGCAGGTGTCGTGTCACGGCCTCGGCCTCTACTTCTCCAACACCCAGGTGAACAACATCACCCGGTGCATGAAGTGGAGCGCGACGGGGTCGGGTACCGAAATCGCCAAGTCGACGTTCGTGGATGGCGGTCAGGGCGCTTGCGCCCTGACCTGCTACGACCTCACGGGTAACACGGTTCTTCCACTGGCCGTGACCGGTGTCTGGTTGCAGAACGGAACGTCCGACGTCACCCGGTGGTACACCACCGGCTGCGCGCGGCTCCCGTGGCACCCTGCTGCCGAGCCCGACCAGGCGGGTGGTGCCTGGGATAAGCTGTGTGACCGTGCGGTCACCAGCTTGAGTGGTCCGCCCAACACCAATCAGTGATGGGCAAAAAGGGTTCCCGAACCTTAAAAAATCGGAATTCCACACCATTGATGTGAATCGAGGGTGTGGCAAGAGGATTATCCGCGGGTTCTTCGGAACCCGCGCGATTGAATCAGCTTCTTACTCGTATAGAGTAGGGAACTGATAACGATCGAAAAAACAATTTATAATAGTGTCAAAAAATAGAAAGTAGGTTACAATAGACCTACTTTAAAATTATCATTCGAGATTTGAAAATAGTTTATTTTTAAATCTCGGGCAATAATACCCGAAAAAACCCAACGCTATTTTTCACTCTTCGTTTAATACGAAGGAGGGATAAAAAAATGAAGATCTTTTGCTGTCTGGTGCTAGTCATCACTGCGTGTTCCTTCAGCCCGTCCGGTGTTCCGGATGGAGAGGTGGATGCGATGGGTGATGGAGTAGTCCTCACCCCCGACGCCAACATCGATGCGCCCGTCGACGCTCCGCCACCCCTGGTGGCGAGCATCGTGGGTGACTGTTACATCCGCCCGCAGGCTCCGCCTGCCGACGGAGTGACCATGGGTCGTCCCAAGACCCTGGTCTGTCTCGCGGAGGCGAGGCAGTGCACCGCGACCAACAATCGCGCTCCAAGCGCCCCGCTCCCTATGACGCCACCGGCTCAACCTGGTGTGGGCGAGTGGGAGGTTTCGTTCACGCCGGTGTTCACCGGAGTGAACGAGTTCGCCTTCAGTTGTGAGGGTGATCTAGGAAGTACCGCGACTGCAGGACCACTGGCGCTTCATGTCATGGCCTTGCAAATCACCGAGGGTGTCTCGGTGATTGATCAGAGTCTTGGGCAGTACCAGCTGCTCAATCGCAACGGTCGAATCCGGATCGTCTGGGGCATCCCGGATGATCCAACGTCGCAAACCTGCGGAAGCTCGGTCTCCGGGCTACCAACGGTCAACATCGGAAGCGGAGGGCGTCCGTGTGTGGGTGAGATCTACGACTTGCTGGTGCCGACCAACGGACCAGCGGGAACGGTGGTCATCCGGTTTTCATCGGCGTTGTACGTGGGGTCTGTGTCTGTTGCAGTGCCGGCCTCGTAGGGTTGGAGGGAGAAGCAAGAGGAAGAAATTCGAGGTGTAGACAGTGTTGGCAGGGTATCTTCCTCACAGAAATTTTTCCATCATCGTTCGGTGGTGGAAAAATAAGCTGTGCAAATCAGTCAAAAGGCCAGGAGGCCACATGTCTTTCAGAACATTGTTTGCAGTGTTGCTGATGGTAGTCTGTGGGGGTGGCGGATGCAATCAGGTCTTCGGACTTGATGAGGTTAGCCTCACCCCCGACGCCAACATCGATGCGCCCGTCGACGCTCCGCCACCCCTGGTGGCGAGCATCGTGGGTGACTGTTACATCCGCCCGCAGGCTCCGCCTGCCGACGGAGTGACCATGGGTCGTCCCAAGACCCTGGTCTGTCTCGCGGAGGCGAGGCAGTGCACCGCGACCAACAATCGCGCTCCAAGCGCCCCGCTCCCTATGACGCCACCGGCTCAACCTGGTGTGGGCGAGTGGGAGGTTTCGTTCACGCCGGTGTTCACCGGAGTGAACGAGTTCGCCTTCAGTTGTGAGGGTGATCTAGGAAGTACCGCGACTGCAGGACCACTGGCGCTTCATGTCATGGCCTTGCAAATCACCGAGGGTGTCTCGGTGATTGATCAGAGTCTTGGGCAGTACCAGCTGCTCAATCGCAACGGTCGAATCCGGATCGTCTGGGGCATCCCGGATGATCCAACGTCGCAAACCTGCGGAAGCTCGGTCTCCGGGCTACCAACGGTCAACATCGGAAGCGGAGGGCGTCCGTGTGTGGGTGAGATCTACGACTTGCTGGTGCCGACCAACGGACCAGCGGGAACGGTGGTCATCCGGTTTTCATCGGCGTTGTACGGCGGTTCGGTGAGTGTGGAGGTCCCGGCGTCGTGATTTGTACAAGGAGAAGCACCGAGGTTGAGGATGTATACGGCAAGCGCTTCTCCTGTCTCGCAATATTATTATCAAAAAATTGGTAATAATATCTGAGATAAAAAAACAGATAAACCAATCTATAATTACTCATCAAAATTTGGTGAATAACCATAGACAGATTTATCTGCCTAACAAAATTACCATCCGATTACCCGAATAAATAATTTATTACTTATTTAGGTGACTCTCCCGGATGGTTTTTTGTTGTGAAATCCAATATCCCCATATTGCCCATAACCACCAGATTACTGGTGTATGGCGCAGCATGTTGTCGGAAACGCTTAAAGTAAGATAAATAAAAATACTGGCAATAAAAATAATATTAAGCCAGTTATTTTTTAAACCAAATACAATTTGTTGATAGAGTAGAGTAATAAAAATAAAAACAAATAATACCAGACCAATAACCCCCGACTCAAAAGCAACTTTAATGTAATCGTTGTGAGCTTCGGAAGTGTTATCCCATAGATTTTCTATATCTTTATTATCATCCCAAACACGAGAAAATGTTCCGTAGCCGTAGCCGACTAGCCAATGTTCTTTAAATAACGGTATGATTTTTGCTGCCAAATTGGTGCGCCAGCGAACGGAATCAGCATCCTGGTTGCGGCTGGTAAGGCGAGCAATAAGTGTATTTGCCTGCAAATTTACATTAAAATTATTTATCAAATATCTATTTACCGGATAAAACAGGCCGTAAAACAGCGCGATTGCCACGCACGCGTAAAGCAATAGTTTTCTATAATACATAGCGCCAATAAAACAACCGAGGATAGCTGCCCCAATCCAAGCAATGCGCGTGTATGTAAGAGCAATGACGCAAACGAGGGCAAAAATAACCAGTTTTATTTTTGGCTCTTGGTTTAAATTAAAAAAGTCCATTTTTTTAAATCCGTGTATGCTGGTTCTTGAAACAAGTTCGGATACCGCCAATAACAACAGGGTAAGCGCAAAAGTTGCCAAGACGTTAGGGTGGGCAAAAGTGCCAAAGATGCGGTTTGCAACGTCATCAATATCCATGCCTGTTTTGGTTATAAATTGGTATGCGCCAACGGCAAACGGTATAACGGCCGCGCCAATCGCGCTGGCAAGAAAATATTTTTTAAATGCCTGCGGATTTTTTTGAGACATGATGTGTGTAATGGCAAACAAGCCGAATAAATTGCTTAACTTAAGCGTTTCAATTACGGTTGCAGAGACTGAATACGTATAGAGTGCCGAGATGCCGCACCAGAGAATAAACGCTGTCCAGATACCAGTTAAGGGCAGTTTTTTTGCATATCGGTAATTTTGCGCAATAAACAAAATTGTCCATATGAGAAGAAATACCGATAGTGCCGCGTTAATGTTAAAATTAAAAACTCGAACAGAAAATAAGTTGTAATCTCGCCAATAATCCATGGCTGGACGCAGTGCCAGCAGAACTAAAATAAAATATTCTCCCAGTATTTTTTGTAAAATAATAAAACCAGCCACCAAGAATGCCAGAATATCAAGGTTGGTAAAAGGATTGATTAAAATAAACAGCAATAAAAATATGACAAGTATCGCGCTGTAAGAAAAGTTTTTTATATGCATCATATATAGATAATCTTTTCTTGAGTATAGCATAATAGTATGATAAACTAAAGATACTAAAGAGATATGCCTGCGCACAGAAAAAAACATGTAAAAGCCGCACGACATACGCGGCGGTATATAATTACCGCTGCTTTTATGTTAGTGGTGGGCGGATATATAGCACTGTTATTTCCGCATTTTTCTTCGGCAGTACGCACGTCGCCTCGGCGTGCCAATTATTTTTTATGGTGGGATATTCCTAGCTCAAAAATTGCTGATTTAGCCAGATATGACCTGTTGGTGCTTGATATGGAAACGCAAATAACCAGCCCTGCAGCCCTGAAGAAAATAAAAGAACTTAATCCAGATATTATTCTCTTGGCATATATTACGCCGCAAGAGATTAAAGCAGACGCAGCCTCAGGATCAGGTGTTATGCGCCGCAAATTGGCCGCGGGCATTGATCAGCAATGGTATATAACAGATCTAGCTCAGCAAAAAAAATCTTTTTGGCCGGGTACCTGGATGCTTAATGTGGCGGATAATGCGCCACAAATAAATGGGGTTAGATTCAATCAATATTTAGCTCAATTTGTAAGTAAAGAAATTTTAGCCACCGGTATGTGGGATGGCGTATTTTATGATAATGCCTGGCGAGAAGTGCAGTGGGTTGTTGGTCCTGATGCAGATCTTGATAAAGATGGGCAAAAAGATAGCGATATCGATGCGCACTGGCAAGAGGGTATGCGCGCGCTGTTTCGCGAAACACGCCGTTTAGCAGGTAATCCGTATTATGTTGTTGGAAATGCGCCAAATGATGCGTATAAAAATGATCTAAATGGCATTATGTTAGAAAGTTTTCCTGCTTCTGGCTGGAAAGAAACAATGCGTATCTATGCTTCCACAGCCCAGGGCGGTCCGCTGCCTCGATTTATGATTATAAACGCAAACACTGCAAACAAAGGAACTCAAATGAGTAATTTGAAAAAATTTCGCTTTGGTTTGGCTAGTACGCTCATGGTTGACGGATATTATTCGTTTGATTATGGCGACCAAAATCATGGTCAGACTTGGTGGTATGATGAATATGATGTGGAATTGGGAAAAGCTATTTCACCGCCGCTTTCTTTAAATAATAAAGCGCAATTTGAAGAAGATGTTTGGAGAAGAGAGTACGAAAACGGTATTGCCATTGTTAATCCTACCGGACAAGCTCAAGATGTTGATTTAGGCGGAGAATATGAAAAATTAAGCGGCACTCAAGATAAAACTACCAATAATGGCGCTATAGTCAGTCAAGTCAATTTGCCGTCTAAGGACGGGCTTATCATGTTGCGCACATTTCAAACTTTAAAAAATTTAGTTTTTGGCAATGGTAATTTTGTGCGATTTTTTAACGCAGCGGGAAATCGCGCTCGTAATGGTTTGTTTATCTATGAAGATGATATTGCCGGCGGTGCGAGCATTTATTATGGCGATGTAGATGCGGACGGGTTGGAAGAAAAAATTGTTGCCAACGGTCCAAAATTGCAGATATTTAATAATGCCGGACAGATTTGGTTTGAAGGATTTCCATTTGGAAATTATAAGGGCGATTTGCGTATTGCAATAGGAACTCTGGCAGGATCAAAAACAAAATCTATTATTGTTACGCAGGCCAGCGGCGGGCAGGCAATTATTTATAATTATCACGGGGGCGTAATAAAAGAAAATATTTTTCCATTAGGTAAAAATTACAAAGGCGGATTATCTGTGGCGGTACTGGAAGACAAAAACGCGAACCCGGATAAAAATGGCCAGATTGTTGTTGGCAGAGCCAGCGGCAGTCGGCCGGAAGTTATTATATATAACAATACATTATCTAAAATTAACAAACGGTTTTTTGTGGATGTAGCAAGATTAAAAGGAGAACTTAGCGTGGCTGCAAGCGATATAAATGGAGATAAGGTAAAAGAAATAATTGTTGCTTATGACTCTGGACGATTCAAACAGGTTAAAATTTACCAACCTTCAGGCAAGCTTATTTCTCAATTCAAAACTTCTATTAGTTTTGTAAACGGCCATGTGTCGGTTGGAGCGGTAGATGTTGATTTTGACGGCAAAGACGAGATTGTGCTTATGAATAAGCAGTAATTTACGGTCCGGTAATTAGGCACGCAACCGGTCCGTTCGGCTTCCAGCCATTTTTGAGAGCGATCATCAGTCCGGCTACGGACAGGGCGCTGTTAGGAGAAAGCAGCAGCGGTTTTTCCTGGTCTGTAATTTTTTCTTCCGCAATAATTTTTTGTATTTGTAAAATATCTTCATCCGTTGCTATCCAGCCTGATCCGTGGCTGCTGCGTAATATTTGCGCGATATGTTCTTTGCGATTGCCAACCATATCAACAATAGCATGCGCCAATGATTGTCCTGTTTGTTTTGAATCAATAAAGGGATGGCATGCTGGAGTTTGGATAATGTGAATTTCAGGATTAATGCCTATTTTTTTAAACCCTTCAAATAATCCCTGAGCGGTTGTGCCGCTTGAAGTGGGAATAAAAACCGCGCTTAAATTTGGTATGGCAGAAAGTTCTTCGGCTAAAGCGTGGTATCCAGTTAAAGCCAGATCATCGGTTGATTGGCGCAAGTTTTTTGACACACCTTGTTTGTCCAATAAAAACGCGCTTTGTTTTGGGTTGTCTGTTTGAGTGATGCGGATATAAGAATTTTGCTGTGTTAAAGTAAATAGTGTTGTAAGTTTTTCCGGAGCAATATTTTTCCCAATAAAAATTTGCAGATTGATAGGTTTAGTTGGATTTTGTATGTTATGGTTTTTAGCATAGGTAGCGGCGGCAATGGCAGCATTGCCAGAAGATGAAATACAAAAATCATATATACCTTGCTCGTAGTATATGCTCATCATAAACGGAATTGAACGGCCTTTATGCGAATGGTATTCGGGCATCAAATCTTCTCGTTTAAGATAAACATCCTGTTGCAAATTTAATACACTGGCTAGTTTTGGCGAAGTAGATTGAGGGGTGAGCATATAGCTTGTTTTTATAATCGTTTTATACTATAATCTATCTATTCTTAAATTTATATTATTTTTTATTATGAAACTTACATGCCCGGAATGTCAAAATGAAGTTGATCTTTCTTCCTATATAAATCTTGAAATTGGCAATGTTATTGAATGCAATGTTTGCGGAATTACTCTTATGGTGCAATCTATAGCAAACGAAACTGTGAGTGCTGAGGTGGTGGACGAAGGCAAATAGTTATTGTTCCTGATAACGGCGAACCAGCTCATCTATCATTCCTCTAAAACCATGCGAACCTAAGAAGACGATAACGTCTTCTTTTTTTGCGTCTTGCACAATATGGTCGATAAGTTCCGTGTCTTTTTCTATATACAGTACTTGCGGATGGTCTTTAGATATAACTTGTGAAAGAGCGGCGCCGTCAAAGGGAGGATTTTCGTTTTTTTCATCTACTTTTACTTTTGTGAGAGTTGGAATTAAAACAGTGTTCGCATCAGCAAATGCTTGGGCATACCCCGGAATTGATTGCTGGGTTCGGTTGCCGGTATTTGGTTCAAAGATAGCAAAAATGTGCTGATTTGGATAAATAGCGCGTAATGTTTTTAGAGTAGCGGCGGCTTTGGTGGGTGAGTGAGCCAGATCGTCAAAGATAGTAACAAATCCTTCGTATCGTTTTTCTAAGCGTCGTTTAACCCCTGTAAATCGTGATATGGAAGCAATAACCCGAGTCGGGTCAATGCCAATTTCTGTTGCCAAAGCAAAAGCGCCGCAAATATTTTCGGCCATATGAGCTCCCAGTATTGGTGCGGATACCGTGTATGCTTTGTTGTTGTGAGAAATAGTGAATTGCAATCCGGCGCGTGTTTGGTTAATATCACTGTATACATAATCGGCTTTGCTATTTTTTCCGTAAGTAGTAACGCGAACTTGTGCTTGTAAAACTGCCTTTGAAACGGCCTCTGAATCTGAGCAAGCCACAATTATTCCGGTCTGCGGTACATTTTTAACAAGTTCATTAAAAACATTAATATATAAATCTTCGGTAGGGTAAAGATCGGCATGGTCCCAAGAGATTGAAGTTAGAAGCAGGTGAGTAGGGCGGTATAGAGCAAACTTTGGACGATTATCCCAGCGGGCAATTTTATACTCATCGCCTTCAAGAACGCTCCAGGCAGTATCATTTTGTTTTAAGCGAGCGCTGGTTGAAATGTTGGCGCTTAACCCGCCAAACATATAGCTTGGCGCCATTTCTGCCTCTTGTAAGATATGTGTAAGCAAGACTGATGAAGAAGTTTTGCCGTATGTGCCTGCGCAAACAATAGAATTTTCTGCCACAATTTTTTCTGCAACTACTTCTGGGTATGATGCGTATGTAATATTATTTTGTTGGACAAATACGTATTCCGGATTTGTGGATCCGGCTACATTTCCCACTACCACCAAATCCGGCACGCCACCCGCAACCATTTTGTCTACATGCCAGCCCGGATAAAAATTAATATTATTTTTTTGCAAATATGTAGAAATCGGCGGAAAAAATCCCACATCACTGCCGGTAACATGCCAGCCTGCATTTTTAAACGCAGCCGCCAAAGCGCTCATAGCTACGCCGCAAATGCCGATAAAATGTATTCGTTTCGCTTCCATAAAATAATTTATTTTGATAAAAATCCTGATTTCTGAAGCTGTTTATTATGTAATTTTGTGAGCAGAAGCAGTGCCAGAACCGCCCCAGTCAGACAAAGAGCCATATCAGACTGTGTGTCCCAAATATAACCTTGCGTTCCCAAAAAAGCATCTCCTGCCGAACCAACGGCTATTGCCACCAGCCATTCAATAATTTCGTATAAGGCAGTGATAAGTCCGGCTATGGAAATTATAATAAAGCTAAGCCATTTTCCTGGTTTGAGCGGAGAAGTGCGCAATAAAATTTCACGAGCCACAATTGCTGGTATAAAACCTTGGGCTAGATGGCCTATTTTATCGTAGTTATTTCGTTCAAATACGCCTATGTCGCGCAACCAATTAAATAGGGGCACTTCCGCATATGTAGAATGGCCCCCAACCATTAAGATTGCCGCATGGATAGCAATAAGAGTATAGGTTAAATTGGTGAAGCGGAATTTTTTATTGGTAACAGCCAAGAAGATAAAGCCGATTATGGCAGGCGCTACTTCTAAAAACCAAGTAAAATAATCGTGAGGGTTGATGGCAGACCATACAAAGACTATAACAACCAAGCTAAGTAATATTTTTTGATATGTTGACATAAGAATTAAGAAAGATTGTTTAGAATTTGTTTTAATTTGTCCGCATCTTTAATCCAAGCTGAGCCATCAAACCACTCCAGGCCGGAAAACTGCAGTTTGTATGTGTCGGTAGGGCGTTGAGCGGAGCCCAGATATATGTATTGCTTACCCTGTTCTTGTGCCCAAATAATTGCTTGCAGCATCATGCTCATACCTGTATTGGTCGGAGCTGTTTGTAGATTATAAAATGGATAACAGTAATGCAAAATACCTCCAGTTTCCAAAGCGATGCAATAGCCAATCTGCTCATTGTTTTGTGTGTATGTAAACAGCCGATTAAAGTTACTTTGGCTCGGGTCAGTAATAAGCTCTTTTATTTTTTGAGCGCTAAAAGTTTTTTCACCAAATTTTTGCTCGTAAAAATCCTTTCCTAGTTTATGGATTTGCCAGCTGTAGTTTGCGTAGGGGATTGATGAGGTGCCAAGCTGTAAATCTTCAGTTTTTTTTAAAATCCGTTTATTTTCGGAAGAAAGAGCAAACGTTTTTAAATCCAAGCGAAGACTGCGCGTTTGGTTCATATCGCCGCGGCCAGTGCGCGTAAAAACATAGCCCTTGCTATATAAGGCTTCAATATTTTTTTCAGAAAAATCTGTAATAGTTTGTTTGTTCCAAGATAAATACATATTATTTATACAAACTCATCCACACCGCCAGAATTACAAAAAATCCATGAATAAGCCAGAAGCGCATCACGATTTTTTCTTCGCCCCACCCTTTAAATTCAAAATGATGGTGCAGTGGCGCCATTTTGAAAAAACGCTTACCGATCAGTCGGCGGAAAAATACCTGTATAATTACGGAAAATATTTCTATATAGAAGATAAAACCTAAGAAAGGTATTAGTAAAATACGGTTTATGGCAATGGCGTTAATGGCTAGAAGCGCGCCTAACCCGAGTGAGCCCACATCACCCATCTGAAAACGGGCCGGTTTAATGTTAAAATATGTGTAAGCGATTAAAGCGCCGACTGTGGTGGCGTTTAAATACGTAAACGAAATGCGTCCTTCGGTCCAGCTTATAATGGTAAGTCCTAAAAAAGTGAGAATAAGCGATCCGCCCACTAAACCATCAAGGCCATCGGCAAAATTTACGGCATTAGCGGTAAACATTACAAAAAATATTACCAAAGGAATAATCCACCAGCCGATATATGGTGTGCCATCAAATGGAATCCAAACCGAATGCCAGGCAATGCCGAGTTTATAATAGATCCACCAAGCGGTAACCGCTCCGGCAATAAATTGAAACAATAATTTTTCATGCACATGAATGCCGCGCCCTGGATGCGAACCAAAAATTGAAACAGATCGATGGAATATTTCCCATGGCAAAATTAGGGCATACCATAATTTCATATGCCATTTTTTATGTACGCGAATTAAATGCACAATGTGGCTAATTTTTCGATCACGTCTTTTCTTGCCAAAAATATTAAGCAGATCATCGGCCGCGCCAAGAAGGGCGGCAATACTCATCACGCCAATTGGGACGTAGGTATTTTCACGATTCCAGTTCCAAATCATAGTAACAACGGTGACGGTTATAATAACCAGCAATCCTCCCATAATAGGAGTGCCAACTTTTTGCTGCCGATCGCCGCGCAATGTGAAATCAAATTCATTGCGGCGCGTAATGTTGTATGAGTATAAAAATTTTGTCAGAAGCGGCGCCCAAATAAACGCGCCAATGGCGGCAAAAATAATATAGAATAAAGCGTTTTGAATAACTGTTATTTCCATATATGCAATCTTTTAATTTCTAAGGTTGTGGCGCCAGATGCCTCCAAGAAAGTTTCGTTGTCTGTGCCTGTTTTGCCATTTTCAGTCCAAAGCTGCGTGATTAGCGGCTTGTTTATATCGGTAATGGTAATAGTGCCTCGTGAAACGCCGTGGCCATATCTGCCTTCGCTTGACCAGGCGCGCGCATGCGCATAGGAAATTGTGTTGTTTGTAGTGGCAGTGATAAGCAGTATATGATCTCTTTTTTTCTGCGGTCCGGTTTGTAGCATGATAATCAAATCTCCGGCGGCAATATTTTGTAAACTGATTGTATGACTATTTTTTTCGTTTGCATACACCTTAACACTGATTTGCTCGGTGGGGCGGAGCCGACTAATAATCCAGCGCAGCAATCTTCGTTTTGGCGTGATAAAAATTGTATGTAAAAAATTAACAGACTGCGCAGCAAAATGCGCCTGAAAAACATTGCTAATAAATCCGGAACAATCAATGCCCAAATTATTATCAACCAGAAATGTTCGTATCTCATCCGGAGAAATAAGAGAGTTATTGAAAATCGGCTGCTTATATTGAATAGAAATAATTTTTGCTTCCTCAACTATTTCTTGCGGCGTGCCTTTGCCTGCGAGCACTTTGAGTTGTCCGCGATGGCCTGTTTTTGCGTTGTTAAAATATGGGCAGCGAATAGCAGTATGATTGGGGAAGGGGAGATTAAAGTAAGCATCAATTGCTTGTTGGGCGTTTTGTGAAATTTCAGTATGTTTTAACATAGAGCGGTGTGAATATTTTTTCCGAGTGCATTTAATGTATTGTGCTGCTTCATAATTGATTGCGCGCTTTGTACGCGAAGCAGATCTGCGCCCGGTTTTATATTTTTATACGAAATTGTGTTGATAATATTTTGATTTTGCAATTGCAAGCGCGCAGTGGTAATTTTTTTTGTAACACGCTGTACAATCTGCGCCCCATCTGTAATTGCGGTTATGCTGTTGTCTGATGTTTTTATCTTAAGCAAGGCAGCCAGATGCGCTAAAAATACGGTGTTTCCATTTGGATTTACTCGCGTTTGCAGCCAAGCTTCAAGCATGCTTGAAGCAGGTTGGCGCGCGTTTATCTCTAACAGATACAGCTCGCCGGTTTTTTGATCCTGAATAACATCTATGCCAAATAAACCTTTCCAACCATTTGCGCGTAATTTTGCTCCGATCGCGCGAACCAGCTTTTTATATTGTGTTAATTGTTTTTTTGAAAGTAAAATATGCGGTAGCGCCCAATCATTGCCAATCGTGCTAAATTTATTGTCGGTAAATGGTTTTAAACCGGTAATTTGATAACTAATATTTCCTATGATTATATTGTTGTTCCAAATAATATTGTTGTTGGTAAAAACGGGTCCGGAAATAAATTGCGCAGTACGCACTGGTCGTTTAGGAAATTGGTGGCGAAGATTTGATAAAGCGCGCGCGCTGTTAATGAAAAAAGTTCCGCTACCGGTATGGGAATGATTAAATTGCAATATAAACGGTTTTTGTTTCCATTGCACTTTTTCACAGGTCGTAATTTGGTGCGCAGGCATGTATTTTTTAGCGATCGCGCCAAGCCAGCCAGTTTGTGTTATTTTTCCTTCAACCGTGTCTGCCAATTGAGCGGACGGATTTAAAAGACGCCATTTTTGTTGTGCGCAAATTTTTTCAATGAGTGCGTTATTTTTAAACACCAACACAAAATGTTTTGGCGGAACTGTGTTGGTAGCCGCTGCCCATTGCAACAACTCATCGGTATCCAGTAGCTTGTTATTTTCAACTAGTATAATATTAGAAAAATCCCGTGCCAAATCTGTGGCATAGCTGGTTTTGTTGGTAATGATGTAGTAGTTGGCCAAGTGTGTTTTTGGAATAAATGCCCGTTCAATATCGCGGCAAACATAAAATAAATGGTATTTTGTTAACCGTTTGGATATCATTTTACCAAGGGTATTTGAGTTTACCATGGATTTGCTATATACTAAGGCCTAATAAGGCATAGTATAGCCTAAAAATTACTATAAAGCAAGCATAATATATGGAAGATTTGCAGCTTAAACTCAAGGAATTTGGCGACGTAAAAACCAGTGAAATACTGGCAAATCACCTAACTTTTAAGATAGGCGGTCCAGCCAGTCTATTTGTGAATGTTAGCGAAACTGAAAAATTAATTGATTTGTTAAATTTTCTTAAAAATCAAGGTATTGCATACTTTGTAATCGCTGGCGGCTCAAACTTGCTTATGAATGACGCTGGTTTTAGTGGTTTGGTAATTAAAATCACAACCAATAAGCCTCCGCAGGTTTTGCAAGTAGGCGCTGGTTTTGAAATTGAAGTTGAGGCAGGTACAATGTTAAGTGCGGTAGTAAACACAGCTTTTAAAAATAGTTTGGCTGGAATGAGTTGGGCAGTAGGAATTCCGGGAACATTCGGCGGTGCAATACGAGGCAATGCCGGCGCAATGGGTAAAGAGATTGTAAATGTCCTTCGCTGGGTGGATGTTTGGAGAGACGGTGGGGTGGTGCGCTTAAAACCGGAAGAATGCGCGTTTTCATATCGAGACAGCGTCTTCAAGCATAACAAAGATATTATTTTGCGCGGCTGTATCTATCTGGAACCTGGTGATCAGAAAGAAATTATGGAAAATATGCAGGCAAACCTCAAACAGCGGAAACACACCCCGTTTCCTTCAGCTGGAAGTTTCTTTAAGAATATTAAAATGCATAAATGGACGGGAGATCAGGCTGCGTTACCGGAACTTTTTATACAACGAGGCACGGTGCCGGTTGGCTGGCTTACGGAATCGCTCGGGCTTCGGGGTTTTTCCGTAGGGGGCGCAAAAATTGCGGATGAGCATGGCAACTATATTGTGAATTTTAATAATGCTACACAAGCAGATGTGCTTAAGTTGGTTGAAGAAATAAAAGACAAGGTATATAATAGATTTAACGTAAAGCTCGAACCGGAAGTGCAAATTGTTTTGTAAATTACATTATTAATTCTTAACGCATGCGTATATGGAAATACAAATTACAGGCAAGGGTATAGAATTAACCGAGGCCATAAAAGAATATGCAGCAAAAAAAGCGAGCGCACTCAATAAATTTTATAATAATCGTATTACGCGCACAGAAGTTATTGTTGGGATAAACCATCGCCATAGCCGTAAAGGCGATATGTTTATGGCAGAGTTTAAGCTTTATGTGCCTGGTAATACAATTTTTGCTTCCAAACAAGAAGAAAATTTATACAAAGCCATAGATGCGGTGCGAGACTACTTGGAACTTGAGCTTAAAAAATATAAATTGAAACAACGCGTCAATGAGAAAGATAAAAAAATTGCTCGTAAAAATAAAGAGTATAGAGTGGAGTTATAGCGCTCTTAGTTTTAGGCAAAAACTATATATTGGTTTTGTGCTAATCGGTATTGTGGTGATTGCAGTTATTTATCAGGCGAATCATTCTTTAGCTCAAACATGTGCCGAAGCTAACTCGTTTAGAGGCTGTATAGCAAAGCCGCGTTTTTGTCGTACCAAAACTTTGCCGTGCCGACAGGGCAGCTCTTGCCAATCAGCTAACACGCATACATGTGTGCCGGCGTACTATTTTTAATATTTCTTTGTGTGGCAAAATTGCGTAACAAATTAGTGTGGGAGTGGGGGGTAGCCAAAGCAATTATTGCATCTTTTATTATTTCTGCTGGCTGGAATTGGTATCATGCGCCGTATCGTCCGCATAGCCGCTTTGTTATTATTTCCATAGCAACATGGCTGGCGGTGTTAGCTGGTTATTATATCGGCAAACATATGTATAGTTTTTTGGTTTGCCGTTTCAATCGACATATATTTTGGCGCGAGCATTTTTTTCAATCGCTTGATGGG
>CAZLNR010000008.1:0-17861 GCA_964561035.1 uncultured Gammaproteobacteria bacterium | reverse complement strand
GTTTTATTATGGTGCGTTAATATTGCGGTCATGTATTTTACCGGGTTATATTTTAACCCGCTCATGGTAGAGGTGGCGCGCGGTTCAAGCAGTGTTATTTTTAACTGGCTAAGCGCTTTGCTAATTTCTGCAGCGCTTCTGTTATGCATCGGTTTTTTTCTGTTGGCAAAACGTATCTTTTCTACTGTCCATACGGCTTCATTTAGACAATGGATATACTATTGCTTACTTATAATTCCAATTGCTCTCGGATCTTTATTTGGCCTGAGTTCTTTTAAGAACACTCCTGAATACACTATAGTTCGTAATTTTATTGCTTACGCCAAACATACTAACAAAACAGCAGAAATTGATCCGGTCATACTAAAAAAATTGGAAAAGTTTGGTTTGAGCTACAATACAAGCGCTTTTGCAGTGGCCCGAAAAAACTTTATTTTCCCGCCTGATCAGAATGCTAAAACTATAACTCCCAACATTATTATAGTTTTTTTTGAATCTTTTTCTTCAGATTTAACCAGTGTTTACAATAAAAATTTCCAAAATCTTACACCGCATTTAGAAGATATGGCTAATAGTTCTACTACGTTTGAATTTGCTAATTTTTTTAACGCCTCAACTCCTACTATTAACGGTATTATTACTCAACTTTGCTCTTTCTTACCGCCTACAGGATATTCAGAAATAGAAGAAAATAAAAATTTACAGCGACTGCGCTTGTTATGCTTGCCTGATATTTTAAAACAGCATGGATATGCTACTAGTTATATAACCGCCGTAAAAAAAGAATTTGAGAATAAAAACTCTATTTTTAAGAGCATGGATGTAGATAATATATACGGCCAAGATGAACTTGCTCGCATAATTCCTGGCGAACCATTATCGTGGGGGTATTCGGATCATCAGCTTTTTCCAGCCATGTGGAAACTGGTGCAACAACAAAATACAGAGCCGTTCTTAATGATGCTTTCAACAGTTGATACGCATCCGCCATTTGATTTGGCGCGTGACATGGTTTTCTATGGAGATGGCAAAAACAACGTACTTAACTCATATCATACTGCCGATGATGCTTTTGGCATCTGGTGGCAGCAATTTAAAGAGAGCCAATACGCTTCAAATACGATTGTAATAGCTGTGGCAGACCACGCTACGTTTCCTGGCGCAGAAATTAAAAAATTGTTGCCGAGTAGAGCAGGAGATCTGAGTTTTTATGACCGTAATTTGTTTTTAATGTATGTACCACCAGCCTTACTACCTCAAATTGCGCCTTTACAGAGCGTGGAGAACCACAAAATTGATACATACGCATCGTCTATAGATATTGCGCCAACTGTACTGCATTTGCTTAATATAAACGCCACTACTAGTTTTGAAGGGCATTCTATTTTTGCTGAACGAAAACAATTTCCTAGCGTGCTTGGCATGCACGAATACGGGTTGTATATCAACCAAGAAACAAAATCTGGACGAGTTGTTTCATATCAAATTCCAAGTGAATTGAGCTGTGAGTCTAATCATGGTATACTTACCAGTAGCACGCCTCTTACTTTATGCGAATACATGCAGTTCTATGCGTGGAAAAGAAAAATGTTTGAGGAAGGGCGATTTTGGGAAAAATAAATTACCAAATTAATTTAATACTGTTTTTATGTCTTCGTCTGAGCGTGGAGGTGAAGGAGGAAAAGTTATTGAATTTATAGCTGATACCAATAAAACTAGCAGCCCATTGAAGAATGGGAATAATCGAGATATTACAGACGTTCAGAATTTTCGTTTAAAAAAAGAAATTGAAAATGCGAGTATAGATGCTCTAGTAAAAAAAGCCCGAGACTTTCTACAACAACATCAAAGTTCTACAGATATCTCAGCGATGGCTTCTACAATTGAAAATCTAACAAAAAAACCATTTGAAGTTTTGGTTAAGACCGTTCGCGTGCTGTTAATGCACCCAGAAGGTATTACACCCGACACGGTATTACGCGCCAAAGCTGTAATGCATGCATTTATTTTAGAGTCAGTCAATCAAAAAAATACTTAAAAATTTCATGTTGAAAAACATGTTACCAAAAAAAATAACAAACAAATTGGAGGTTAAGCAGTGTATTGAAGAAGGGGAGTATGTCCAGATAAAAGATCGGGGTGCAAAAGTTCCTCCAGATATTGATATTGGCAAAATGGAGAAATTCGCTCGAATTTTACGCGGCCTTATTTTTGCATCTGTTGAAGCGGGGCAATCCGGGCACCCTGGCAGCAGCAGCAAGACAGAGCAATTTTTGGCCCTTACCCTAAGCAATATTCTGGCCTTTAACCCTTTACTACCAAAAAATCCAGGCCGTGACCGAGTTGTTTGGAGTGCCGGGCATTGTACGCCACTATTATTCGCCGGCCAGGCGCTCTATTACGAAGTGTTGCGCCGTACAGGTCGCCAGTTTTCCGAAGCAGTTGTTAAACCTGTATTTCCGGAACATTTGGTTCGCTTCCGCCATACTGACGGTCCTCAAGGTCATGCTGAATCAAGCTTTCCTTTTTCTGATGTTACCACCGGTCCGTCAGGGCACGGTTTTTCTGCGGCAGTAGGTTTGGCTTTATCGCATCGCGGTGCTGGTTTAGATACAAAAATCTGGGTATTTATGGGTGATGCGGAAAGCGAAGAAGGTTTAACATATGAAGCGCGCAATTTGGCAGCGGCCAATGGCCTAAAAAATTTGATTGTTAGTTTGGATTACAATCATTTTGGCATTGATGAAGAAATAGAACAGGTGATTGCTTCGCCGTATGCAAATCATTGGCGCGGTTTGGGGTGGAATGTTATTGAAGTTGATGGTCATAATTTGCCACAGCTTATCAACGCTTATCATTTGGCAGCTCGCGGATTTGAAAACAATTCACCAACTATGGTTTTATGCCATACCCGCAAGGGTAAGGGTTATGGCTCTTTAGAAAATACAGCTGCTTCTCATGGTACACCGGCTGGGCATGAAGAGTATGTGCAAATCATGAAAAAACTAGGTTTTAATATCGCTGGCAACAAAAATGACGTCATGTCTGATATAGAAGTTATTTTGCAAGAGATAACCGCTGAAGATGAAATATATATTGCACAACAGTTAGAAAAAGGGGCGCAAAAAATTTCTACGGAACACCAGTTGGTTGCCAAAATAAAAACCAGTTTAGCTAAACGTCCAATTGTTAATCCGTTGCACATTAAACGTCCAGAAATTTTGCCGCCGGAACTAGTTTTTAAGCCAGGAGAAAAAGTTGCCACTCGTACCGCAGCCCAAGCTTGGATGAATTGGTTTATGAAACAAACTGCTTTCTTCTATGTTGGCGCGGGAGATTTGGCTCGGTCTGTATATACCAATGCTGCCGAAAATGTATACGGGCTCATTAACCGTCAAAATCCGTATGGCCGCGGTATACGATTTGGTATTGCTGAACAAAATATGGCTATGGCCGGTGCAGGTTTGACGCAAGACATTTTACCGGGGGGTTTTCAGCCTGTCTGCATGTTTGGCACATTTGCCGTATTTACCACCATGATGGGTAATGCAATACGATTGGCGGCGATCGGCAATCAGCTTAACCCAGATCTCAAAGGATTTTTTATTGCTTTAGCTTCGCATGATGGGCCTGAAACTGGAGAAGATGGTCCAACACACCAGGGAATGTACTGGATGTCTTTATATAATGCGTTGCCAGGAGTTAAGGTATATAAACCGCTTGATGCCAACGAAACCATTGAAATGCTCTTTGGGGCTTTAGAAAAAGGAGAGCCCATTGTTTTATCCGTGTCTCGCCCAGCAGTACCGGTAATAACCCGGGGGGCAGATGTTCCTGAAGCCAAAGAAGCAAATAGTGGCGCGTATGTTTATAAAAATTTTTCCGGCAAAGGGCAAAAAGTTGTCTTGGCAGTTTCAGGTTCCTATCTACTTCACAACACTATGGCTATTGTGCCCGAATTAGAAAGCCAAAGACTGGATATAAAAATTATCGCTGTCACTTCTCCCGAATTATTTGAAGAACTAAGAAAAACAAACCCAGACAAAGCAGCAGTGATTTTTTCTGAAGAAGATAGAAAATCGGTTATTACACTACATAACGGCTGGCCGGGATTTTTGTATCCATTCCTACTTCCTTCGCAATACGAAAAAAGAGCTATCGGCATCACTTCATATCTAAAATCAGGCACTGTAGAAGAAGTATATGATCTGGCTCAATTATCTCCACAAGATATTAAAGAAAAAATCTTGCGTGCAATTTAGTTTGTTTGTAACATGCTTGCAACCGCCATTACAGCTTTTTGAGCACCTGGCAGAAGACGAGAAGGGATTTGGCTTGGTAGAATTTCCGGACCCAGGATGCCAACACCAATTGGTTTCATAAATTCAAGCTCCAAATTCAAAATAGTTTGCATGACGGTAATTCCCATTACCATGCCATGTTTGGTTTCGCCTCGTTCAATAATGCCTAGGGTTACTACTGCGTCTATATTTTCTTTTTGCAAAAGTCGTTTCACCGCCAGCGGTGTCTCGTATGAACCGTCAACCCAGACTTCTTCAATCACGATTAAGCCGTTTAAAGAGGCGGTTTTTTTTGCTTCTTCAAGCATAGTAGAAACTTCTTTTTTATGAAATGATCCGCAAACTATAGCGATATTTTTTGACATAAAATGACAGGTTATATTGATATGTTCAATATTTCTTTCTTATGATATAGTATTTCCGTAAAATAGCAAGTAATCAGACTCTACGCGTATGTCAAATGAAATTATATTTGATATCGAAACTATCGGCGATATCACGGATTTAAGCACAATGGAAATAACAGTAGTTTCTATATACGAATACGAACACGATAAATACAGTTCGTATGAAAAGCATGAACTAGGGAAATTATGGCCAATTTTAGAAAAAAGCAGCCGTTTGATAGGGTACAACAGCGAACACTTTGATTTACCAATTTTAAACAGGTATTATCCAGGCGACCTAACAGTATTTCCGCATCTAGATTTATTAAAAGCCATAAAAGATTCTTTAGGGCGGCGCTTAAAACTTAATGATGTGGCCGAAGCCACGCTTGATATTACCAAAAGCGCTGATGGTTTACAGGCTATGAAATGGTGGAAAGAAGGCAAGGTTGATGAGATTAAAAAATATTGCGAACAAGACGTAAAAGTCACCAAAGAAGTATACGAATTTGGCAGAAACAACAAGCAATTATTTTATAAATCGCTGGTTGGCGAAGTAGTGCCGTTTGCTGTTAATTTTGATTTGCCGGGCAGCAGTGCTCAAGCCTCGCAAGCGAAAAAAAATATAAATTTAACCTTGCCATTCTAGCTATATGGCTGTTCGTGCTAAAAAAACAGTATATCTTGACCATGCGGCTGCAACCCCAATGGACGCCCGTGTTTTTTTGGCTATGAAACCGTTTTTACAAAACATGTATGGCAACCCTTCTTCACTGCATTCTCAAGGTCAAAATGCCGCCAAAGCGCTTGCAAAAAATCGCGCGCAAATCGCCGATATCCTAGGAACTAATCCAGACAATATTATTTTTACCGCCAGCGGCACCGAGTCTGATAATTTGGCTATTACGGGATCGGCATTGGCGCATGCAAAGCCAGGGCATATTGTGTCTACAGCCATAGAACATCATGCCGTGCTGCATCCCTTGCAACAACTGGAACAAAAAGGTTGGAAGGTAACCTATCTGCGTCCACGCGCTGCCGATGGTCTGTTTTCTGCTGAAGATATTATGCGCGCCGTTACACCAGACACAGTTTTAGTTTCTGTAATGTTTGCCAATAATGAAATAGGCAGTATTGCACCCATAGCGGAAATTGGTAGAAAAATTTTACAATACAGAAAAGCGCATAATACTGTTTATCCGCTGTTTCACACCGATGCCTGTCAGGCGGCAAGTTTTTATGATCTCTCCGTAGATAAGCTGCATATTGATTTGCTTACCATCAACGGCAGTAAAATATACGGGCCAAAAGGCACCGGTTTGCTGTACGCGCGCCATAAAAATTTGCTTAAAGCTATTATATTGGGCGGCGGACAAGAATTTGATCTTCGTTCTGGTACAGAAAATAGCGCGGGAATTGCCGGTTTAGCGCAAGCATTGCAGATTTGCCAAAAACAGACTGTTAAAGATAGCGCTCGCTTACGATCTCTTGCTGAATACTTTTGGAAAAATATTCAAAAAAAGATTTCTGGCGTTTCTCTTACTGGGCCAGCCATAGGCGAGCAGCGCTTGCCGAATAATTTACATGTTCATTTTGCAGGTGTGGAAGCCGAAGCGCTTTTATTGTATCTCGACGCGCGCGGAATAATGGCTTCGATTGGCTCCGCATGCTCCAGCAAAACCATGCAAACATCGCATGTGCTGGCTGCGCTCGGAAAAAATTACGAAGAAACAAAAGGTGGTATCAGATTTTCTTTAGGCCGAAGCACTTCAAAATCAGATATAGACTATGCTATGAAGCATTTGCCGGAGATTGTATCGCAGCTGCGCGCTTTAAACACCTTGCAATAATTATGAAAAAAAGAACTGAAGTCCGCGTTTGCCAAAACTACACATGCATAGAAAATGGCGCCGAAGCGGTGGTAAAAAAAATAAAACAAGAAACCGGCTTGGAGCCGGGCGAGCAAAACAAAGAAATTGATTTTGACTACGCCTGCTGTTTAGGTTGTTGTGATTTTGGGCCAAATATGCTGGTAAATGAAAACCTGGTCTTGGGCGTTACTCCCGAAAACGTAATGGGGGAGATAGAAAAAAATTCTCAGAAAAAGCCAAAAACCGCGGCTGAAAAAAGCAAAGATTTGGATAATGCCCTTGAAAACATGTTTTAATATGCGTTTTTCTTTTAAAGATCTTCTTCATATCTGCGCACCGCCTTTTATAGTATTTTTAGTCGCAGATTCTCTCAATAATTTCTACGAACCCTACAGTACAGTTTGGTGGTGGAATGTTTTATTTCATTTTTTGGGCGGGTTTAGCATGGCAATCAGCGGTTTATATATACTTTGTTTTTTTAAACGTATTAGCAAGATTAGCACAACCAGCACAATAGTAGATGCTATTTTAATAATTTTATTTACTATGTCCATGGCGGTATGCTGGGAATTTTATGAATTTTTATCGGATACATTTTTATATACGCATGCTCAAGCCAGCAATTTCGACACCATGAAGGATCTGTTTATGGGTACCTTGGGTGCTACAGTTTTTTCTGTCTCCAACTTAGTCAAAACTCGTGTCAAGCTCAAAAAATAACAATCTTTGCTTTTTTGGCTAGTTTTTGCTAGTATTACCTGTATTATGACAGGTACGTTATACATTGTAGCTACACCAATCGGCAATTTAGGCGATATAACTTTGCGCGCTTTAGAAACACTTAAAAGCGTAGATATTGTGTTATGTGAAGATACTCGAGTAACCAAAAATCTTTTGGAGCACTTTCAGATTAGCAAAACACTCACAAGCTACCACCAGCACTCAGACATGAAAAAAATAAAAGAAATTGTGTCTATGCTGGAAGAGGGAAAAAATATGGCTTTAGTTACCGATGCCGGCACGCCTGGAATCAGCGACCCGGGCGGTGTACTTATTGCTCAAATTGTAAAATTCGCTCCAGAGATTCCGGTTGTGTCAATTCCCGGCCCATCGGCAGTTACAGCAGCTTTGTCTATCTCAGGTTTTCCTACGGACAAGTTTGTTTTTATGGGTTTTCCTCCGCATAAAAACAAACGACAAAAATTTTTTAAAGAAGCTGCCCTTGCCGAAAACACGGTAGTATTTTACGAATCCGGACATAGAATAAAAAAATGTTTGCAAGAATTAAAAGAAGTTCTTGATCCAAAAAGACAGCTTATGGTATGTAGAGAAATTACCAAAAAATTTGAAACGGTTTATAGAGGCACGATTGATCAAGTAGTAGAAAGCATGCAAGATGAACGAGGGGAGTTTGTGGTAGTTATAAATGCTGTATAAAGAGTTATGAATAAAGAACATGAAAAATTTACCGTTAGTCAATGGGGTGCATTAATTCGTGATAAAAAATGCTTAATTATTCGTGCTCCTGGTAATAATTACTGGGAATTGCCTGGAGGCAGAATTGAGGTAGAAGAGTTAGACAGCTCAACCGCCGAAGAAGCTTTTCGTCGAGAAATAAAAGAAGAATTAGGTCTGGATGATTTTGAGATTATGCGCCCGCTTGGATCTATGATTGGCTATACGCTAAAAAACCACACTCCAACCTGCCGCATAATTTATGCGATTAAAAATAATACTGCAGAAATTAAATTAAGCACTGAACACGAAGAATCTTATTGGGTTAGTTTGGAAGAGCTGGAGAATTTTATATATAGTCCACTGAAAAATTCGGTTGAGTTAAAAGATATTATAAAAAACGCACTTACTGAAAATTAGAATAAGTTTTATTTTACTCACTTTGTATGAAAAATAAATATTATCTCACCACTGCCATCCCATATGCCAATGCCAATCCGCATATTGGTCATGCCTTAGAATTTTTGTATACTGATGTGATGGCTCGCTACCAGCGCTTACTGGGCAGGGATGTGTATTTTCTCACTGGCACCGATGAGCATGGCCAAAAAATGCTTAAAACCGCTAAAGAATTAAATAAGCCTGTAGAAGAATTTGCCTTGGAAAAATCAGCCACGTACTCTAATTTAATCGATCAATGGAATATTTCCAACAATGATTTTATCCGCACCACCGAAAATAGGCACATGCAATCTGCGCAAGAACTCTGGAAAAAATCTTTGGCAAACGGCGATATCTATAAAAAAACCTATACCGGCTTATACTGTGTTGGTTGCGAATCTTTTAAGATAGAAAAAGATCTAGTGGATGGCAAATGCCCAGACCACAACCGCGTACCAGAAACATTATCCGAAGAAAATTATTTTTTTAAACTTTCTAAGTATCAAAAACAAATAGAAGATTTCTTTGAACAAAATCCAAATTTTGTCTACCCGGAACATCGTTTTAAAGAAATGAAAAATATTCTTAAAAATGGTTTGGAAGACGTGAGTATCTCCAGAGTAAAAGAAAAACTGCCATGGGGCGTTCCCGTACCAGATGACAAAAATCAGGTAATGTATGTTTGGTTTGACGCGCTTACCAATTATATTTCCGCGCTGGGGTGGGGCAGGCAAGGCAATGAGTTGTTTAATAAATTTTGGCCAGCCGATGCTCACGTAATCGGAAAAGAGATTAACCGTTTTCATTCTTTGTTGTGGCCAGCCATGCTAATGTCTGCGGGTGTTGAAGTGCCAAAACAAATTGCGGTACACGGCTGGATAACCGTAGATGGACAGAAGATGAGTAAAAGCGTAGGCAATGTAATTGATCCGTTGGAATTGGTGCAAAAATATCCTCTAGAAGCCGTGCGGTATTTTTTGATGCGTGAAATTTTGTTTGATAATGATGGTGATTTTTCGTATGCCAAATTTAATGAACGCTACCAGGCAGATCTGGCAAACGGTTTGGGCAACCTTACCAATCGCGTACTTGTCATGATTGAAAAATATTGCGAGAGCACAATTCCGGAAACATCCAAAGTAGACAACGAAATTATTGAACAAGTGGCTAAAATATATGCGGAATATCAGCAGGGCATGGAAGCTTGGCGGTTTGATCGAGCTTTGGAATCCGTTTGGAAATTTATTACGTATTGCGATCAAATGATTTCGGATAGACAGCCATGGGCAATGATAAAAGCCGGCAAGGAAGACGAAGTAAAAGATTTGCTGCATCATTTGGCAGAAGGGCTTCGCCATATTGCCATAATGATTTTGCCTATCATGCCTGAAACTGCTGAAAAAATCATGACGCAGCTTGGTTTGGATTTTGCCGTTGAGTGCGCAAAACCTTTATCTGAATTGCAAAATTGGGTACAATTAGTAGTAGGAAACACTATTAAAAAACCCGAACAGCTCTTCCCGCGTTTGGGATAAAATATTTTTATGTCATTATTTGACATTGTTCTGCTTCTTATCATTGCCGGATTTGCTTTATTTGGTTTGTGGTTTGGTTTGGTGCGAACAGTTGGTTCGCTTATCGGTACTGCCGTTGGCGTATATGTGGCCAGCCGATACTACGAACAATTGGCTAATTGGATTATCAATTTTACCGGCTGGAACCAAAATTACGTTAAAGTTATCATCTTTATCGTTTCTTTTCTTTTCATTACCCGCATAGTCGGTTTGATTTTCTGGCTGATAGAAAAAGTATTATCAATTTTTACACGGCTGCCTTTTTTGCACAGCATAGACCGAATGCTTGGCTTTGTTTTAGGAGCGCTTGAAGGCGCTCTCATGGTTGGTGTGTCATTGTTTTTTATTGCTCGTTTTCCAATTGGCTTGCCGTTTATGGATGGTTTGGCAGAGTCGCAGGTTGCTCCGCCGCTCGTTCGTTTTGCTTCTATTCTTATTCCTTTATTTCCCGAAGCGTTGCGCATGTTGCGCAGCACTGTAGACAGTATTCTATAATCTATGTTTGATACTCATTGCCATGTTCAATTTAACGGATTTAAAAATGACGCTCTGGAAGTTATAAAAAAATGCGGAGAAAAAAAGATGGTCTTAAATTTAGTTGGCACGCAAAAAGATACCAGTCGCGCCGGAGTAGAGATGGCCGAACAATTTCCATTTACGTATGCCAGTATCGGTTTGCACCCAGTGCATTTATTTTCTACTCATATAGACGAAGAAGAAAGCAGTTTTTTGTCGCGCGAAGAAGATTTTGATTACGATTATTATAAACAGCTAGGACAGAGCAAAAAAGTTATTGCCGTAGGGGAGTGCGGTTTGGATTTGTACCGCATGCCCGAAGGCAGGACGCGTGAAGAAGTTCTGGAAAAACAAAAGAAAACATTTGCGTTGCAGTTTAAACTGGCTCAAGAGCTTGGAGTAGTGCTGGTAATCCATGTTCGGGAAGCGCATGCAGAAATGATAGAACTGCTTAAGAGTTTAATGCAAGAACATAGTATGCTATCAGTGCAGGGAACAGTGCACTGTTATACTGGAAATTGGAAATTTGCCGAACAATATTTAAGTTTAGGATTGCATATTGGTTTTACCGGTGTAATAACATTTCCTCCTAAAAAATCAGATCCTCAAATTCAGGCCGATTTATTGGAAGCGGTAAAAAATATTCCGTTAGAAAAAATTGTAGTAGAAACCGACGCTCCATATTTGGCGCCAATTCCTTTTAGAGGCAGGCGCTGTGAACCGCCAATGGTAGAGCATACCATCAGAAAAATTGCCGAATTAAAACACGTGTCTTTTGAAGATGCCAAACGCGCAACTACGGATAATGCGCTTAAACTGTTTAATATTACTCTATAAAATGCGAATGCCCTGCCTCGAGAATCGAGAGCAGGGCGGGGGACGACAGGTGGGACGGGGCCTAGTCCAGGTAGGTGCGCGGAGCGTCACCCTTCTTATTGCGGATTGCTCCGTAATAGAAGAGAACCCCCACTACCATGCAGAACATGGTCACCCGCACGCCGTCGAGCACGAACTGCGTTGCTCGGTGCCTCAAATTGTCTATGGTCGTCGCCATGGGTCCTCCTTGTGTTTCTAACGTAGCATAAGTGAGGTAGATAAGTAAATAGCCGCAAAATCGCTTAAAAGCAAAAAACCCGCACCAATCTGTCTGGCTGTATGGTACAGCACTAGATTGATGCGGTCGGAGCAGCCCTGGAGGAGCTGATCCACTTCGTCATGCCGGGTTCTTCACTTGCCCTTGATGAGGCAGAGAATGAAGAGCGCCCAGTCCTTCGCGGTATTTGGCCACATGAGCATGCATCCCATATACCATATTTTCCCAAAAAAGTCAATACCTAGACCATAACAAAAACTACGCCTTTAAGCGTAGTTTTTGTTATATTTGTTCTTTAACGAAGTTCGCCGTCATCGCTTTGTAGACAATATAATTATCTATAAAGCGACTCGTGACGGCGAACTGTACAACTCTTCAGTTTCGACCGGGAAGCCGACTAGGCCCCCAGCCGATCTTGGTCGTTTCTCCTTCGATCTGAGCTCGCTCTTTGGTATCGAGGAGAGGGACATCCACCACAGTGGTTTCCTCGTCCCACCCTCCATCGACACTCGCCTCCGGCACGACCATGGCATTGGTCGTGCCGGCAATCAACCGCACCGCTTCTGGCGGCATCGGCACGACGGTGGCCTTTGCGAAGGCAGCCTCGACCTCGCATTCAAAGGCCATCTGAACAAGGTCAATACCGTCAAGTACGAAAGCGATGTATTCTTCTTCCATAGTGCTCCGGTGGGGTTGTGTCGTCTTTATTCGACGCTATGAAGGAATTGATAACCTAAGGGGAGAAAAAGCGTTAAATTACCGCCCTTTTTCCCCTTGACTACCCATTGTTAAAGAACAACTCAATATATAGCTATTTTGCTATTTTGTCAATAGATATATACCCGCTACCAGGCTAAAAGTTACATTTTTGGCTAAAATAAGCAGTTATAACTCTGCTCAAACAAAAAAAGCCTTGACTTTCAAAGCTTTTTTTGTCTTGCGGGTGCCCGGGAACCCTTGTTCACCGAAGCACCCAACCCTACTTACCACCAAGCACCTGGCGCAGGCGTGCAGTCCTGATTCGGCGAGCATCAGGCAAACCCTCGCCTCGCAAGATTTGCCAAACACCCATGGAACCACCTCCCAAAAGGGTGGTCAGGCTAAAGACCTTGCCCTTTTTAGGACCTTCCAGGATCTTACATCCAACCCTAGCCTCTCCAGGTGGCTGTGGAATACCGGTAGATTCTGAGCTCAAGAACTCAATCTCAACTAGGCAACTCCATTCGGGAGGGGTAATTTCCCCAATCAGGATTTGCGCCGGACTCTCTCCTTGAGTCGAGCGAACGCTGACCTCCAAGCCACAACCACGAAAAGCCTGTAGAATTTTATCAAGCATACTTCCTCGCACCGTCGCGGGTTTTTGGTAGAGCTTACCATTCAAAGCCATCGCTGGCTAGAACAGATTATCTTGAAACTAGCAAAAAAACTGCCCCCGGTCAATATATGGGGGTAGATTTTTCAAAATCCTTGACTTTGTCAAGAAAAATATGTAAAATAGTCGCGTCATTTGTTTTTTAGGTATGCAGGACAAACAACCGTCAAAACCAACAAGTCGAGATTATCAAATTTTCGGCCTAAAGATAGTAGGGGATTTTGGCGCTTCTATTGCCATACCGGTAGTAGTATTTGTTCTCATCGGTCAATATCTTGATAAGAGATATAACACGGGACCCTGGTTAACAATTTTGGCTTTCATTATCTCGGCTTGCGTGTCAGCAAAAATAATACACCAAAAAGCCAAGAGATATGGAACAGAATACAAAGCACTCAATGACGCGAGTAGAATAAATAAAAACATTTCAGAAAAAAATAATTTTTAGCAGCATTGCCTTACTATGGAATCACATATCCCAACCCTTGCTCCGGAAACTTTATTTCATATTGGGAAACTTCCTATTACTAACACCATAATTAATACATGGTTGGCACTCTTGATTTTTTTACTCATCGGTTTATCTCTGCGAAAAAAAATAAAATTAAAACCAGGAAAAACTCAAAATTTCATTGAGTTTTTTTTGGAAAAATTATTTGTTTATTTTGACCAAGTAACAGGGGACCGCAAGAAAACCATGCAGTTTTTACCAATTGTTGGTTCTATTTTTTTCTTCATTCTATTATCCAATTGGCTAGGCCTGCTTCCTGGCACAGGCAGTATTATTGCTGGAGAAGCACCTCTCCTTCGCCCAGCAAATACCGACCTGAACTTAACAGTCGCTATGGCTTTGGTATCGGTAGTTTCTTCTCATATTTTTGGATTATTTAGCGTTGGATTTTTTACTCATATAAATAAGTTTATTCAGATAGGCACTTTTGTTAAAAGTTTGACAAAAGGGCCAGTCGCAATTTTTACCGCAGTCATTGAACTGGCAGTTGGTCTTATTGAAATAGTAAGTGAAATGGCAAAAGTTCTTTCATTATCGCTCAGATTATTTGGAAATATTTTTGCCGGCGAAGTGCTCATCTCTGTTATCAGCAGCATTGCCGCAGCATTTGTTCCCGCGCCATTTATGATGTTGGAAATTTTAGTCGGGCTTATTCAAGCCAGTGTTTTCACCATGTTAACACTTGTATATTTAACAGTCATGACCACCAAGCCGCACGGCTCTCATGAAGAAAAACATTAATTGCTTTTTTCAGCCTGTTATTTTTTAGCAAGCTGAAATATTAATTAATCTAAGATATTGCCCGTGAGGTAAAATTCCCAACCCCCTCGACCGGCGTCAATATCAGAAAGGAAAACATATGGATCATGAATCCATCGTAACATTGGCCAAAGGTTTAACTATGGCTATCGGCGGTTTGGCACCAGCGCTTGCAATCGGCAGCTTGGTTTCAAAAGCCATGGAAGCTATTGGACGCAACCCAGAAGCTTCAGATAAATTATTCGTACCGATGCTTCTTGGCGCAGCTTTTGCTGAAGCTATTGCTATTTACGCCCTAGTGGTTGTATTTACTTTGAAGTAATTTGATCAATTTGATCTGCCGTTTTGACAGGTCAAATTGCATGGAGTTATTTAATACAAAATATTTATGTTTACAGATATCGCATACGCAGCCAAAACTGCCTCTTACGCCGCCGAAACAGCCGCCGCTGACGAAACAGTGTTAAGCTCGCTCGGAATCAATGGTACTTTGTTTATTTTTCAGCTTATAAACTTCGCGTTAGTTGCTTTAATCGTCTGGTTTTTGATCCTAAAACCACTCACCAAAAAAATGGCTGAACGCCAAAAAATGATTGATGACAGCATTGATAATGCTAAAAAGATTGAAACAAATCTTGGTATGAGCGAACGAAAATACCAGGAAAAAATTGATCAGGCAAAAGTTGACGCGAATAAAATTATTGAAAAGGCTCAGCAAGAATCTGTATTGGTTGCAGAAGCGGCCAAAGAAAAGACACGTAAAGAAATTGAAGCACTGGTTGAAACCGCGCGCAAGAATATTAAAAACGAGCGCGACGAATCTATTCGTGAAATTAAAGAACAGGCAGCGGCTGTTATTGTTTCTGCTGCGGAAAAAATTATCGGCTCCAGCCTAAGCGTTGAAAAAGACAATAAGATAATCGAAGAAGCGATTAAAAAAATGAACTAATTTTATGGCAAAACAAAGCAATATACAATTTGCCAAAGCGTTATACGAGGTTACGGAACACGCCCCGCAATCTGCTTTACCTGAAATTGTAAAACAGTTTTTGCTCGTCCTGCAAAAAAATAACAGGCTAAAAAAAATAAATTATATCCTGGATGAATTTATTGCCTATTCAAAAAAACAATCGGGTATTACCACAGTAGAGTTGGAGACAGCGCAATCAATATCCGATCAGGTTATCCAGCAAATAAAGAAAAAATTTGGCAATACAGTTGAAATAGAACATGCCATAAACCCAAAACTGCTCGGCGGAATAAAGATAAAGATAGAAGACAGCGTATACGACGCGAGCGTGCAAACTCAACTTAATAAATTAAAGAAAACCTTACAAGCATAATTAAAATCCGTATGTCCACAAATAATATCATTGAAGAGATAAAGAAAAATATTTCTCTGTTTCAAAAAGAAGCAGAAATGGAAGAAGTCGGAAAAGTAATAGAAGTAGGCGATGGTATCGCGCGCCTTTCTGGTTTGGGCAAATGCCAAGCGAGTGAAATGCTTGAGTTCGGCAGCGGTGAAAATATTACCTATGGTTTGGCATTAAACTTGGAAGAAGAAACTGTTGGCTGCGTATTGCTTGGTGAATATAAGCACATCAAGGAAGGGGATACCGTAAAACGAACGAACCGTATTTTGTCCGTACCAGTCGGCGAAGAGTTAGTAGGCCGTGTTGTTAATCCGCTTGGCCAGGCAATTGACGGAGGTAAGGATATTAAAACCAAAACATTTTATCCAATTGAAAAAATTGCTCCGGGTGTAATGACTCGCGAAAGAGTAAACCAGCCTTTACAGACTGGTATTAAAGCTATTGACGCGCTTATTCCAGTTGGCCGCGGCCAGCGCGAGCTTATTATCGGCGACCGCCAAACTGGTAAAACTGCTGTAGCCATTGACACTATCATCAATCAAAAAGGCAAAGATGTCATTTGTGTATACGTAGCCATCGGTCAGAAAGAATCAAAAATTGCTCGTATTGTGGCCAAACTTAAAGAAACTGGCGCAATGGATTACACTATCGTAGTTGTCGCCGGCGCTTCACAGCCAGCTGCGCTTTCATATATCGCTCCATACGCTGGCGTATCTATGGCTGAATACTTCATGGACAAAGGCAAAGATGTGTTATGTGTCTATGACGATCTTTCCAAGCAAGCTTGGGCTTATCGTGAAATTTCTCTTTTGCTCCGCAGACCTCCAGGCCGTGAAGCCTATCCGGGTGATGTGTTCTACTTACATTCTCGCTTATTAGAACGCGCTTGCCGCCGCAACAAAGAATTCGGCGGAGGCTCAATTACCGCGCTTCCTATTATTGAGACTCAAGCCGGTGACGTTACCGCATATATTCCTACCAACGTAATTTCCATTACCGACGGTCAGATTTTCTTGGAAACAGATCTGTTCTATAAAGGTATTCGTCCTGCTTTAAACGTTGGTATCTCCGTGTCCCGCGTCGGTGGTGATGCTCAGATCAAACCAATGAAAAAAGTTGCTGGTAAATTAAAATTGGCTATGGCTCAATTCCGTGAAATGGAAGCATTTGCGCAATTTTCTTCTGATTTAGATGCCGAAACAAAAAATCAAATTGATTTGGGTCAGCGCTTGGTAGAAGTTCTCAAACAGCCTCAATACGAACCAATGTCGGTTGCCCACCAAGTAGCGGTTATTTACGCAGTCAGTAATGGATTTACAAATCATGTGGCTGTAAAAGATATAAGACAATGGGAAAATGAGTTCCATACATTCCTTGACACTTCCAAAGCTCTGCTTTTGGAAAAAATTGAAGCAGGGGAATGGAATGAAGAGGTTGAAAAAGAGTTAAAAGAAACATGCGGGCAGTTTAAAAAATAAGTTTAATACTAATTAATACGGTATGGATAGCCTGATGAAAGCGCTAGAAAAAACCCGCAAAATATTTCTTACTGAAGCTCTTATAAAGTTTTTTGCAGGAATAATTACTGCTATTCTAATTCTGCATTTCTCGTACTCAGAGATTGAACCGGGATTTAAAATTTTTATTGCTATCACTGGCGGAATAAGTACTATATTGGGAATGCGTTCATCTATCCAATTTTATAAAAAAGCAATTCCTTATCTGCATCCAGAGCAAAATAAAGTAGTTACTCTGCTTACAAAAAATTCAGATCTACTAAAATGCATTTCCCTCTCTGACTGGACATTAGTAAAAGTAAGTAAATTTCAACGCTATACACCGATGATCAAATTGATTGCCGAATTAAAAAGTGGAGAAAAAGAAGAAGTTATAATCTTTGAAGGCTTCAAAAAATCAGTGCTGAACTACCTAGATACAGTTATGCCAAAAATTAAAATAAATTATTCAACATCACCAGATGCAAAATCATTTTAGCAGTATATACAGAAATACTTTATGGCCATCAATACAAAAGTAATCAAACGCCGCATAAAATCCATTAGCAGCACTAAAAAAATTACCAAAGCTATGGAAATGATTGCGGCTGCAAAAATGCGCAAAGCCGTAAATGCTGCTTTGGATACGCGCGCCTATGCCAGTGTAGCATGGGAACTTTTGGTGCAGCTTTCAAAGATACAAAAAACCCAAG